>NZ_JAWCTQ010000029.1:0-95172 GCF_032423885.1 Streptomyces tamarix | reverse complement strand
CGGCGCCCGCCCGACGCGGCGCCCGCCCACCCCGGCGCGCGCCGCTCCCCGCGCCCCGCGGGGCGCGGGGAGCGGCGCGGAGGCGGATACGGGTGTGGGGCGGGAGCGCGGCGCGGAGGCGGATGCGGCCGGAGCAGAGCGCGGGAGCAGGTGCGGCCGGGGCGCGGCGCGGGTGGGCCGGGGCGCGCGGGGCACGGGGGCGAATGCGGGCGCGGGCGGATGCGGGCGCGGGGGTGGGTGGGACGGAGCGCGGCGCGGGGACGGATGCGGGAGTGTGCGGAGGGGCCGTTCGTGGCACGCGCACCGGATGGCGAAATCGTGGCACCACCTCCCCGAAGCCCTGCGCGCCGAGACCCGGTCCGTGTCGCGTGCGGTACGACGCGCCCGGGCGGGGCCGGGACGCGAGCGCGACCTGGTCGCCCAGGCGCTCAAGGCCGCGCTGGCGGCCCTGGTCGCGTGGGTCGTCGCGAGCCGGGTGCTGCACGCGCCGATGGCCTTCATCGCCCCGTGGGTGGCGGTCGCCCTCGTACGGGCCACGGTGTACCAGTCGCTGGCGCGGAGCCTGGAGCAGCTCGCGGCCATCGCCCTGGGCACCACCCTCGCGACCGCGGCCGGCATGGCGCTCGACGACCCGACGGTGGCCATGGTCCTGGTGCTCCCCGTCACCCTCCTCGTCGGCAACTGGCGCAAGCTCGGGGACCAGGGGATCTACGGCGCCACAGCGGCCCTGTTCACCCTCACCGCCGGTGACCCCGGTGTCGGCCAGGCCGTCGCCCGGCTGCTGGAGTCGCTGCTGGGCGCGGCCGTGGGCGTGGCGGTCAACATGCTGGTCCGCCCTCCGGTGTACCTGCGCGACGGCCGCGCCTCGCTGCGCACCGCCCTCGACGCGGCCGCGGAGTGCCTGGCCCGCGTCGCCCGGGGACTGGCCGGCCCCTGGGACCACGGGGACGCCCGCGCGTGGGACCAGCAGGCCCGGCGGGTCGGCGAGCTCGCCGACGAGGCGCAAGACGCCCTGGCCAGGACCGAGGAGAGCGCCCGCCTCAACCCGGTCGCGCGCCGCCGGACGCGGCTCCTGCGCCGGCAGGGCCCGTACGCCCACACGACGTACGTGCTCGAAGAACTCGTCCGCTCCACCCGCGACCTGACGCGCACGCTGCGGGAAGCGGCCGACGGCGGCAGCGGCAGGCCGCGTCCCGAAGAGGACGTGGCGATGCACTACGCGCGGCTCCTCGGGCGCCTGGCGACCGCCGTGACCGCGTTCGGGCACGTCGTCACCGAGGACTCCGGGGCGGCGCGGTCCCGGCTGCGGCGGGCGGTCGAGGACGCCGGCGCCGCGCACGAGGAGCTGCGCCGGCTCCTCGCGGGCAGGGGTGCCGCCGACCCCGAGTGGATGGGGCTGCACGGTTCGCTCCTCGTGGACGCCCACCGGGCCGTGCGGCAGCTCCTCCAGGAGCCCCCGCACCACGACGACCGGCCGTGACCCGGGTGCTCCGCCCTGCCCCGCCGCCCGGGCCGGGTGGCGGGGCGGGGCGGTGGGGGCCCGTCACTCGGGGCCGCGGGGAAGGCGGTGGGAACCGTCACGCGGAGCCGCGGCCGCCCTTCAGGTGGCCGGTGAGGTCGGTGAGCTTCTGGCGGACGCCGCGGGTGGCGATGCCGACGCCGTCGGGGTCCCGTACGGCGGCCTTCGCGGCCTTCACGCCCTGGTCCAGCGTGATGTGCGGCGGGATGGGGGCGATGTCGGCGTCGACCTTGAATTCCAGGACGACCGGGCGGTCGCTGCGCAGGGCCTCGTCCCAGGCCGCGCCGACCTTCTTCGGATCGTCGCAGTAGACGCCCTTGAGCCCGAGGAGCTCGGCGTACCGCGCGTACGGCACGTCCGGGATGTCCTGGGAGCCGGGGAACTTGGGGTCTCCGGCGAGGGCGCGCTGCTCCCAGGTGACCTGGTTGAGGTCCTGGTTGTTGAAGACGCAGAAGACCAGCGGCGGGCCGCCCGCGAGCCGGTCCCAGTACCTCTTCACGGTGATCATCTCGTTCATGCCGTTCATCTGGAACGCGCCGTCCCCGATGAAGGCGATCACCGGCCGGTCGGGGTGGGCGAAGCGGGCGGCGATGGCGTACGGGGTGGCGGGGCCCATCGTCGCGAGCGTGCCGGACAGCGAGGCGTGCATGCCCTTGCGGAGCTTCAGGTGGCGGGCCCACCAGTTGGTGCCCGAGCCGGAGTCCGCGGTGAGGATGCAGCGGTCGGGGAGGCGCGGCGACAGTTCGGCGGCGACGCTCTGCGGGTTGACCTTGCCGTCGAAGCTCTGGTGGGCGCGCCGGTCGAGGACCCGGTGCCACTCCTTGACGTCCTTCTCGATCTTCTTGCGCCAGGAGCGGTCCTTCTTGCGGTGCAGCAGGGGGATCAGCTCCCTGAGCGTCTCGCGGGCGTCACCGACGAGGTGGGCCTCCATGGGGTAGCGGATGCCGATCATGCGGCCGTCGATGTCGATCTCGACGCCGCGGGCCTGGCCCTCGTCGGGGAGCCACTCGGCGTACGGGAAGGACGTGCCGACCATGAACAGCGTGTCGCAGCCGCGGATCATGTCGTCGCTGGCCTTGCTGCCGAGAAGGCCGATCGGGCCGGTGACGAACGGCAGGTCGTCGGGGAGGACCTCGCGGCCGAGGAGGGCCTTGGCGACACCGGCGCCGAGGAGTTCGGCGGCCTCGACGACCTCGGCCTCGGCGTGCGCGGCGCCCTGACCAATGATCATGGCCACCTTGGCGCCCTCGTTGAGGACGTCGGCGGCCTTGCGGAGCTCGGTCGCGTCGGGCAGCACGCGCGGGCGGCTCCAGCCGATGCTGGAGTAGACGGAGCCGTGCTGCTTGGGCGGCGAGGGCTGCGCCTCCTCTTCCTGGACGTCCTCCGGGATGATGACCGTGGCGACGGAGCGGGTGGTGAGCGCGGTCTTGAACGCCCGGTCCACGACGTGCCGCGCCTGCCCCGGATGCGTGATCATCTGGCAGTACTCGGACACGTCGGCGAAGAGCTGTTCGAGGGCGATCTCCTGTTGGTAGGAGGAGCCGAGGCTCAGCCTCCGCTGCTGGCCGACGATCGCGACGACGGGCTGGTGGTCGAGTTTGGCGTCGTACAGGCCGTTGAGCAGGTGGATCGCGCCCGGCCCGGACGTGGCGACGCAACAGCCGACCTCACCGGTGAACTTGGCGTGCCCGCACGCCATGAACGCGGCGGCCTCCTCGTGCCGCGCCTGGATGAACTCCGGCCCGTCCCCGGCCCGTCCGAAGGCGCCGAGCAGGCCGTTGATCCCGTCACCGGGGTACCCGTAGACGCGGTCGACGCCCCATCCGCGAACCCGTTCCAGCACGTAGTCGGCCACCGAAGTCATGGCATCTCCCTCTGGTCCCTCGCGGACCGTCTCGACGCACGTCGGTCGTGCCGTCCGGGTGACCGCCGCCGCGGCCCACAAACGTCGCCCACCGGGTGGGCGTCTAACCCGCCTCCGCCTGGACGTTGGCCTCCGCCTGGACGCGATCGACCTCAGGGTCCGGGTGTTCGCCGAGGTACTCGACCCAGGCCTTCTTGACGCACGGGTAGTGCGTGGTGGCCTCGACGAGGTTCATGAAGTTGACGATGTTCGCCTCGAAGCGCTCCTGGAGCGTCCCGTCCGCGATGCGGCCCCCGTCGTCGAGCTGTGTGTGGGCGGCGGCCAGGGAGAACATGTCGGGGTAGACGCGGGCGCCGAGGTGCTCCAGCGGGACGCGCAGGGCCCACAGGCCGCGGTTGCCGCCGACCATTGACGGGGACGCCGACAGGAGCAGCACCTGCATCTCGTTGAAGGGCTGCGGACGGAACCGGGACGTCCAGTCGACGAGGTTCTTCAGGACGCCGGGGACGGAGGCGTTGTACTCGGGTGACGCGACGATCAGTGCGTCCACCTCGTGGAGCCGTTTGCGGAAGCGTTCGGCTCCGGGCGGGATGCCGTCGGCGGCCTCGGCGTCGGCATCGTAGTCCGGCACCTGGAAGTCCCTGACGGAGGCGAAGGTCGCCGACGCCCCGTTGGCCTCGACGGCGGCCACGGCCAGCCGGGCGAGCTTCGTGTTGAACGAGTCGGCTCGCCGGGAGCCGGTCATGACGAGGAACGACAGCGGGTGGCGTTGGGTGGTGCTGCTCATGGGGTCCGGGCCTTTCGTCGGTCGTCGGCCATGGGGGGCGTTGGGCGTCGGTCGTCGGCCACGGGGGCGTCGGTCGTCGGCGCGTGCGGGGGCGCGGGAGCCGGCGTGGGCGGCGGCCCCGTGTGCCGCCCGGCATCGCACCGCCGGCTCCTCGCGCGGCCGGCCACCCGCGCGGCCGGCCACCCGGTGGCGGAGCAGCGGGGCCACCCGCCTCCGCCGTCCCGTCGAGCGCCATGCGGCTCCTCCCGGCGTCGGACTGCTGCGGCACGGGAGCGCGGGGCGGCGCCTCGCGTGCCGTACCACTGTGCGCGGGAGTCGGCGCCGCGCGCCGGGTGACGGGGCCATACGGGTCACGGGCGTCCCCCGCCCGCGCGGGCCGGTGGCCTCGGGCCGTGCGCTACATTTTGCGTCGCCTTGACCGCGATCACTTAGATCACTTCTGCAACGGGGAGCCGGCTCATCATGATCGACATCGTCAACGGACTCGGCCGGGCCGCCGCTTACGGCGGCCTCGGGCTGGTCCTGCTGATCCTCGGCATAGTCCTGGTCGACGTGCTGACCCCCGGCAACCTCCGGCGGCTCGTCTGGGAGCAGCGCAACCGCAACGGCGCCCTGCTGCTGAGTTCGGCGCTGCTCGGCATCGGCGGCATCGTGTTCACCTCCATCTGGTCGACGTACGACGACTTCGGCAAGGGCCTCGTGTCGACCGCGGTGTTCGGTCTGCTCGGTCTGGTGATGATGGCCGTGGCGTTCGTCGTGGTGGACCTGATCACGCCGGGCCGCCTGGGCGCGCTCCTGGTGGAGCCGGAGCCGCACCCGGCGGTGTGGGTGACGGCCTCCTGCAACCTCGCGGTGTCCGCGATCGTGTCGGCGTCCATCGCCTGAACCGCCGACCGTCCCGGCCGTGGGCCGGCCCCGGTCAGCCGGGGGCGGGCAGCGGCTCGACCTCCAGGTGGCGCCGTCGCCGCGGCCCCCGGTACAGCAGGGCCTCCCAGCCCAGCCGCTCCAGGGCCCGCGCGCACCCCGCCAGGGCGGTGTCCTCCTCCTGGGCGGCGCCGCCGCCCGGCGGGCCCAGCCACTCCACCCGCACCTGCCCCGGGCCGTCGCCGGGGCCGACGCGGTAGCCGGTCCTGACGCGCCGTCCCTCGGCGTCCAGCGCGGACGGCGGGACGCCTGCCGCCTCCAGGGCCAGCGCGACCGCCTTCACCGGCTGGTTGCGCTCCCACGGGGCCGGCACGGCCCCGGGGTCGCCGCCCCCGGTGTTGGTGAGCCGCCGGATCTGGAGCAGCCCCTCGTACGCCGTGCGGACCTCGGCGGCGCGCCGCTCGGCCGCCGCCGGGTCCGGGCGCGGGGGCCCGTCCCCGGTGGCGGCCTCGAACGCGCCGCCCGCCCCGGTCACAGGAGCCGCCTGATGTCGCCGCGGACCCGGTAGAAGCCGCCCGCCGCGGCGTGCAGCGCGTCCACCGCGTAGCGTGCGCCGGGCTCCCGTATCGCGCGCGGGAACTGGACGTTCCACGAGGGCTCGTAGCCCTCGGACACGACGTGCACCCGGAGCCGTCCGCCGTCCTGGACGCACTCCACGACGACCGAGCCGGCGGGGGCGTCCGCCACCGCGGCCACCGAGGCCGCGGCCGTCGCCGGCGCGTACGTCGGCAGGGCGGCGGCGAGCTTCACGTCGCGGGCCACCGGGACCGTGCCGCGCTGGGCGGCCTCGATCGCCGTCTCGCCCGCGTCCACGCAGACCAGCGAGCCGTCCGTGGTCACCAGGTAGAGCCGCTCGTCGCGGTACTGCATGGACAGGGCCGAGCCGCCGCCCGTGCCGAGCTTCCACAGGCGTGTGCCGTCCCGGTCGAAGCAGTACACGGAGGACGCCGCGTCACCGGCGAAGACGAACCGCCCGCCGGGTGACGTGGCGCACGCGTACACGGCGCTGTCGCAGGCGTACGTCGCCTCGATCCGGCCGTCGTCCTTGGACAGCCGCTGCACGGCGTGGTGCGCGGTGCCCGCGTACACCGCCGTGTCCTCCTGCCAGCCGAACAGGACGCCGCCGCGGGTCGCCGTGTGCCACAGTTCGCCACCGCCGTCGGGCGCGTACGCCGTCACGCCCCGCTGGTGGCCGTGGTAGACGGCCCGGTCGTCGGCGCGGACCATCCAGGCGTGCTCGCCCCGGCTGCGGCGGGCCCACTGGTGCTCGTCCTCGTGGTCGATGACGGTGAGCCGGCCGGCGCGGTCCGACACGTTCAGCACGCCCTCGTGGATGTCGAGCCAGAAGATGTCGACGTCCGCCGCGATGTCGTACGCCGCGAACGGCAGCTTCGACGACAGGTCGTACACGCGGCCGTCGTCACAGCCCGCGTAGATCCAGAAGTCGTCCGCGACCAGGCACTTCACGCCGTCCGGCAGGGCGAAGCGGGCGAGGACGGCGCCGTCGTGGTCCAGGGTGTAGACGTCGCCCGCCTGGTTGCCGACCCAGCAGCGGTCGTCGTCGACGTGGATGCCGAACGCCGCCGAGCCCGTCCGGAACCGCCACAGCACCGGTGCGACCGCGCGGGCCGTCGACGGGGCCGACGCGACCTGACGGCGGGTCACCGCGCGCGGGGCCCTTTGGCCCGGGACGGCCGGCGCGTACCCCTTGCGGACCTTCTCCCCGACCTTCTTGGCCGCGGCGGCGCGCGCCTTCTCCACGGTGGGGAACGTGGAGGTCTGGGTCTGGCCGGCGGCGCCGATCCGTCCGTACCGCACCGTCACCGTCTGGCCGTCGACGGACACCTCGTAGAACTTGTGCGCACCGCCGCCGTCCTGCGACAGCTCCAGATACGTCGTCTCCGCGGACACAGCAGACATGACTGGCAGACCCCTCCCCAGGGCGGACCCGGCGGCCTGTCCCGCGGGTCCCACTGGAAAAACCGTAGGACGCGGCACTGACAACCGCCCGGAGCCGCCGTCCCGTACGGAGCACTCCGGCGAGCGGCCCGCGGCGCCGTTGGCGACGATGGTGCCGACGGGCAGGAAGGACCACGGCCGGGGCGGTTCGGCGCGGAGGAGGCGGGAGCATGCGTCTGCCGCAGACCCGCAGGGCCCGTACCGCCACGTCGCTGGCCCTCTTCGGGGCGCTCGTGGCGGCGAGCCTCGTCGTCGGGCCGTCGTCGGGCCCGCGGGGGCACGGTGCCGCCGAGTCCGGGGGCACCTCCCCGCAGCGCGCGGGCCGTCACCAGGGGCCGCGGCCGATGATCGTGCCCCGCACGGCGTGGCGGGCGGAGACCGTGTCGACGGCGCCCGCCGCCCGGTACGCGTCGGCGGTGCGGGCCGCCGTCATCCACCACACGAGCACCCCGAACGGGTACGACTGCGCGAGCGTCCCCGCGACGCTGCGCGACCTGTACGCGGGGCACGCCCACGGCCGGGACTGGGACGACATCGGCTACAACTTCCTCGTCGACGCCTGCGGCACCATCTACGAGGGCCGGGCGGGCGGTGTCGACCGGCCCGTGATCGGCGCCCACACCAAGGGGTTCAACGAGGGGACGGTCGGCATCGCGGCGATCGGCACGTTCTCGGAGGGCACGCGGGTGCCCGAGCCGATGCTCGACGCTATCGCACGGCTGGTCGCCTGGAAGCTGGATCCCTCCGGGGCCGATCCGCGCGGCACGGTCACCCTCGTCTCGACGAGCGACGAGTCGCGCTTCCCGGAGGGCACGACGGCCGTGCTGCCCGTCGTCGGCGGCCACATGGACGGCTACGCGACCCGCTGCCCGGGCGCGGCCCTGTACGCGAAGCTGCCGGACATCAGCGCGCGTGCGGCCCGGCTGCAACGCCGCTGACCCACGCGTCGGCGAGCGACCGGCGAACTGTCGAAGGGGGTGCACGCCGCCGTGGACCCGTGGGGCCGCCGGCGCGCGGCGCGCGGCCCCGTCGAACACGGGCCGGAGCCGTACGGGTTCCGCACGGTGGGCGACGGCGGGTCCGGCGACCGCCTTCGCCGCGGCTTCACCCTCGTGGCGGGGCCTCGTCGACGTCCGGGACCCGGGCCGCCGGGCATGCAGGCCGTCCGAGGATTTCGCCGGACGGGCCCGGGTGCGTACTGTCCGGCTGATTTCCGTTGTCGGGGCCGCGCCACCGGATCCCCCGACGACAGGGCCGTACGCGACGACGGGGCGAGGCAGGGCATGCACAGGGACAACGAGCACGTACCGGAGCTGGTGAGCGCGGCGCGGGCGGGTGACGGCCGGGCGCGCGAGCGGCTCGTCGAGGACTACCTGCCGCTGGTCTACAACGTGGTGGGGCGGGCGCTGGACGGGCACGCGGACGTGGACGACGTGGTCCAGGACACCATGTTCCGGGCGTTGGACGGGCTGGGCGGGCTCCGCGAGCCGTCCCGGTTCCGGTCCTGGCTGGTGGCCATAGCGATGAACCAGATACGCCGCCGTTGGAACGACCGCCAGCAGGCGCCGGTCACGTCGCTGGAGCGCGTCGTGGAGCGACCGGATCCGGCGGGCGACTTCGTGGACCTGACGATCCTGCGGCTCGGCCTGTCCGGCCAGCGGCGGGAGGTCGCCGAGGCGACCCGGTGGCTCGACGAGGACGACCGGGCGCTGCTGGCCCTGTGGTGGCAGGAGGCGTCGGGACGGCTCACGCGCGCGGAGCTGGCCGAGGCGCTGGGTGTCCCGGCGCGGCACGCGGCGGTGCGGGTGCAGCGGATGAAGGCCAGTCTGGAGACGGGGCGCGGGGTGGTGCGCGCCTTGGCGGCGGAACCCCGGTGCGGTGCGCTGGCGCGGCTGACGGCGGACTGGGACGGGCGTCCGGCCCCGGTGTGGCGCAAGCGCGTCGCACGGCACGCCCGCGGCTGCCCCGCCTGTGGTGGGCACTGGGCGGACCTGATACCGGCCGAGGGGCTGCTGGCCGGTCTCGCCCTGGTCGTTCCGCTCTCCGGGTACCCGGCGGTGCCCGCCGCGCAGGTCGACGCGGCGCCCGCAGCGGCGTCCGGCGCGGTTCCCGGCCAGGCGGCGAACGGCTCCACGGCGGACGGTGCGGCGGCGAACGGCGCGGCGGGGGCCGACGGGGCGTCCGCGGCCGTACGGGAGGGTGCCGCGCGCGCGGGGACGGGAGGACCCGGCGCGGGCGGCCCTGCGGGAGGCGCGGCGCGCCGGCGGGTGCCCGCGGCGGTCGGGGGCGCGGTGGTCGGCGGGGTGCTGTTGGCCGCGCTGTGGCCGGTGGTGCCCGACGCCCCCGCGCCCGTCCCGGAGGGGCCGGCCCCGAAGGGGCTCGCCGCGCCGGCGTCGCCGGCCGGGACGCCCACCGCGTCCCGTACGCCCACGCCCACCTCCTCGCCCTCCCCGCCGCCCACCGCTTCCCCGAGCCCGGCCGCCTCCGTGACGGCGGCACCGGCGCCGTCCCCGGGCGCCGCGCGGACGGCCGGGCCGGGCGCGGCGCAGCGGCTGACCGCGTTGGTGAACGCCCGGCGCGCCGAGGCCGGCTGTGCTCCGCTGCGCCTGGACCCCCGGCTGACGGCGGCGGCCCGGGCCCACGCGCGCGACATGGTGGCGCGGAACTACTTCGCCCACGCCGACCCGGAGGGCCGGCACGCGGACGCGCGGATGGCCGACGCCGGGTACGACGCGGGCGCGTGGGCCGAGAACCTGCACCGGGGGCCCCGGGACGCGGCGGCGGTCGTCGACGACTGGATGGACGGCTCCGTCCACCAGGAGAACATGCTCGGCTGCCGCTACCGGGACACGGGCGTGGCGGCGGTGCCGGGCCCGGAGGGCACGGTGTGGGTGCAGACCCTGGCCGGCCCGGCGTGAGCGGCGGTGCGGCGCGTCAGCCGGTGGCGCCGAAGTTCTGGACCCACCAGGGGCCGTTGGGCCGGAGGTTCACGCCGACGCCGATGTCCCGGAAGGCGCAGTTGAGGATGTTCGCGCGGTGGCTAGGGCTCTTCATCCAGTCCCGCACGGCGGTGGCCGGGTTCCCGGGGCCGCGGTGGATGTTCTCCGCCCAGGTGCTCCAGCGGTAGCCGGCGGCCCCGATCCGGTCGCCCGCGTCCTGCCCCTCGGGGGTGTCGTGCGCGTAGTAGTCGCGGGCGGCCATGTCGTCGGCGTGGCCCTGGGCGGCCTCCTGGAGACGGCTGTCGGTACGGAGGGCGGGGCAGCCGGCCTTGGCGCGTTCGGCGTTGGCGAGGGCGACGACGCGGCGCACGTGGTCGGCGACCGTGCCGCCGGGCCGCGCGGGGCGGGCTGCGTACGGGTCCGCGTCGCCCACGCGCGCGGTGGGCGACGCGGGGGTGGTGGAGGGACGCTTCCCGGTTCCGGCCGTGGTGTGCCGGCCCGGTGGGGCGGGGGTGGTCCGGGCCGGGGCCGGGATGGAGGCGGCGGGGGTGGCGTGCGGCGACGGCGGTGCCGACCGGGACGGGCGGGGCGCGGGTATGGCGGGGCTCGTAGGGGGTGTGGTGCCGGAGGTGCTCGCGGGACGGTCGCCGAGGGACGGCGCGGGCGCGGCCGTGCGGGTGGCGAGGGAGCCGCCCTCCCCTCCGGTACCGCCGAGGACGACCGTGCCGATCGCCACCGCGGCGACGGCGACCGCGCCGGCGACGACGGTGCCGACGCCCTGGTAGGTCCAGCGCTGTTTCGCGTGGCGCCGCGGCGCCGCGACGGCGGCCCCGCGGCCGGTACGGCGGCGCCGGCCGTGACGGGCCGCGGCCCGGCCGTGACGGGCCTCCTCCCGGCCCTGCCGCGGACGGCCGGGATGGTCCTGTGGGTCTCGGGGATGCTGCACGGTCTCTCCGCTCTTCGCTCTCCTGCAAGGGACTGCCGGTTGTGGTCCGGCGGACGGGAGATCGGGCGCGGCGGCGGCGACAACACTTCTCGTGGAAACGAGGCGTTCTGCGGGAGCGGCCCCGGAAGGGGTTCTCGCGCGGCGCAGGGGCGGAGAACACCGGCGGAAGCCGCCGCCCCTGCTTCACGGCGTCCTCGCGCGCGTAAGGGCGGAGCAAGGTCGTGCCCACGTGGCGGGGCCTGGAGGTGGGCGTCCTCGCGCGCGTGGGGCGGAGCTGGGCGTTGGCCCTCGCCCCGAACTCTCCCGGACGGGGTCCTCGCGCGCGCAGGGGCGGAGAACCCTCGCGGGGGATTCGGGTGGTCCCTCCGGACGGCCCGGCGTGCGGTGCCCGCGCGGCTGCGCGAGGCTGGGCTCCGTGACGCAGCTGATCACGATCGAGGTGGGCGACGACGGTGACGGCACGGCCGTCTTCGAGGTCGACGACGGCCTGGTGGCGGTGGGTTCGGAGGGCTTCCCCGGCGAGTCGGTCACGGCGCGCGCCCAGATGTCGCTCCAGGAGGCCCTCGACCAGTTGGGCCCCGCCCTGGCGCGGGTCTTCGACACGCTCCGCCGCCTGGGGCCGGAGGAGGCG
The DNA here is from genome assembly GCF_032423885.1 of Streptomyces tamarix. Lineage (NCBI taxonomy): Bacteria > Bacillati > Actinomycetota > Actinomycetes > Kitasatosporales > Streptomycetaceae > Streptomyces > Streptomyces tamarix. Next base: position 83,603 of record NZ_JAWCTQ010000029.1, on the reverse strand, counting down.
GCGGTGGACTTCGGCCTCAAGGTGGGCGGTGAGGGCGGCATCGTCGTGGCGAAGGGCACGACGGAGGTGAACTTCGCCGTGCGCCTGGTGTGGAGGCGCGGCTGATCCTGAGCCGACGGCACACGGGCCGTCGGAGAAGAGACCGTCAGGGAAGAGACCGTCGTCGATCGTCGTCGCCGTCCGGCTGGAGACTCACATGCGCGTGCTCCTCGTCCACCCGAGTGCCCTGATGTACTCGGAGATCTTCCTCCGACTCGAACCGCTGGGCCTGGAACGGGTGGCCGCCGCGGCACGGGACGCGGGGCACCGGGTCCGCGTCGTGGACCTCCAGGTCCTGCCGCCGGCCGTGCTCGACGCGGAACTGCGGTCGTTCGCGCCGGAGGCGTTGGGGATCTCCCTCAACTACCTGGCGAACGTCCCGGAGGCGATCGAGATCGCCAAGCGCGCGAAGGCGGCGTCCCCCGGGTGCTTCGTCTTCTTCGGCGGTCACAGCGTGTCGTTCATCGCGGAACACGTGCTGCGGCAGGCGGAGGGCGCGGTGGACGCCGTCGTGCGCGGTGAGGGCGAGCCGGCCGTGGCACCGCTGCTGGAGGCGGCGCGCGACGGCGGCCTCGGCAGCGTACCGGGCGTCGTGTCGGCGGAGGGGCGGGGGCCCGCGCCCCGGCTGTTGGAGAGCCTGGACGGCCCGCGCCCCGCGCGCGACCTGATGCGGAGACGGAACCGGTACTTCATCGGAGAGCTGGACCCGTGCGCGTCGATCGAGTTCACCCGCGGCTGTCCCTGGGACTGCTCGTTCTGCTCGGCGTGGACGTTCTACGGGCGCAGCTACCGCAAGGCGTCGCCGGAGGCGGCGGCCGAGGAGATGGCGTCGATCCGGGAGCCGAACGTCTTCATCGTCGACGACGTGGCGTTCATCAAGCCGGAGCACGGCGACGGCATCGCGGCCGCCCTGGAGCGGCGCCGCATCCGGAAGCGGTACTACCTGGAGACCCGCAGCGACGTGCTGCTGCGCAACCCGGAGGTGTTCGAACGCTGGACGCGGCTGGGGCTGCGGTACATGTTCCTGGGCATGGAGGCCATCGACGCCGAGGGCCTGGACCTGTACCGGAAGCGGGTCAGCCCGGACGACAACTTCCGGGCCCTGGAGGCGGCCCGGCGGATGGGCATCATGGTGGCCATCAACCTGATCGTGGATCCGGCGTGGGACGAGGAGCGGTTCCGCGTGGTGCGGGAGTTCGCCCTGTCGGTGCCGGAGATCGTGCACCTGACGGTGATGACGCCGTATCCGGGGACGGAGATCTGGCACACGGAGGCGCGGCAGCTGACGACGCGGGACTACCGGCTGTTCGACATCCAGCACGCGGTCGTCCCGACGAAGCTGCCGCTGGAGGTGTTCTACCGGGAGCTGGTGCGCACCCAGGCGGTCCTCAACCGCAAGCACCTGGGGCTGCGCAACGCGGTGGGCGCCATGGGGGTGCTGGGCCGGAACCTGCTGCGCGGGCAGACGAACTTCGCGCGGATGCTCTGGAAGTTCGGCCGCGTGTACAACGCGGACCGGCAACTGGCGGACCACCGCCGGCCGGTGCGGTACGAGCTGCCGGTACCCGAGCACCGGGCGGCCCCTCCGGCACGGCAGGAGCTGTTCGTCCACACGCGTACCGCGGCGCCCGCCCACCGCCGGCCCGCCCCGGAGGCCGACGGGGTGTGACGGGCTCGGGCGTGAACACGCCTCGACGCCGGTGCGCGCGGGGGTCACACTGGCTGCATGTCGCTGAAGATCGCCGTGTTCGGCGCGGGGAGCGTCGGTTGCCATCTGGGCGGCTCCCTCGCCGCCTGCTGCGAGGTGACGCTCGTCGGCCGCCCTGCCGCGATGGACGCCGTACGGGAGCGGGGGCTGCGGCTGACGGGCGGCGGCCGTCCGGACGTGCGGGTGGCGCCGGCGCTGCTGCGGGCATCGAGCGGGGCGTCGGACGTGTCGGGCGCCGACTACGTACTGGTCACGGTCAAATCGGGGGCGACGCGCGAGGCCGCCGAGGCGATCGGTCCTCATCTGGGCGTGGACACCGTGGTGGTGAGCTTCCAGAACGGACTGCGCAACCCGGAGGTGCTGCGGTCCGCCCTGCCGGCGGGCACGGCGGTGCTGACGGGCATGGTCCCGTACAACGTGGTGCGTACCGGCCCGGCGGCCTTCCACCAGGGCACGGCGGGCGCGGTGATGGTGGATGACGTACCGGACGCGGGACCGCTGGTGGCGGCGTTGCGGCGGGCCGGGCTGGAGGTCGAGCCGCGCGATGACATGCGGCGCGTCCAGTACGCGAAGCTGCTGATGAACCTGAACAACGCGATCAACGCCCTGTCGGGGCTGCCGCTGCGCGACCAGTTGGGTGCGCGGGCGTACCGGCGGTGCCTGGCGCTGTGCCAGGAGGAGGCGCTGGCGGTGTACCGGGCGGAGGGTGCGGCCCCGGCGCGGCTGGGTCCCGTACCGGCGTCGGTGACGCCCCGTCTGCTGCGCCTGCCCGACGCGGTGTTCCGGCGGGTGGCGGCGGCGTCGTTGCGGGTGGACGCGCAGGCCCGGTCGTCGATGTGGGAGGACCTGGAGCGGGGCCGGCCGACGGAGATCGACACGTTGCAGGGGGAGATCGTGGCGCTGGCCGCCCGGCACGGCCTGCGCGCCCCGGTGAACGCGCGTCTCGTCGAGCTGGTGCGGGAGGCGGAGGCGGCCGCTCCGGGGCGGGCCCGCCGCTGGTCGGGGGCGGACCTGTACGCGGAACTGAGCGGCGCGGCACGGCGCGGGTAGGCGGGCGGACGGCGGGGCGCGGGGCTTCGGGCGACGCGGACGCGGTGGGGTGGCGGCGTGCCGTCCACCGGGGTTGCCCACAGGCGTTGTCCACAGGGGTTGCCGGTCCTCGTCCGTACACGAAAAGATCGTTCTCCATCTGGACGTCGACGAAGGGGGGAGCGATGAAGCCTCGCCTGGTGTTCGTCCACGGCATCGGCGGTCCCCGGGATGCCGCGGCGGATCTGGAGGAGTGGTTACGCGCGGCGGCGCACGGCGCCCGCGCGGCCGGCCACAGCAACAGGCTGTCCGGCCTGACGGGGGGCTGGGCCGCCGATGTCCGCTTCGCCTACTACGGCGACCTGTTCCGCACGCCCGGCTCGCAGGGCACGGGCAGCGCGGCCGGGCCGCGGGCGTCCCGGCAGGACGAGGAGTTGGTCGCCGGGCTGCTCCTCGAAGCCGTCGACGAGCGACTGGCAGACCCGGCGCTGGCACCGGGCGAGGCCCGGGTGCTGCGTCACGCCCGTACGCAACTGGCCCCGCCCGGTGGCGCCCAGGGCGTGGGCGCGCCCGGCCGGCACGCGGTGAACGCGCTGACGAGTCTGATGGCGCTGCCCGGTCTGCGGTCCACCGGCGGCTGGCTCAGCGCCCGGCTCACGGCGGGCATGCTCGGCCAGGTCGCCCGCTACCTCAACCGCGGCGAGCCCGGAGACGACGGGGCGACCCTGGACGCCCGGATCCGCCGAAAGGTGGCCGCCTGCCTGGACGGCGACGGGCCGACGGTGGTGGTGGCGCACTCGCTGGGTACGGTCGTCGCCCTGGAGGCCCTGCACGCGCACGGGGGCGAGGTGCCGCTGCTGATCACCCTGGGGTCGCCGCTCGGGATGCGGACGGCGGTGCTGCCCCGTGTACGGCCGCAGCCGCTGAGCGCTCCGGCGTGCGTCGGCCGGTGGCTCAACTTCTGGGACCGCGACGACATCGTGGCCGCGCGGCCCCGGCTGGAGGACGTCGTGGTGCCGAACGCCTCCTCGGTCGGTCCCGTGAGCAGCCGGGTCGACTCGGACGGCGCGTGGGTGCACCCGGCCGCCAAGTACCTGGCGCAGGCCGCCGTGGCGGGTCCGCTCGTCGAGGCCCTGACCGCCGCCGCGGAGTCATGACCGGCCCGCGGCACGCCCTGGTGATCGGGGCGCAATGCCCTGACCTGGGCCTGCTGGACGAGTTGGAGGACGCGGCCCGGGCGCTGCACGACACGCTGACGGCGCCGTGGGCGGGCGGCTGCGAGAAGGACCCGCCGGGCGGGACGACGCTGCTGTGCGGCGACGGGGTGACGCGGGCGGACGTCGAGGCGGCGATCCGCACGGCGGCGCTCGGCGCGGGCGACGCGGGCGCGGTGCTGGTCGTCGCGCTGCTCGGCCACGGAATGGCCTCCGGGACGGGGCTGTACTTCATGGCGAGCGACTCGCGTGCGGAGGCGCCGCTGACGGCGGTGGACGTGGGATCGCTGCTGACGCAGGCGCTGGAGACGCAGGGCCTGGCGGGCGTCATCGCCATCGTGGACACGTGCCACGCGGGGAACGCGGTGCCGGACCTGAAGTCCGTCGCCAACGGCATCCGGCAGGGCGACACGCGGCTGTCCCTGCTCATGGGGTCGGGCGCGGCGGAGGAGGCGTACGGGCTGCGGTTCAGCCGGACGCTGGTGCAGGTGCTCCGGAAGGGGCTGCCCGCGGCGGGCGAGACGCTGGCGCCGGACGCCGTCGTGGAGGCCGTGCGCGACGACGGCGGCACGGCGGGGCAGGCGATCCTGCGGGCCGAGTTCGACGGGGCGCGGTTCGGGCCCGGCCCGCTGTGGCTGGCCCGCAATCCCCGGCACGCGGCCACCGGGGGCGCGCTGATCGGCCGGGTCGGGTCGGAGGAGCTGGCCCGGGCGGTCGCGGCGGTGGACGAGTCGCTGTTCGCCGGTCCGGTGACGACGGCCCAGGACATCGGCGCCGTACGGGACGGGCTGGCGGCGGCCCCGCCGTCCCCCGCCCGGGAGTGGGCGCTCGACGTGGTGGACGCGCTGAACGCGGCGGCGCGGACCGTCGGCCTGCTCGGCTCCTGGCCCGGCGCGCCGCTCACGTCGGGGCTCCTTCGGCGGACGTTCACCGCGGCGTGCCCCGGCCCCGTGGAGTCGCCGCCCGGTTCGTCGGGCACGGACCTGCTGCGCGACGCCGTCGAGTACCTGCTGCTGCGGGCACCGGTGGCGGGGAAGCGGCGGATGGGGCCGCTCGTCGACTTCGTGGCGCTGCTGGCGCACGAGACGGGTGTGGACCCGGGGACGCCGGCGGTGCGCGACTGGGCGGCGGCCCTGGGCGCGGTGATCGACCTGAACGACGCGTTCGAGCGGTTGGCCGACCGGACGCGTGACATGCGGTTGCGGCTGGTGGTGAGCCTGCACGCGGCCGTCGGTGACGAGTGGCCGGAGTCGTTGGCGGCCTGGCTGCTGGACGGCGGTGAGGTGCGCGACCGCGAGGAGTTCGCGTGCAGCCCGGACCGGGCCGGTGTGGAGCGGCAGGTGGGCGCCGCGTTGCGGTGGGCGTCCCGGCTGGCCGCCGGGATGGACGTGCCGCTGCGCCGGGTCGAGGTCGCCGCGCCGGCCCCGCTGCTGCTCCAGTGGCGCCCGGAGGAGACCGACTTCGGGATGCGACTGGGCGCCGATCACGACGTCGTCCTGCGGTGGAGCGACCGCATCCAGCCGCCCGACCACCTGTGGTGGATCAACGACCGGGCGCGCAGGACGCTCCGCGCCATGGAGGACTGCTCCGACGGCACGCGGCTGGAGTGGCTCGGCGAGCCCGACACCCGGCAGGCGCGGGAGCTCCGCGACCGGTTGCTCGGCGGGCCGCGTACGCGCGCGGTCGCCCTGGAGCACCGGCCGCCGCACCTCGGCGACGTGCTGGAGACGCTGCTGGCGTCCTCCCCCATCGTGCTGTGGCCGGAGGACGAGGCGCACCGCGTCCCGGCCGAGGCGCGCCGCTACCTGGACGCACACTGGCACCTGCTGCCCGGCGAGTTCTGCCGGGCGTACCGCGACCGGTGGAGCGGCTGCGGCACCGCGGCCGCCGGGTGGTCGGGGCGCGGACACCTGGCCCGGCTGCGCACGGTGTGGGACGACGCGGAGTGGCTGGATTTCTGCAGGTGGTTCGAACAGTTCGCAACGGATGGGGAGAGTCCCGCATGACCTGGCAGCCCTTCTACGCGGGAACCGGCAGCGCGCCGCGCGAGCGGGTGGAGCTGGCCCCGCCACCGCCCTGGCGGATGTTCCCCCGCAGGTCCCTGCACGAGCAGTTCGTCCCGCCGCGGGGCCTGGTGGAGGCGGTGAACGCCGCGCTGGTCCTGCGCCGCCCCCTGCTGCTGACCGGCCCGGCGGGTTCGGGCAAGTCCACGGTGATCGAGCAGGTCGCGGCGGAGCTGGAGCTGGGCCCGGTGCTGCGCTGGCACATCACGTCCCGCAGCGGCCTCGCGGACGCCCTGTACCGGTACGACGCCCTGGGCAGGATCCACGCGCAACGGCTGGAGGGGCCGGACGGCGGCGACGACATCGCGCCGTTCCTGCGGATGGGCCCCCTCGGCACGGCGCTCCTGCCGGCGCGGCGACCCCGGGCGCTGCTCATCGACGAGATCGACAAGAGCGACCTGGACCTGCCCAGCGATCTGCTGGACGTGCTGGAGCGGGGCGAGTTCGAGATCCCGGAGCTGGCCCGGTACGGCAGGGACGTGGTGGCCGTCCGGGAGTGGGGCGGCGACGCGTACCACGAGGTGACGCGGGGCCGGGTGCAGTGCACGGAGTTCCCGTTCATCGTGATGACCAGCAACGGGGAGCGGGACTTCCCGGCCGCGTTCCTGCGCCGGTGCATCCGCTTCACGATGCCGATGCCGACACCGGAGACCCTGCTCAGGGTCGTCGCGGCGCACCTGGGCGCCGACGCGGCGCGGTCGGAGGCGGCCGGTGAGCTGGTGGACGCGTTCGTCGAGCGGCTCACGGCCGGCGAGAGCCTCGCCGTGGACCAGTTGCTCAACGCCGTCCACCTGCTGACCGGGGACGGGGCGCCGGACGACGAGCGGCGGCAGGCCGTCGTGGACCTGCTGCTGCGGGAGTTGTCCCGTGTCTGACGCGCTGGGCCGGGTCCTGTCCGCGCTGCGCTCGGCCGCCCCCCACCTGGACCCGGCCGCGGGCGGCGGACCGGGGCCGGGCGGCGGGCTCGACGGCACGGGGCTGGCGGAGGCCCTCTGGCTGGCGGCCACGATGGCGCGGCACCGCCCCGCGGATCCTCCGTCGACGGGCCCGCCGCCGTCCGCCGCGCCGGGGGGTGACGCGCCCGCGTCGCGGGAGGCCGGGCCGCAGGACCCGCCGCGGCAGCCCGCGGCACGCGCGTCCGACCCGGTGGCGCCCGGCGCGGCGGCGCGCGCCGCCGGGACGCGCGGGCTGCACGAGCGGCTGCCCGGAGCCGGTACGCGGCTGCGCGGCCACGCCGTGGCGGCGCCTCGCGCCACGGGCCTGCCCCGCGCCCTGGAGGTGACGCGGGCGCTGCGGCCGTGGAAGCGCCCGTGGCCGGAGGGACGGCGCGGCGCGCTGGACATCGAGGCGACCGTGGACGGGTACGCCCGCAGCGGCGAGTTGATCCCCGTGTTCGCGGCCGCTCCGGAACGGTGGTTCGACCTGACGCTGGTCGTCGACCGCTCCCCCAACATGCGGGTGTGGGAGGAGACCCTCGACGACTTCACCACCGTCCTGGACCGTCTGGGTGCCTTCCGCACGCTCCAGGTGCGGGACCTGCTGTTCGACGGGGCCGGGCGTCCGCAGGCACCGGGCCAGCTGCGCCAGGCGGACGGCCGGAGGCTGGTCGTCGTCGTGTCCGACTGCGTGGCCGCGCCGTGGCGGGCACCGGCCGTGTGGCGGCTGCTGCGGGAGTGGGCGGCCACGACGCCCATGGCGCTGCTGAACCCGCTCCCGACGAAGCTGTGGCGGCGCGGCGGGCTGAACCTCCCCACGGTCCGGTTCACGCCCGCCGCGCCCGGCGCCCACCGCAGCCGCCTCCCGCACGAGGCGCCCCCGCTGCTCGACCTCGCCGGCCCGGACGGCGCGGCCCGCAGCGGCGCGGCCACCGGGGAGGGCGCGGGGCGCGACGACGCGGGGGCGTGGCTGCCGATCCCCGTGCTGTCGCTGTCGCCGCACTCGCTGGACCGCTGGTCGCGGGCGGCGATGCGCGGCGCACCCGAGGGCTGTACGGCCGTCCTCGTCCCGCCGGGCGGGCGGTTGCCGGGCCGGTCCCGGCCGCGCGCCGCGTCGCTGTCACCCGGTACGGCCGCGAAGGGCTTCCTCCGCACGGCCGCTCCCCGGGCGGTGCGGCTGGCTGTGCTGTGCGCGCCGTTCGACCGGCTCAGCCTGCGGCTGCTCCACGTGATCCGCCGGGAACTGGTGCCCGACGCGACGACCGCCGACGTGGCGGAGGCGGTGACGAGCGGGCTGTTCGAGCTGGAGCAGCCCGCGGGCGACTCCGGGCCGCTGGAGCTGGTCCTGCCCGAGGAGGTCAGGGCGGTGCTGCGGGAGCGGCTGCCCGCGCACGAGGCGTGGCGGGTCCACCAGGCCCTCGACCGGCACGTGGCGTCCCTCGGCGACGGCCGGCCGGGGCTGCGCTCGGTGGCGTACGACGCGTCCGGGCCCCATGAGTTGCCGGCCGAGCAGGAGGCGTTCGCCCGGGCGTCCCGGCAGACGCTGGAACTGCTGGGGCTGGCGGTGCCCGGCGGAGAGGGGCCCGCACCGGACGGAGGCGGGGAGACGGACGGGGCCGGGGCGACGGGCGCGGAGTCCGACGCGTTCCCGCCCCCGCCCGAGAGGTTCGTCGAGCGGGGGCACACCGTCGAGTCCCTCCTCGCCCGGCTCGCGGATCCGGCCGCGGGCGTCGTGTGGGTGACCGCGGTCCGGGACGATCCCGGCGCGGGGCGGACGGCACTGGCACTGCGGGCGGCCCACCGCTTCGCCGGTGAGCGGCACTTCGTCGACATGCGCGGTTCGAGCGACCACCCCGTACCGCCCGAGGCGGCGCTGCACCGCCTGCTGACCTCCCTGGGGGCACCCGACGACGGAGAGGCGCGCTCCGCCGAGGAACTGGCCGCCGAGCTGGCCGAGGCGGTCACCGGGCGGCGTGTGCTGCTCGTCCTCGACGACGTGCCCGAGCCCGCGCGGATGGAGCGCCTACTGCCGTCCGTACCCGGCTGCGCCGTGCTCGCCACGACCCGGGTGACGGACGTGGCGCCCGAGCACCGACTGGCGCCCCTGCTGGACGGGGAGGCCGCGGACCTCCTCGCCACCTGGGCCGGCCGGGAAGGGCACGAGGGGCGTGCCGCCCTGCGGGAGCTGCCGGCCGGCCGCGCGTGGTGGCCGCTCACGCTCCGGCTCATCGGGTCCTGGATCGCTTCGAGTGCCGCGCCGCCCCCGGCCGAGTTGTCCCGGATGATCCGCGACAGCTTGTCCGGCAGGACGCGGGCGACGCCGAAGGAGGACCTGGCCGCCGTCCTCCACCTGCGGCTGCGGGCCCTGCCCGCCCCGGAGCGGGAGGCGCTGCGCCGCTTCGTGCTCGTCCCGACCGGGCAGCTGACCCGCACGGAGGCGTGGGCCCTCCTCGGCGGCGACCGGGCCGCCCGCGCGGCGCTCGACCGGCTGACCGCCGAGGGACTGCTGGACCGGCGGGCCGCCGGGGTGTACCGCGTGCCGGAGGAGGTGCGCCGCCACACGATCCGGGAGCACGGGTACGGCGCCGAGGCGGCGGCCCCCCTCCTCCAGCGGCTCGTCGGCCACTACCTCGCCCGCGCCGCCGCGCTGTACGAGGAGGACCGCCCCGACTCCGCCCTCGTGGTCAACCTGGGGGTGCGGGCCACCGACATCCTCGACGACCCGGTTTCGCGGCACGTCTGGCTCGACAACGCGCTGGCGCTGGCCGCCTCGGCCGGCGGGGCCCCCGACCCGCTGCCGCGGCAGGTGCCCGACCTGCTGCTGCTCCTCCACGTCCACGGCGCCTCGGCCTCCTACCGGTCGCGGTTCGAGGAAGCCGCGAGGGCCGTGATCGGGAGGGCCTCCGCACGCTCCGGGGAGCCGACGGCCCGGGCCGTGGTCGCCCTGGCCCTGTCGCAGTACGCCGCCGGGGCGGTCGCGGACGCCGCGTCGACGTTGAACGGGCTGCCGGGGGACGCGTGGGACCGGGACGACGCCCTGCGCGGTCCGGTGAACCGACTGGCCGGGCAACTGGCCCTGGCGAGGGGCGCGCCGACCGAGGCCGAAGAACCCCTGAGGCGGGCGCTCGACGCCTTCCGCGCGGACGACGACCGCTTCGGCGTGGCGGCGACCTGTCTGGACCTGGCATCGGTCCTCACCCGGCTCGGCAGGACCGACGAGGTGCTCCGGACGGTGCTGGAGGCGCTCGGCGGCTATCCGGACTCGGTTCCCCACCCGCTGATGCGCAGCGCCCTCCTGGCGCTGGAGGACGCGCTCGCGACGGCCGGCCGGTACGGCGAACTGCTCTCCGCGCAGGAGGCGCTCCTCGCCCAGTACCGGACGGAAGGCGGGGACTCCCGCGCCGAGGGCCTGCTCCTGACCCGCATCGCGCGGACGCTGGTCGCGCTGGACCGGCTCGACGAGGCCGGGGAAGCCGCACGGGCAGCGCTCGAGCGCCTGGACGGCCCCGGCGCGCAGGCCGACCGGGAGGAGGCCCAGCGGCTGCTCGACGAGGCCGGGGCGAGTCCCGGTTCCCCGAAGCCCCGGACCATCGTCGCCGTCGAAACGGACGGTGATCCGCGGGCGACGGGCGAGGCCCTTTCGCTCGCCCTGACCTCCGTGGCCGGGGGCCGCGACCTCGGGTGGTCGGACCACCGCCTGGTGGTCGGGGACGACCGCTGCCTGCTGTTCCTGCCCGCCGACGTCCCGCTCGACGCACTGCTCAGCACGCTGGCGGAGCGGCTGCCGGACGAACTGGAGGCGGCCGGGCGGCACCCGGCGGTGCGGCTGGCCGTGCACGTGGGTTCCGTCGAAGGGTTCGACGAAGGACGGGCGGAGGCCGAGCTGAACGTGCGGCTCGCGTTGGGCATGCTGCGCTCCGCGGAGTTCCGGGCGCTCTCGGAGAACTTCCCCTTCCACCCCGCCCTGTGCGTCTCGCCCGAGGTGTTCGGCCGGCTCGGCCACGGGGACGGGCTCGTGGCAGGACGGTTCGTGCCGCGTGAGGTCACCGGGGCGGACGGCCGGGTCGTGTGCGTCGTCCTCACCCCGCACGTCGACCTGACCGCGTACGACGCCGAACTGCTCATGCTGGCCCGCGTGTTCAACGACCGCGACCCGGACGGGCGGGCGATGGCGGCGGCCGTACGGGAGTCCCTGGACGCGGTGCTCGCCCCGGAGGCCACCGGCCGCTACGACGTGGCGGAGCTGGACGAGCGGGAGAAGGCGCTGATCGGGCCACGGCTGGAGCTGGAGCTGCGGCGCCTGTTCCCCGCGGTGGCGCCGTTCCGGCTGAGGCTGTCGCTGGACGGCGGTCGGGGCTGGGCGTCGTTCTCGCGGGCCGAGCACGGCGAGATCTTCCTGGTCGTCCAGGCCGACGACGCGCACGCCCGGTGGTCGGCCGGGCTGCTGCGGATGCGCCACGGCATGACGGTCGCGCCGGTGCACCGGGACGCGCCGTCACCGCTCACGGCACAGGCGCGGATGGCGGTGCTGTGGCTGCACCGCGGCGCGCCGCTGCCGGAGAACGTGCTGCTGCGCCTGCCCGAGGCGGACCGCGTCGCGGTCCTGGCGCCCGCGTCCGTCGTGGACCGTGCGGCGGAGCTGTTCCGGCGGGTGCGGGAGCGGCCGGTGCCCGAGGCGGCGCTGCGGGCCGTGACGCGGCGCCGTGACAGCGCCCGCCTGGTCCGGGAGGCGGCCACGGCGCTCCGGGAGGAGGGCGTGCTGGTGGTGGGCGGCAACCGGCGGGGACGGGAGCTGGCCAGGGCGCTGCGGATCCCCGTGCCGGAGGCGGACGCGTACGTGAGCGTACGGCTGACCCGCCGCCGGCCGCACCACGGCGGGCCGTCGATCCTCGCGGGTGGCGTGGCCTGGGTGGTGGCCGGGCCAAACGATCCGGTGGAGCCGCTCCCGCAGGACCTGCCGGCCCCCCGGCGGCCCAGGTGACCCGCCACCGGGACCGCGGCCGCCGGCGGTGCGGGCGCGCGGGCGCCGTCGCCGTGGCGCGTTCCCCGGCCGCGCGGGCCCGGCCGACGGCGGGGGCGCGAGCCCGGTCCCGGCTCACACGCCCGTGGGCCAGGTCTCCTCCTCGCGGGCGTCCGGCAGGGCGTCGTCCCGCACCCGCCGGGCGTCGCCGCCAGGGGTACCCGCCGGTGCCGCGCCGGTTATGGCACGCCCCCTTCGCCGCCGCCCCCGTCGAGGACGCCGCCCCCGTCAAGGGGGCCGCCCTCGCCGGGGGCGCTCGGTACGCCGACGCACACGCCGCACAGGAGGCGGCGGCCCTGGGCCCTCCGGGAGGGTCCCGGCCCGACGATCTCGTGGAGTTCCTCGCCGCGCACCCGCACGTGGTCCCGGCAGAGTCCGGCGCCGCAGGAGCGGCACACGGCGACGGCCGGGTTCGGCCGGGCGCATTCGTAGCAGTTCACGGTCTTCCTCCCTCTCGGCGCCGGCCGGAGCCGCCGTCCGTCACCCGACGTAGCGGCGGGCCGTGGACTCGCGCTGCGCCTTCGACAGGGCCCGGAGGCGCGCCTCGACGGACGGGGGCACGACGCGCCGTTCCCGCAGGACCCAGGGCAGTCCGGCCGCCGCGGCCGCGAAGGCCCTGGCCGACGCGCGGTCGCGGGGCACCGTACGGGCCAGGTGCAGGGTCCTGCGCAGGGCGGGCCCGACCGGGCGGCGCAGCCAGCAGAACCACAGGGTGTTGCGCAGCCCGTCGATGCGGCGCTGCGTGGAGTCGCGGGCCTTGGACGGGGCGTGGTGGACGGTGAGGTCGGAGACGTACGCGAGCCACCAGCCCAGCGTCGCGAGGTCCGTGGCCAGCAGTTCCTCTTCGCCGCCGAGCCACAGCCGCTCGTTGAAGCCGCCCGCCGCGAAGAAGGCGTCCCGGCGCATGACGGTGGCTGCCGCCAGGAACGACCCGAGCGCGGGACCGGGCAGCCAGTCCGGGCCCCTGACCGGCGAGTCGCGCAGCTCGGCGACGATCGGGTCCTCCCGGCCGCCCGGCTCGACGAGGATGCGCGCCGTCACCGCGGCGAGCCGCTCGTGCCGGTCCAGCAGGTCGGCGGCGCGGGCCGGCGAGCCGGGCTCCCACCAGGAGTCGTCGTCGCAGAAGGCGACGTACGGCGTACGGGCGTGGCGCACGGCGAGGTTCCGGCCGACGGCGCCCAGGTTGGCACCGGGGGTGAGCAGGGTGACGTCCGGGTGGCAGCGGGTGACGGCTTCGGCGGTGCCGTCCGTCGAGGCGTTGTCCACGACGATCACGGGCAGCCGCTCGGGCAGCCGTACGGTCCGGTCGAGGGTGCGGAGCAGTTCGTCGCGCCGGTCGTGGGTGATGATGACGACGGTGGTGCGCGGATCGGTCACGTGGGCGCTCCTCTCCCGTACGGGCGGCTCCCCGCGGTCCGGCGCGGTCCGGGTGCCGTCGTGCGCGCTCCGGTCGCGGTCCGGTGTCCGGGGCCTCCCTCCCGGCTACCGTCCCAGGACCGGGTGAAACAGGGCGGCGCGCCGCCCTCCGCCCCCCCTCCGCGAGGGTGGCCTCCCGGGCCGCGCCCGGCGGGGGACCCGAGGCCGCCGGGGCGGGCGGTACGCCTCCCCGTACCGGCGCCCCGGATCCACCGGGCTCCGCGACGCGGCCGGCGCGCGCCCGGACCGCCCCACCCAGTCCCCCGCCCGGGCCGCCCCACCGGGGCAGCGGGCGCGGAGGCGGGACCGCTCGGCATCGGGCCGGTACCGGGGCAACCTTTCGCGGGTCGGCGGCGACTGCCCTGTGCTCGACCTTCGGCGCGAGCAGCACATCCCCCACGCAGTATCGGAGCCAGTACATGACTGAAACCCGTGGTCGGGCGCGTCACCGCAGGCGGAGGACGGCCCTCACCGGCGTCCCCCTCGCCCTCGCCGCCGCCGGCGTCCTCGCCTACGGAAGCGCCTTCGGCGTCTTCGGCGAGGAGGAGCGGCAGTCCGCGTCCGCGGCGACGGCCGCCGTCCCGGCCTGGGCCGGTGACGTCGCCGACGGTTTCGCCTCCGTCAACGCGCTCGGCCAGAACGGCACGTACGGCGGCCGGGGCGGCAGGACCGTCACCGTGCGGACGCTCGCCGACCTGGAGAAGTACGCGACCGCCGCCGAGCCGTACATCATCGTCGTGGCCGGGACGATCACCATGAATCCGGTCGGCAAGGAGATCCGCGTCGCCTCCGACAAGACGATCGTCGGTTCCGGGACCAGCGGGCACATCGTGGGCGGCGGCTTCTTCCTCGGCCCCGGCGTCCACAACGTCATCATCAGGAACCTGACGATCCGGGACGCCTACCAGGGCGTGTGGAACGACAAGGACCACGACTACGACGCCGTGCAGATGGACGGCGCCCACCACGTCTGGATCGACCACAACGACCTGCGGCACATGGCCGACGGCCTCATCGACGTCCGCAAGGACAGCACCTATGTGACGGTGTCCTGGAACCGGCTGAGCAACAACAACAAGACCTTCGGCATCGGCTGGACCACGAACGTCGTCACCGACATCACGATCCACCACAACTGGCTGCGCGAGACCGAGCAGCGCAACCCCTCGACGGACAACGCGGCCCGTGCGCACCTGTACAACAACTACCTCGAGGACACTCCGGGCACGGACATCACCTCGGCGTACGGCAACTACTCCCGCGGCAAGACCCGGATGGTCCTGGAGAACAGCTACTTCCAGGGCGTGCGGAACCCCGTCATCCGGGACAGCACCGCCGTGCTCGTCCAGCGCGGCAACGTCTTCTCCGGCACCAGCGGCCGCAACGAGAGCGGTGGCGGCGCGGCGTTCGACCCCCGGTCGTCCTACGCCTACACGCTCGACAAGGCCGACGCCGTACCCGCGCTGCTCAGGGCGGGTGCCGGGCCGAGGCCGTCGATCGGCACGGCGGCGACCACGGCCGCCCGGGCCGCCGCCGCGCAGACGCTCACGGTCGCCAAGAGCGGCGCCCAGTTCACCAGCGTGCAGAAGGCCGTCGACGCCGTCCCGGCGAACAACGCCTCACGGGTCGTCATCTCCGTCGCCCCCGGAACGTACCGCGAGACGGTCCGGATCCCGGCGAACAAGCCGCACGTCACGATCCAGGGCTCGGGCGGCAGCCGCAAGGACACCGTCATCGTCTACGGCAACGCGTCCGGCACCCCGAAGCCGGACGGCTCGGGCACGTACGGCACCGGCGGCAGCGCCACCGTGGCCGTGGAGGCCGACGACTTCCAGGCCCGCAACCTGACCATCACCAACGACTTCGACGAGGCGAGGAACCAGCACCTCAGCGGCCACCAGGCGGTCGCCCTGCGCACCGCCGCCGACAAGGTCCTCCTCGACGGCGTCATCGTCAACGGCGACCAGGACACCCTGCTGCTGGACACCGCCGCCAAGGACAGGCTCGGCCGCGTCTACGTCACCAACTCCTACATCACCGGCAACGTCGACTTCGTCTTCGGCCGCGCGACCGCGGTGATCGACAAGTCGGTGCTGTCGCTGAAGAAGCGCTGGGACGGCACGTCCGCCGGCTACATCGCCGCGCCCAGCACCCCCGCGAACCGCAAGGGCTTCCTGATCAACCGGTCCGTCGTCAACGGCGACGTATCCCCGCGCAGCTTCCACCTCGGCCGCCCCTGGCACGCCGGCGGCGACGCGACCCTGGACCCGCAGGTCACCGTCCGGGACACGACGCTCAGCGACGCGATCAAGACCGCCCCGTGGAGCGACATGAGCGGCTTCTCGTGGAAGGACGCCCGCTTCGCCGAGTACCGCAACACCGGCCCCGGCGCGGGCGCCGCCGGTACGAACCGCCCGCACCTCACCGCCGACCAGGCCGCCGACCAGGAGGTCGCGGACTGGCTGGGCGGCTGGACGCCCACCGCATCCTGACCCCGACCCACCACCACTCCCCTCCGCTGCGGCGCACCCCGGCGCGCCGCAGCGGAGGCCGTACGCCCACACCACCGGTCCGGCCCTCACCCTGCGGTGTCCGGCGCTGTCCGGCGGACGCCGCGGCGGCTCACCCAGACGGCACCGCTGCGATCTGACGGAGTACGGTAGGCGATTTCCTGAAAAACCGTGCCGCACCTCCCCGCTTGCTCAGCGTGAGCGCCCCGGGTTCAATAACAGACGCGAAAACCATAAGCTCGCGCACTGGCTCGCCGCTCTGCTTGGACTTTTTCGTCGGCGAGTTGGTCCAGTTCCACTTGGGCCCGATCGGTGTCACCGGCTGCCCATAAATCTCGCACCCGCTGAATTGCCGCTACGTCCGCGTATTGCTTTTCGATGAAAGTGTCGGCCTTACCTGCGTCGCCCGCCGGCGGCGTCATGGCGTGCCACTCGTTCGCCATGTTTGTGCCGAGCTGGATCAGAGTGGTGAAGAGTTCCCAGCTCAGCTCCGCGCCTGCGGTGGTGTGCTTTTCAGCCTGTCGAGTCCACTTCTGACAGATCGCGTCAGCGGCTTTGATGTACTCGGCTTTTTCAGGCGGTTCCGGCACGGTTGGGCCGGGCGTGATCGAGTGCGACTGCTGTGCAGCTTCCTGCTTCGGCACCGCATCCGGCTCGGCCGCCCGTCCGTTTGCCTCGTTGCCACTGTTTTGGTTGCCGCACACCGACCCGGTGCAGTTGTTGCAGCCTGTGACAAACGTCAGTACGACGAGGCTGGCGCCCAACCAGCCGGCCGCGGCACGAATGTTCATGTCGTTCACCGTGTCGGCGAAGGCGCGGGGCCCACATTGTTGTCCTTGTTTCCGTCGCCGCAGACACTCCCGACACAGGTGTTGCTGCTGCCCCCCACGGTGTTGGCCACGGTGAAGATGCCGATCACCGCCAAGGCCACCACCCCCAGCGTCATGATGAGCTTGATCCAGACTCTCCGGCGGTCCGTGCCGCTCATGCCAACCATGCGCCCCCCTGCCTGCATCCGTTGGTTCCGGGCCATGGTGACACACGTCACGTTCAGCTGTAGTTGAGTTCTACGAACAACATGGAGCGCAGTGACGACTCAAAGCACTGCTCTACCGGCTCCCGCTCCAGACGGCTGCTGCCTCGCCACCTCCGACCAGGAGAACCGTCTCCACCGGAGGCTTCGCGTGCCTGCCCACCCGCCGGGCGCCGGCGTCTCCAGTTCCGCCCTTCGCTCCCTCACCCTGCGGCTGCGGCGGCACCCCCGCGAGACCGGCTCCCGCCGGCGGTCTCTGAGCGCCGACCGTCAGGCCCTGCTCACGCTCGCCCACGTGCGGGTGGGCCACCCAGGATGTCCGCTGAAGATCCAAGCACTCGCCGAACAGCCCGTCGTCCCCCTCAGGTCCCGGCGCGCCCTTCGCAAACCACGGTGCCCGGCCGTCCGAATCACCAAGCTCGTCCAAGTCGTCCTCGCCCTTCACCTGACCAGCTCAGGGTGAGGCAGGAAAAGCTCACTGCCGCGCGGGAAGGTTCCGCCTGCACCAGGACGCCGAGTCACGTCCGGCGGACGCGGAGGGAGACGGCTCCGGAACCGTTCGGCCGGCCGGCCCGGCCCGGGGCGCGCCCCTCCCCGGGCCGGGGAGAGCGGCGTCGCCGGTGGCCCCGGCCCGGGTGGTGCGGACCTCCCCGTGGACGGGCCCCGACCCTCGAATGAACCGCCATCACGTGCCGGTTCCGTCCGGGTGTGTCAGGGTCGTGCCTGGTTGAAGGGAGGGTGTGCGGAATGGCCGATACGCCCCATGGCGGCCACGGCAAGCCGCCCACACGCGGGCAGCACTGGGCCGCGTTCCGGCAGTCACCACTGCTGCCGGCCGTCGTGCTGGTGCTGATCCTCGCGGCCGCCGCCGGGCTGTTCGCCGGCTCGTACACCTACTCCATGGCCAATCCGACCCCGCGTTCGATCCCGGCGGCCGTGGTCGGCGCGTACCAGCAGGACCGGGGCCGGGCGTTCCTGGAGGGCATGGAGAAGGCCCTGAGCGCCTCGGTGAAGGTGCGCACCTACGACAGTGTCGCGCGGGCCCGGCGGGCGATCGACGAGCAGGAGATCTTCGCGATCTTCGACGTGCGCGACGACGGACGCAGCGTCGTCCTGGACGTCTCGGGGGCCTCGGGCGTCTCGGTGGCCCAGGTACTGGCCGAGACCGCCCCGGCCGTGGGCCGCAGGACCGGAGTCGCGGTCACCGTCCGGGACATCAAACCGCTGCAACCGGGCGACCCCCGGGGGCTGACCATCTTCTACATCTCGCTGGCCGCCGTGATCATCGGTTTCGTCGGCGCCATCCAGCTGAGCGTGCACGCACGGGCGCTCACCCCACCGGAGCGCATCGCCTTCACCGTCGCGTACGCACTGCTCGGCGGCTTCACGATCGCGGCGGCCGTGGACTGGGTGCTCGGCGCGCTCGACCTGCCGTTCGTCGAGTCCTGGCTGATCCTGGCGCTGACGATGTTCGCCAGCGGCATGGTCTTCACCATGTTCAACACGCTGATCGGACGCTGGGCGATGCTGCCGACGTGGGGGCTGATGGTGCTGTTGGGCAACCCCTCGTCCGGCGGCGCGGTGTCCTGGCCGCTGCTGCCGTCCGTACTGGGGGCGATCGGCCAGTGGTTGCCGCCCGGTGCCTCCGTCAGCGCCCAGCACACGGCCGTGTACTTCGCCGGGCACCAGCACGCGCTCCCGTTCCTGGTGCTGTCCGGGTGGGCGCTGGTGTCGTGCGCGGTGTTCTGGACCTGGCGGCACCGCCATCCCGGCAGTCGCGAGCGCCGTCCGGCGCACGCCGCCCCGTGAGGGTCCCGCGCATGTCCCCGACCGCCGCCGGGAACCCGGCGACCACCATCCGTCCGACGTCCTTCGGAGAGTTGCCATGAGTGTGCTGCGCCTGGTCGGCCGTCCCCTGCTCGCGTCGATGTTCGTCGCCGGGGGCCTGAACTCGGTGCGTGAACCCGAGCAGGTCGCGTCCGCCGCGGAGTCCGTCGTCCGTCCCGTCACCGAACGGGTGGCGGTGCTGCCCGACCGCACCGAGCAGGTCGTACGACTGAGCGGTGCCGTGCAGGTGGCAACGGGGCTGATGCTCGCGACCGGACGGATGCCCCGGCTCGCCGCGCTGGCCCTCGCGGGCACGCTGGTGCCGACGACCCTGGCCGGGCACCGCTTCTGGGAGGCGGAGGACCCGGCCGAACGCTCCCAGCAGCTCATCCACTTCCTGAAGAACCTCTCCATGCTCGGCGGCCTGCTCATCGCCGCCGACGACACCGCGGGCGCCCCGTCCCTGCTGTGGCGGAGCCGCCACGGCGCCCGGGGCCTGCGGCACGACGCGCGTCTGGCGCGCCGTACCGCGCGGGCCGCGGCACGCGCGACCGCCGGCGCGGGCGCGCTGCGGACGAGGCTGCCCCTCTGACACCGGGGCGGGAACGGGGTGCGGACGGCGGTGCCGCACCCCGTTCCCGTACCTCATTGTGCGGATGGCCTTCCCGTCCCGGGCTCGGGACGGTCGAGCAGGCGCGGCGGCCCCACGGCCGGGGACGACTCCCGGGCCGCGGCGGCCTCGGAGCCGGGGGCGGCTCCCTGGCCGGGCGCGACCCCAGGTCATGGGTGGTCGGCGGAGAGCGGCGCGCGGGTGGGCGCGCCCGACCGGCGCAGAGAAGCGGAGTCGTTCCCCCCGCGGAGGATGACGGGGCACCAGCGGTCGGCCCGTCCCCGTGCGCATGCCCCGCCGACCGGGCGCGGCTTGCCCCTCGTTGCTGTCGGACGTCTTGACGGGCTTTCACGCCCGCCACATATTACGTACCAGTAGCACACCCCAGTAACTGCGCGCAGTGCCTCGTGTCAACGGCAGGCGGACGGGACCGCCTGCCGCCGTTCCGCCCGCTCCCCGGTCCCCGCCGACCGGAGCCCCGCCCCCACCATGAGAGGCACCGCCATGCGTTTCGTCCCATCGAGCCGCCGCGCCCGCACCGTCGTCGCCGCTGCCACCACCACCGCGGCCGCCTTGGCCACGGCCGGTCTCGGCACCGGTCCCGCCCTGGGCGCCGAGACCCAGGTCGGCCGCTACGTCGCCCTGGGCGACTCGTTCGCCTCGGCGGCCGGTGTCCCGGACCAGGTCGACTCCGCCTGCGCCCGCTCCAGCCGCAACTACCCCGCCCTGGTGAACGCTTCGCTGGCCCCCGCCGCCCACAAGGACGTCACCTGCGGAGGGGCCACCACCGTGCACATGACCTCCTCCCAGAACGCCTCCGCGCCCCCGCAGTTCGACGCGCTGAACGCCGACACGGACGTGGTCACCCTCACCATCGGCGGCAACGACATCGGTTTCGCCGACATCATCGTCCGGTGCGTGAGCCTCGGCCTGTTCAACCCCTCCGGCTCGCCGTGCAAGAACAGCTACACCTGGACCGGCACCGACCGGCTCGCCGCGACCATCAACGCCACGGCTCCCAAGATCGCCGCGACCATCGACGGCATCCGCCAGCGCGCGCCACACGCCAGGATCCTGGTCACCGGCTACCCCGCGATCCTGCCCGACGACGGCACCAACTGCCCCTCCGTCGTCTCGATAGCCAAGGGGGACGCCCCATGGCTGCGGGACACCCACAAGCGCCTGAACGCCATGATCGCCGCTCAGTCCGCCGCGCGCGGTGCCGTGTACGTCGACACCTACACCAAGTCCATCGGGCACGACGTCTGCAAGCCGCAGGGAACCCGGTGGATGGAGCCGCTCATCACCAACGCCGCCGCGCCGTTCCACCCCAACGCGGCCGGTGAGCGGGCGATGGCCGACGCCGTCCTGGCCGCCGCGTCCTGACGGGCCCGCCTGCGCGCCACCGCTCGACGGCCGACCGGCTGACTGGCTGACTCAGCGCACGCCGCGTCGGCCGGTCGGCCGGGGCCCGCGCCGTACCAGCGGACGCGGACACCGGACACCGGACACTCGCCCGGATGCCCCGAGGATCACCCGGGCACCGGGAGGGCGCGGAGCCCCCTGGGTACGGCCCGAGTGGCGGCCCGGTCGGCGAGGTCGCCGGCGGTCCGGTTGCCACCCGGCACCGACGGTGACGCCGGGCACGCGGCCGACCGTGTCGCGACGGGCGGCCGCCCTGCCCTGGCACGGCCACCGAGGCGCACCCCCCGGACTCGTCACGGAGGCGGGGCGACCGCCGAACACCGGTGGCTCCGTGGGGTTCACGACCCCAGGCGGCAAAGCGGTCCGCACGGGGTGGGGCGAGCGTGGTGACCGCCCGAGCGCCACGGGCCTGTGTCCGGCCGGTGCGGTGAGGCGGCAGGGTGACGGCACCCCGTCGGCACGGGTCCGCCGACGGGGTGTGGGGTTCGTCCGCGACGGTCGGGTCAGCAGGTGGAGTTGGTCTGGGTGAGCAGGCCCATCCGCCAGGGCAGGCGGAGGTAGTCGCCTCCGGCGCCGGGGTCCATGCCCTGGTAGACGTACTGCATGCGGCACGGATTGATGGTCAGGGTCTGGTCGTTGTTCGCACGGACGAGCTCGCCGTGGCTGATGTCCTGGGTCCAGGCGCCGCCGGGGAAGGTGACGTTGGCGCGGCCGGCGAAGGGTTCGTTCTCCGTGGCGGCGAGAGGGGTCCAGGTGCCGGTGAGGGTGGAGGAGGTGTAGGAGCGGAAGTAGCGGCGGCCGGTGGAGCCGATGGACTCCTGGATGAGCAGGTACTGGTTGCTGCCTGCGACCTTGTAGACGTTGGTCGCCTCGAACAGGTTGAACTTGCTGTCGGAGAGCACGATCTGCGTGTTCCCGAAGCCGTTGGGGAAGTTCGCCAGGCTCGTCTGGGCGCGGTAGATGTGGCCGTTGTCGTCGCTGAAGAACAGGTGGCAGTTGGCCGTGTCGCAGATGACCCAGAAGTCGATCCAGGTGCCGTCGCCCTTGTTCTGGGTGACGATCGGCGGTTCCTGGGAGATGAAGGTGCGCGGCGCGGACCAGGAGCGCGGGTCGGCGGGGTTGGTGCTGGTGGAGTAGGTGGGCGGGCCGGTCTGGTAGACCATGTACCACAGGTTCTGCGGCGCGAAGTAGAACACCTGGGGTGCGGCTCGGTAGCCGGGGCCGATGGCCGAGGCGATGTCGAGGTAGGTGTGCGGCGCGGAGGCGGCCTGCGACCAGTCGGCGAAGTTGAACTGCACCAGGCCCCAGCCGGAGGGGCTGGCGGTGGTCGCGTAGGTCAACCACTGGTTGTTGTGGCGTATGACGGAGAAGTCCTTGATCGCCAGCGCCTGCGGGTGCTGGGCGTCCGGCTTCGGGCCGGCCAGCACGCCGCTGGAGGACCACCGGAACGTCGACGGCAGCGAGCCGCCGCCGCTGCCGACCCGGACCAGTTGCCACTGCTGGTTCGCCCCGCCCCAGTCGGCGTACTGCACGACCTTGGCCCCGTCCGCGGTGGAGCCGCCCTGCACCTCGACGGCCTTGCCGCTGTTGCGGTTGATCAGCCGGACGTGGCCGTCCGGTGAATCGGCCAGCCGGAACTGCTGGTTGGTGCCGTTGAGGTCACTCCACTGCACGATGCCGGCCCCGTCGGCGGTGGAGTAGTTGTAGACGTCCAGCACCTTGCCGGAGTGCTGCGCCCGCAGGCGGTAGTAGCCACCGCCCGAGTCGACGAACTGGAACCGCTGGTGGGCACCGTCGTGACGGGCCCACTGCTGGACGGAGGCGCCGTTGCCGGTGTCCGCGCCGGACACCTCCAGCGCCTTGCCGCTGCCCCGGTTGACCAGCACGTACCACGCGTTCGGGTCCACGGTGGCCGCCTGCGCCGTCCCGGCCGTGCCCCATCCGGACAGGAGCGCCGCCAGCAGGGCGGTCACCGCGGCGAGCACCCCCGTACGCCGGCCGCGCCTCCACCCCGGAGACAGGAATGTCATGTACCTGCCATTCATTTCTCGATTCCCCTTCACTGTGCGCGGCTCCCGCCGGGGCGCCCGCCGGCCCGCCGTGTCGAGTGACGCGGACCTGGAAGCGCTTCCATGTGACGAAATATCGAACATTGGTCGGTAGGTCGGAGATCTGGGGCGCACAGTAGTGACCTGCCCGGTGAGCGTCAACGGGTCGCGGCGCCGCGGGGAAAGCCCTTCCACCGCCGACGGGCAGCGAGCCCCTTCGACCCGACCGCCGATCGGGGTGACGGTGGGGACCGTCCGCGCCCCTCCTGGCGGTGGCCGGCCCGCTCGGCCCGGCTGAACCGGCACACGGGGAACCGCCCACGCCCCGAGCCCAACCAAGCCCACGCCTCCGAGCCCAACCAGCTCACGACCACGCGCCAGCACGCCCCACGCCCACCACAACCCCCTGCCCCACCACCACGGCGAACACCGTTGCAGTACGAGTAGGACGTGGACAGGCCCACCCACCGACGGTGTGCCCGTTCGACGGGATGGTGCCGATCAGGCGAGCAGGAGGGGGAATTGGCCGGGGACCGCTGCGCCCCGGAGGCCGGTCGCTTATACACAGGAGTCGCCGCCCGGCGTGAAGGGGTCACGGCCCCAATCACACCAAGGACCCCGACATCCCATGACCTCTCATGGAAATGCACCGCGGAGCCGACAGTCCCGCATCACTCCCGCCGGACCCGGAAAGGGGCACTCCTTCACAGAGCCTGCGGCACCTCACCCGCAAGCCCGTGAAGGGCAGCGGCCACTCCGCCCTCGGAATCGGGCAAGATCGTAGAGGGAAAGCACGGGGGTGACAACCGCCGGAACAGGGCCGATTCGGTTTAGCGGCGGTTTATCTCTCGAACAGAGCCCCCATCAGGTTGCGACGCGAAACTTTCTTGACACTTCTATTGACACGACGCGAACACAAGCCGCCTCATAGGGGGGACATCCGGCCTGCGGACTGACGCGAGAGGGTGTCCTCGCCCCATCACGGCAGGACCCCTCACGCATTTCCGCTGGAGGGTTCCTCACGTTCTGACAACGTTGTCTAGCCGATCACCTCCGGCAAAGGGCGACGCGTCGGAGCTTCCGGGGCCCTGCGACCACGTCGCCCGTGCCGTCCGTTCCCGGCCGCCATCCCCATCGGCCGGACGCAAGGAGGACTCCCGCACCCCCAGGCGGTCTCCGTGCGCGGGCGGCACCAGGGCGCGGCAGGCCGATCCCCCACTGACATGCCTCCGAGGAGAGACATGAACAAGCCACCGCGCGGCACCCTGCGCACGGCCGCCGGCGCTGTGATCGCCGCCTTGGTCGGCCTGCTGCTCCCCGTGTTCGGGCCGGCGGGCGAGGCCGAGGCCGCCACCGGCATCCGCGTCAGCAACGGTCGCGTGTACGAGGCCAACGGCAACGAGTTCGTGATGCGCGGCGTCAACCACGCACACGCCTGGTACCCGGAACGGACCAGTTCGATCACCGACATCGCCGCCAAGGGCGCCAACACCGTCCGCGTCGTCCTCAGCAGCGGCCACCGGTGGACCAGGACTACCACCGCCGAGGTCACGTCCCTGATCGGCAAGTGCAAGGCGAGCAAGCTCATCTGCGTGCTCGAGGTGCACGACACGACCGGTTACGGCGAAGATGCCGCCGCGACCACCCTGGACAAGGCCGCGGACTACTGGATCAGCATCAAAAGCGCACTGGCGGGCCAGGAGAACTACGTCATCGTCAACATCGGCAATGAGCCGTTCGGCAACAACAACCAGAGCGCCTGGACCGACGCCACCAAGAGCGCGATCGGCAAGCTGCGCGGTGCCGGCATCCACCACGCCCTGATGGTGGACGCTCCCGGCTGGGGCCAGGACTGGTCGAACGTCATGCGGAACAACGCCGCCTCGGTCTTCGCCTCCGACCCGGACCGCAACACCATCTTCTCGGTCCACATGTACGGGGTGTACGACACCGCCGCGGAGGTGCAGGGCTACCTGAACCACTTCGTGAACAACCGGCTGCCCATCGTGGTCGGGGAGTTCGGCGACGAGCACAGCGACGGGAACCCGCACGAGGACTCGATCATGGCGACCGCGCAGTCCCTGAAGCTGGGCTACCTCGGCTGGTCCTGGAGCGGCAACGGCAGCGGAGTCGAGTACCTCGACCTGGTCAGCGGCTTCAACGCGAACTCCCTGACCGGTTGGGGCAACCGCTTCTTCAACGGCGCCAACGGCATCTCCACGACCTCCAAGCCGGCCACCGTCTACGGCGGCACCGGCAGCACCGGAGGGAGCGGCACCGGCGGCACCGCCCCGAACGGATTCCCGTACTGCACCGGCGGCAGCGCCTCCGACCCCGACGGGGACGGCTGGGGCTGGGAGAGCAACCGCTCCTGCGTGGTCCGCGGCAGCTCCGCGGACCGCTGACCACTCCCCCGTCGAAGACGGAGGAGAGCGAACAGGTGCCCTCCCGATCCCCTGGGCGGGAGGGCACCCTCCGGCGCCCAGTAGGCGTTCGTCCCCTCCCTCCGCCTCGGCAGCGGGATCCGCCACGCCGTCCGCACGACCGACGCGGTCGAACCGATCGAGCACGGAGTCGCCGGCGGTCGGGGCCCGCGACCACGTTCCCGACAGGCGGGCCGCACTCCGGCGCGCCCCCACGGCGATCCTGTCGCCCGGTCCCGCGAGCGAGGGAGCGGCCCGCCGGCCCGGCCGTGGGAAGACCCGCGCCGAACGCCGTCACCGAACACCTTCGACAACCGGCTCTCCCTCTAGGACCTGTCTGATAATTGATCTTGTGGTGGGTCGGGGTGAGCTGACGGATGCGGCGTGGGAGCGGATAGCGCCCCTGCTGCCGGGTGTTGACGGACGGGGTCGTCCGTGGCGGGATCACCGGCAGGTGATCAATGGGGTGTTGTGGCGGTTGCGGACGGGGGCTCCGTGGCGTGACCTGCCGGAACGCTATGGGCCGTGGCAGACGGCCTATGAACGGTTCGCCCGCTGGGAGGCGGACGGAACCTGGGCTCGCCTGCTCGAGCAGGTCCAGGTTCGCGACGACTCCGTCGGAGCCGTGGAGTGGACGGTGTCGGTCGACTCCACGATCAGCCGGGCTCATCAGCACGCCGCCGGCGCCCGCAAAAAGGGGCGGCGGCGGGGGACGAACTGGAAGATCCGGCATGTCCGTCGGCTGGCCAGGCGCTGGGCCGGTCCCGCGGCGGGCTGACCACCAAGATCCACCTCGCCTGCGACGGCCGGGGCCTGCCCCTGGCTGTCGTCGTCACGCCCGGCAACGTCAACGACTCCACCGTCTTCGACACGGTTATGGACGATCTGAGAGTGCCCCGGACCGGCGCGGGGCGCCCCCGCCTCAGGCCCGATACGGTCGTCGCGGACAAGGCGTATTCGTCCCGGGCGATCCGCCAGTCCCTGCGACGCAGAGGCATCCGGGCGGTGATCCCGGAGCGGGCGGACCAGAAGGCCAACCGCCTGCGGCGAGGGAAGGCCGGCGGCAGGCCGCCGGCCTTCGACCGCGAGCTTTACAAGGCCCGCAACGTGGTCGAGCGCTGCTTCAACCGCCTCAAGCAGTTCCGCGCGATCGCCACCCGCTTCGACAAACTCGCCACCCGCTACAAGGCCGGAGTCCACCTCGCCTCACTCATCCTCTGGCTCCGCGAACCCAACCAAGATCCTTTGTCAGACAGGACCTAGTACGTCGACGCCCCCGGCCCCTCCGGTTGCGCCGGTTCGGCCGACGGGCCCTGGGCCGCGTCACCACCGACCGGCCGTGCCGCTCCGACAAGCACCGCCCGCGCGGGACGAACGTCCGGGTCGGCCGTCGAGCCGCTCGGAGCCCGTACGAGTCCCCCTCACCCCACCCGGAGCGGCCCACGCCGCCCGCGCGACCCGCACCCACGCCACCACCGACACCCCGGGGCTCCGGAGCCGGCGCCGTTTCGGTTCCGCGGGGTGGCCGCCCCATCGAGGCGAGTCTCCCCATCGACTCTCCCCCGGCGGCCCACCGCCATGTCGCGACGGCAGCCGGCTCCCGCTCACCGAGCACCCCACCACCTCATCCCTCGTCCCCGGAGCCCGCACCCGCACCCGCACCCGCACCCGCACCCGCACCGCGCGATCCCACCCCGCTCACCCACACGGCTGAGCTCCGTACCGCCGTGTTGCCGCCGAGCGAGACGTGCCCCCGGCGTTTGCGGTGAAGCGCGGCACAACGGGGGTCGCCTCACCCTTTCGTGGGACGGCATTGTTCGATTTGAGCTCGCTAGCATTCCCCTCACACCGGGCCATGAAATTGCATGACGGGATTGCATGGGGTTCCCGCCTGCGCGATTCCAGCGGACCCGCCAAGAAGGATCAATTAATAGGATTATCCAACAGGAAGGGTGAGTCTCGAATGCAGGACTTCACGAACGGCATGGCGGCCGGCCTCATCACCACCCCGTGGGTGAAGAGCAGCGTCAGCGAAGCCAACGGCCAGTGCGTCGAGCTGTCGCAGCTGCGCAAGGGGAGCGTGGCGATGAGGAACTCCACCGACCCCGACGGACCGGCGCTGGTCTTCCCCGCCGTCGAGCTCGCCGCTTTCCTCGAGGGAGTCAAGGATGGCGAGTTCGACGCCCTGGTGGCCACGAACTAGGCTTACGTGGTAGTGAGTTCGGGCGACACTTCGCGCTCGGGCGTGTCATGATGGCGCATATGACAAGCCTCTAAAGGAGCGTCAGTGTCCCCGGACCCGATTCCCATCAACCGTCGGGCTCGGCGCATCGCCGGGCCCGACGGTACCAACACGGCCGCCTTGGTCATGCTGGGGCTGGCGGCTAAGGACCTGCGTGACGAAGCGGGACTTACACAGACCGCCCTCGCGAAGGCGATTCACGTATCGAACTCGACGATCAGCCGCCTGGAGAAGGCCGAAACCGCCCCGGAGCGGCGGACGGTCGAGTCGGTGTTGAACCATCTCCGCCCGAGCCCCGCGAAGAGGGCGGAGATCGAGACGTTGTTGTCGCGGGCGCTGGAGCCGGAATGGTTCCAGCATCGTTTCAGTGACTGCACCCCGGATTACCTTCGGCGGCTGCTGGGCCTGGAGTCGATGGCGATCCACCTGACGACGTACGACGTGCGGCTGGTCTCCGGTCTCCTGCAGACGCCCGCGTACACGCGCTGCGTCATCCTCACCGGTCTGCACCTTCGCGAGTGGGACTCCCCCGAGGTGGAGCTGCGTCTCACTCAGCGCATGGAACGCCAGAAGCGCGTGTTCGAACAACCCGACCCACCTCGGTGCATCTTCCTCATGGACGAGTCCGTTCTGCTTCGGCGGGTCGGCCCCGACGAGGTGATGCGCGAGCAGATGTCACACCTTCGCGCACTGGCCGACCTGCCGCACATCACCATCCGGTTCGTGCTCCTCGACCGTATGATCGCGGGCAATGCCGGCACGATGGCCGGCTCGATGACCCACCTCGTGTTCGGCCGCGGCGGCCTTCCCGACTTCGTCTACGTCGAGGGGTACGAGAAGGCCGACTACTACAGCAAGCCCGCGCTGAGCGCCGAGGAGCGTGCGAAGCCGTGGCCGACCAAGGAGAACGAGTTCGAGCGGCATCTGCAGCTGCTCCTGCGTCTCCAGGGCGAAGCGTGCGCGTCCCCGGCCAAGAGCCGACTCATGCTGGACGAGGCCGTCAAGCGCTACTCGTAACAACTCGCGTGGCCCGACCGCCTACTCCCGGGGCGGCACCTTCCCCAGCCCCCCGTACTCCGTCCACTCGATGCTGCGCTGACGCTGCTGGAGTTCGGAGTCAGGACGCCAGTCGGTCACATCGACGAGTCCCGGCTCCTCCACGACGAGGTTCTTGAAGATCTCCTCCACGTCCGCCTTCTCCCGGACGCGGCCCCAGTTGCCGTGGGTCTGGACCCGCATGAGTTCGGTGACGTCGTCGCGGACCTCGGGATCGTCGCTCACGAGCTGGCAGACGACGACGAAACTGCCGGGGCGGAGCTTGTCGACGACCCTCTCCACGAGCTCTTTGGGGCCGGCGCTGTCGGGCAGGCAGTGAAGCACGGAGACGAACAGGGCGGCCACCGGCTCGGTGAAGTCGATGAGCCGGGTGAAGTCCTCGTGCGCGAAGATCGTGTCGGTGTCCGTCATGTCGACGGGCAGGATCGCGGTGTTGTCGTTCTCGTCCAGCAACGACTGGCCGAGCGCCAGGACGACGGGGTCGTTGTCGATGTAGACGACGTGGGCCTCGGGATCGACCTCTTGGGCGATCTGGTGCACGTTGCGCTGCGTCGGCAGACCGGATCCGAAGTCGATGAACTGCCTCATGCCGTGCTCCTCGGCGAGCACACGGACCACGCGCTGGAGGAACAAGCGGTTGTTCAGTGCGAGTTCGCGTGATGTGGGCGCGATCTCCAAGAGCAGTCGGCAGGCTTCCCGGTCGACTTCGAAGTTGTTGCTGCCACCCAGCAGCCAGTCGTACATCCGCGCCGCGCTTGGCACCGACAGATCGACATGCTTCTGCTTCGCCAACGGGCGTGTCCCCTCGCCGTTTCCGCCGCGCTCCCAGTGGATTCGCCCATCCTATGAGGGCAGCACACAGCGCACCAGCGCCGGTACGGGTGAAGGGTGGCGCAAGGTGGCGAAAAGTGGCGGAGCGGAGTGCCACGCCGGCGGATACGTGCGCGGGTGTCGTTCAGGAGTGCGTCAGGGGAGCTTCCCCCCGGCGAGGTGAGGCAGCGCGCGCCGGGCGACACCGAGGCCGGCCTCGACCGCGGGAGGTTCGAGGCCCATGAGTTCGGCCGCCTCGTCGACGGAGAGGCCGAGCCCGTGGCAGAGCACCACGCTGTCGGCGCTGGTCTCGGGAAGGCCGTGGTACAGGGCGGCCACCCCGGCGTCCTGCGGTGGGCTGTCGTCGGCCTCGCAGCGGATGTGGTGGCGGAGTTCCTCCCAGACGTCGGCCGCGAGACAGGGCTGGTTCAGCAGCCAGTCCCAGTGCCGGTGGGCGTAGGCCAGGGTGGCGCGCACCACGGTCACCACTCCGGCGGACAGGCGCGCCTCGGCGTAGCGCGTGTAGCGGGGGCGGTTTCGTTCGGCGAAGGCGGTGAACCCGAGGTCGGCGGCGACGAGGGCGGGCCCCGGCTGCACGCGGGGGTGAGTCCGCGCACCGGCCTTCGGCGCACTCGATCGAGGGGTGGAGAGAATGGGGAGCTCCTCAAGCATGCGGGACTGTTCGCCGGCCCTGTACTCATTGCCGCGCATCGCAGCGGCACGGGGAGAGGGCTCCACGCCCTTCAGGGCGCGGAGCCGGAATGCCCGGGCTGCCCGGACCGGGCCCCGGGTGACGTTCACGCCGGCATGTCAGGTGAAGCCCAGCGCGGTCACGACGAAGGCGGATCCGGCCGCGTCGGCGTCGGTGTCCGGGCCCGGAGTCCGCCCCAGGGCCAGCGCGGCGGGAAGGGCACTCGGCCTGACCGGCGCGCATCTGCCGGATCCATCGTGAAGTGCCACGGAAAAGGCACGGGAGCTGATACCGTGAAATTGCCCGGAGGGCGGCTGCAGATGCCCTCGGCGAATCGGTTCGAACATTTGGTGCATTTACCTTCGATCTGAATCGTCCTCGGGAATGTGGTGACGCACCTTCCCGGGCGGGCCCTCGACCAGGGGTCCGAAAGGAAAGTACCGCGCCGCGCAGGGCGATCGGGCCCCTCACCCCCCTCATGCAAAGTCATTCTTGTCGTACTTAGCACTTCGGTCAAAAGTGATCAGAATCTTCCATCGTTTGACCATGGCTGGTAATGGAAGAATCAATCTCATTCCCTCTCGGTCCGAAGGGGCAATTTCACCTCACATTTGACGTGGAAGGACTCCAGGCGGGGCGACGCCGGCCGGGGTCGGAAAGGCCACTTCGGTTCCCGTACCCGTGACCGACCCGTCATTCCTCGTTCACGCCGACGGCCTCGGCATACCGGCCCTCTTCCGCGACGGCCCGCACCGTCCGACAGCGAACGGTCCCCGCCTCGGCGGCCCGGCCGGCGAGGGGACCAAGAGCAAGCACACCCGCGAGGTCCCCCTCGTCGAGGAGATCCGGTCCGTCGTAGCGCAGCGCGTCCTGGCCGCCGGCCCCGTCTCCGATGCCCGCCTGTTCACCGGGTCCCGCGGCGGCCTCATCACCACCGCCGGAGCCGTGCTCACGCCCCACCCCGGCGTGCCGCGCGCCCCGTCGCCGTCGCGCGCCGGCACGGTCAGCGAGTTGGTCCCCAAGAGGCCCCAAAACGATCAAGGGGCCGTTTCAGATCTCTCTGAAACGGCCCCTGACCTGCGACTCTTTCGAGTCGGGACGACAGGATTTGAACCTGCGACCCCTTGACCCCCAGTCAAGTGCGCTACCAAGCTGCGCCACGTCCCGATGCGTCTCGGCCCGGCCATCGCCGGGTGAGCGCGCAAGAGAACATTACCTCACCGCGCGGGCAGGTCCGAAAGGGGCTGGTGGGTGCGGGCCGCCAGGGTGTCGGCGCCGCAGACCGCGGCGAGGGCGGCGGCGCGGGCCAGTTCGGCGCGGGAGCCGAGGGCGTGGTCGTGGCGGGCGAGGGCGCGCCCGTACGCGGGCGGGGACGCCTCCGGGTGGCGTACCGCGCGGGCCAGGAGGGGCCCGGCCTCGTCGGGGGTAGCGAAGCGGCGCGACGCAGGGCCTCTCGGAGGGCGGTTCCGGTGCCGGAGCGTTCCGCGCGGGTGAGGGCGGCGAGGCGGGTGACCAGGCCGCTGCCGCGTGCCGACGCGCCCAGGCCGCGCAGGAGGCCGGCGGAGCGGGCGACGGGTTCCGACCTCCGGTCCCGTACGGTCGCGAGGAGCTCGACCGTCCCGTACGGGTCGCCGCCGGTGACCCCCCGCAGTTCCCGGCAGGACGGGGCGTCGGTGCGGTCGCCGAGCGCCGTGCGGGCCGGGTCGGCGATGGTGTCCTCGGTGAGGGCCCGCAGGGTGGCGGTGAACCCGGCCCGGGCGGCGGCGCACCCTTTATCGAATGCGGGTTCGAGTTGCGAGGGTGGCCGGGGCGCCGGTCGGAGCAGACGATTCGGGCCGTCCGCGCCGTGCGGGGACAATGGGCGGATGGACAGGGCTCGGAGGGACCGCGACGCGGAGGGGCGCGCCCGCAGTGCGCGGCCCCGGGACGGGCTGGGGAGGCCGCTGCCGTACGGAACGCCGGGGGTGGAGCGGCAGCCCGAGGGGGTGGAGCGCTCCCCCGAGGAGAGCCTGCGGGAGGCGCAGCGGCTGCTGGACGCGGGGCGGCCGTTCCACGCGCACGAGGTGCTGGAGGACGCGTGGAAGGCGTGCGCCGGGACGGGGCGCGAGCCGGAGCGGGAGCTGTGGCGGGGGCTGGCGCAACTGGCGGTCGGGCTGACGCACGCGGCGCGCGGCAACGCCGCGGGCGGGGAGCGGCTGCTGCTGCGCGGTGCGGACCGGATCGGGCCGTACGGGGCCGGGAGCGGGGCTCCGGGGCCGTACGGGGTCGACGTGGGCGGCCTCGCGGCGTGGGCACGGGAGCTCGCGGGGCGGCTGCGCGGGGGCGCGGACGCGGCGGTGGACCCGGTCGCGGAGGCGCCCCGGCTGACCGGGCGCTGACCGGGCGCCGGCCGGGTCGGTCCGTCGGTGGTCCTGGCGGAAACCGCACGGTGAGGGGTGCCGGGGGCGGTGCGGTCACCCGCCGCCGAGCCGGTCGCGCAGGACGGCGGCGTGGCTGCGCTCCGGGTCCTTGGCGGCCGTCAACAGGGTGAGCGGCCCCTGCCGCGTGAGGGCCCGGACGCGGTCGAGGGCCTCGGCGGCCCGGGGTTCGGCGAGCTCGGCCTCGTACCGGCGCCGGAACTCCTCGAACACCTCGTCGGACGTGGCGTCGGAGGCGTGGAACCAGCGGCGCAGCCCGGTCGACGGGGTGGCGGACCTGGGCCACTCGTCGACCCTCGCGTCGGCCTTGGAGAGCCCGCGCGGCCACAGCCGGTCGACGAGCACCCGCGGCCCGTCGCCGGGCTCCGGGGACTCGTACACCCGCCGCAGCCGGACACGGGACTCGGGACGGCTCATGCCCCCAGCGTCCCCCGGCCCCCGCCCTCCGGCAACACCCACCGGCCGACCCGGCGGCCTGTGCGGGGCGGCGGGCGGCGGGCGGGCCGGAAGAGGCCGCCCCCGGCGCCGGGGGCAGGCCGGAGCCGGGGGCAGGGGCGCTCCCCGCCGTGCCGGGGCGGGGGCGCGGGCGGGGTCCGTGTCCGGACGCCCTGGCCGGTGTGCTGGTGTGACGTTTCCGCGGTGGGGTCCCCGTGCCTAGACGCGCTGCCAGAGCGCCGGCACGTTCGGCGGCTCCCAGCCGGCCTGGGCCTGGTGGGACTGGAGGCAGCGGTAGGTCGCGCCGCCGTACGTGACCTGGTCGCCGGCGCTGTACACGGTGCCCGCCGCCCACGTGCCGCCCGGTTCCTCCGGCGGGTCGCCCGGCCCCGGCTCACCGGGGTCCGTCGTGGTGGTGAGGGTGAGGCCGTACGTCTGGAGGATCGGGTTGATCGGCTGGTGGTACGTCGTGCCGCCCGACCGGCAGTCGCCGGAGCCGCCCGAGGTGACGCCCTGGGCCTGGCTGCCGGAGATGTACGAGCCGCCGGAGTCCCCGGGCTCGGCGCACACCGACGTGCGGGTGACGCCGCTGATGGTGCCCTCCGGGTAGGTGACGCTCGTGTTGTGCTGCTGGATCGCCCCGCAGTGCCAGCCGGTGGTGGAACCGGACCGGCAGATCGACGCGCCGACGACGGCCTGCGTCGACCCGGTGACCTGGACGTTCTGGCCGCCCGCTCCCTTGACGTACGGGGTGGAGCGCCAGTTGCTGTTCGCGGCCACCCACGCCATGTCGCGGCCGGGGAAGCTGGACCCCTGGAAGGAACCCAGCGCGATCTGGTTGAAGCCGCTGGTGGCGGTGCCGGCACGGCCGCAGTGGCCGGCGGTGGCGAAGCCGTGCTGGGTGCCCTTGGTGACGGCGTAGCCGATCGAGCAGCGGCCTCCGCCGCCCATGTAGTACGCGTCTCCGCCCCGGATGTCGTACAGCGGGCGCGGCCGCTCGGCGGAGGACTCGACACGGACGAGGGACCGGTCGACGCCGGCGGCCCTCAGGAACGACTCGGCGGCGGCCCGCTTGGTGGCGCGGACGGTGACGGAGTTGGTGCGCACGTCGACGTACCAGACGGGCGTGTCGAGGGTGTCGGTGCGGGCGGCGGCCCGGTCGAGGGCGGCCTTGGCGGCGTCGAGGGCGGCCAGCGCGTGGGGGACGACCTTGGCCTCGGCGCCGGCCGCGCGGATCGCCGGGGCGTCGGCCGGGTCGGTGGTGGCGACGGTGAGGGTCGCCGACTCGGCGCCCCGCACCCAGGCTCCCGCGTAGTCCGCGCCGAGGGTGCCGCCGAGGCGGCCGGCCACCGCGCCGGCCTCCGCCTCGTTCACCAGGCGCCGCTGGGCCTGGGGCGCGCTCAGCCCCAAGTCCCGCTGCATCGCGGCGAGTACGTCGGGGGACGGCTTGTCGGCGCCCATGCTCACCGCGGCCGAAGGGGGGGTGGCGGGCGGGGTGGGCGCGGCGACCGCCGCGCCGGGGAGCGCGGTCAGCGCGAGCGCGCCGACGGCCGTTGCGGCGACGGCCCACGCGGCTCCGGTGTGTCTGTGGAGCATCTGGTGTTCTCCTCGGTTTCGGTGGGGGTCCCGAAACCGTAGGTGTTGCCGAATGCCCCTCAGAAGATGTCGCTTTTCCCTCTCTTCGACGTTATGGGAGGGCCGAAGCCCTCCAGGCGGCGTAACTGCGGCTGCGGGCCGCCGCCTCGGTGTGCGCGGCGCGCGCCCGGGCGACGACGGACGGCGCGGCGAGCGCGGCGGGCGCGGCCGGGTGCCAGCCGATGAGGTGTCGCCACACGAGGGGCGTGCCGGCGAGCGGCCGGGTCACGAGCCCGGCCGTGTCGGGGAACGTGGCGCGGCAGAGCCCGACGGCCCGCCCGACCTGGACCAGGTGGACGCAGGAGGCGGTGTCGGTCTCGTACACCCGGGACGGGGCGAAGCCGGCGCGGGCGCAGGCCGCGTGGAAGCAGTCGGCGAAGCAGCCGTCGCCGGGCACGTCGGCCCAGGCGGCGCCGGCGAGGTCGGCGAGGTCGACCTGGTCGCGGGCGGCGAGGGGGTGGCCGGTCGGCAGCATGACGAAGACGGGGTCGGTGGCGATCTCCGCCCAGGCCAGCCGGTCGCCCCCGGGCGGGGCGCTGGTGCCGCAGGTGCCGATCAGGGCGTAGTCGAGGCGGCCCTCGGTGACGGCGGCGGCGATCTCGCGCTCGGACCAGGAGGTGTGGGTGGTGACGGCGGCGCCGGGGTGGGCGGCGGCGAGCCGGTCGACGAGGGCGCCGAGGAGCGGGCCGTGCGTGCCGCCGAGCCGGAAGCGGCTGCCCGTGCCCTCGGTGGCACCCCTGGCGAACCGTACGGCGTCCTGCTGGAGCTCGCTGACCGCGGGCAGCACGATCCTGGCCCGCTCCAGGACGAGCTCGCCGAGGGGCGTCGCCCTCACCCCGTGTCGCCCCCGCTCGAACAGGGCCCCTCCCAGTACGCGCTCGATCCGCTTCAGCTGGGCGCTGAGGGCGGGCTGGGCCAGGCCGAGCGCGGTGGCGGCCTTGGTGAGGCTGCCCGCGTCGGCGATCGTCCGCACCGTCTTCAAGTGCCGCAGCTCAAGGTCCATGGAGCGAGCTTCGCGGGCCCGCCCGGACAGGGCAAGACTCTGGTCCGGACCTGTACGGCCGCTCCGGGGAAACCGCCGCGGAATCCGTGGGAGGGGGTCTGTCGAGCGGGAGGCGATCACGAGATATCTTGATGTCGAGCAATGTTACAGACGTGGAGCGGAGCACCCGGTGACTGACTCGACCATCATCTACACCCACACTGACGAGGCCCCGGCCCTGGCGACGTACTCGTTCCTGCCCGTGGTCCAGGCGTACGCCTCGACGGCCGGCGTCAGCGTCGAGACCCGCGACATCTCGCTGGCGGGGCGGATCATCGCCTCCTTCCCGGAGCACCTCCAGGAGGGGCAGCGCATCGACGACGCGCTGGCCGAGCTCGGTGAGCTGGCCAAGACGCCCGGCGCCAACATCATCAAGCTGCCGAACATCTCGGCGTCGATCCCGCAGCTGAAGGCCGCCGTCGCGGAACTCCAGGAGAAGGGCTACGCCCTTCCGGACTACCCGGACGACCCGAAGACGGACGAGGAGCGCGACATCCGCGCCCGGTACGACAAGGTCAAGGGCAGCGCCGTCAACCCGGTCCTGCGCGAGGGCAACTCGGACCGCCGCGCCCCCGCCTCGGTCAAGAACTACGCCAAGGCGCACCCGCACCGCATGGGCGCCTGGTCGGCCGACTCCAAGACGAACGTGGCGACGATGGGCGCCGACGACTTCCGGTCCACCGAGAAGTCCGCGGTGATCGCCGAGGGCGGCACCCTGCGCATCGAGCTGACCGGCGAGGACGGCACGACGACCGTGCTGCGCGAGTCCGTGCCGGTCCTGGCCGGCGAGGTCGTGGACGCGTCGGTGATGCGCGTCGAGGCGCTGCGCGAGTTCCTGTCCGCGCAGGTCGCCCGCGCCAAGGCCGAGGGCGTGCTGTTCTCCGTCCACCTGAAGGCCACGATGATGAAGGTCTCGGACCCGATCGTCTTCGGCCACGTGGTCCGCGCGTTCTTCCCGAAGACCTTCGCCGCCTACGGCGACGTGCTCGCCGGCGCCGGCCTCAGCCCGAACGACGGCCTCGGCACGATCCTGAAGGGCCTGGAGGCGCTGCCGCAGGGCGAGGAGATCAAGGCGTCCTTCGACGCCGAGCTCGCCGAGGGCCCGGCCCTCGCCATGGTCGACTCGGACCGCGGCATCACCAACCTCCACGTGCCGAGCGACGTCATCGTCGACGCCTCCATGCCGGCCATGATCCGCACCTCCGGCCACATGTGGGGCCCGGACGGCAAGGAGGCCGACACGCTCGCGGTCCTCCCGGACAGCAGCTACTCCGGCGTGTACCAGGCCGTCATCGAGGACTGCCGCGCCAACGGCGCCTTCGACCCGGCGACGATGGGCTCCGTCCCGAACGTCGGCCTCATGGCGCAGAAGGCCGAGGAGTACGGCAGCCACGACAAGACCTTCGAGATCGCGGCGCCCGGCACGGTCCGCGTCGTGGACCAGGCGGGCGAGGTCGTCCTGGAGCAGTCCGTGAACCGCGGCGACATCTTCCGGATGTGCCAGACC
The DNA here is from genome assembly GCF_032423885.1 of Streptomyces tamarix. NCBI lineage: Bacteria > Bacillati > Actinomycetota > Actinomycetes > Kitasatosporales > Streptomycetaceae > Streptomyces > Streptomyces tamarix. Next base: position 46,468 of record NZ_JAWCTQ010000029.1, on the reverse strand, counting down.
AAGGACGCGCCGATCAAGGACTGGGTGAAGCTGGCCGTCACCCGCGCCCGCGCCACCGGCGACCCGGCCGTGTTCTGGCTGGACGAGAGCCGCGCCCACGACGCGCGGCTGATCGAGAAGGTCAAGGCGTACCTGCCGGAGCACGACACCGAGGGCCTCCAGATCGAGATCATGGCGCCGGTCGAGGCGACCAAGTTCTCCCTGGAGCGCATCCGCCGCGGCGAGAACACCATCTCCGTCACCGGCAACGTGCTGCGCGACTACCTGACCGACCTGTTCCCGATCCTGGAGCTCGGCACGAGCGCCAAGATGCTGTCGGTCGTCCCGCTGATGAACGGCGGCGGCCTGTTCGAGACGGGGGCGGGCGGCTCCGCCCCGAAGCACGTCCAGCAGCTCGTCAAGGAGAACTACCTGCGCTGGGACAGCCTGGGCGAGTTCCTCGCGCTGGCCGTCAGCTTCGAGCACTTCTCGCAGGTCACGGGGAACGCCCGGGCCAAGGTCCTGGCCGACACGCTGGACCGCGCGACCGCGACGTTCCTCAACGAGGACAAGTCGCCGACCCGCCGCGTCGGCGGGATCGACAACCGCGGCAGCCACTTCTACCTCGCCCTGTACTGGGCGCAGGAGCTGGCGCGGCAGACCGACGACAGCGTGCTCGCGGAGGCGTTCGCGCCGCTCGCGAAGACCCTCACCGAGCAGGAGGGCACGATCGTCGAGGAGCTGATCGCCGTGCAGGGCCAGCCGGCCGACATCGGCGGCTACTACCAGCCGGACCCGGAGAAGGCGGCGGCGGTCATGCGCCCGTCGCAGACCTTCAACCAGGCCCTGGCGTCCCTGAGCTGACGCCACGCGCGCGAAGGCCGTGCCGGGCACTGTCCGGCACGGCCTTCGCCGTACCCGGGCGCCCTCCCGGGACGGACTTCCCGGACGGACTTCCCGGGGGCTGCCGGGCGGACTTCCCGGGGCTGCCCGGACGGGCTCCCGGGAACGGCCGTACTCGGCCGGCCGTCCCCTGCCGCCCGCGGGCCGCTCACCGGGACGGCAGGGCCACCGCGGGCTCGGCGTGTGCCTCCCGCCCCGCCCCGCGCGGCGCCGCCGGCTCGTCGGGCTCCCGGATCGTCCCCGGCAGCAGCCCTCCCTGGTCGCGCAGGCGGCGGCAGACGTCCGCCAGGACGGCGATGTTGGGGTTCTCGCGGTTCGGTTCGGGCCAGACCACGCTGAAGGTGCACGGCGCCAGGTCCGCGACGGGGCGGTAGCGGATGTCGGGCCGGGGGAACAGCTCGGCCGCGACGGCGGGCAGGAAGGCGATGGCCCCGTCGAACGAGACGGCGGACAGCAGGGACTCGACCCGGATGGCGTGGTGGTCGGTGTAGCGCACCGGGGTGCCGTCGGGGCGGGGGTCCATGCCCCAGAAACGTCGCTCGGCGACGGACACCGCCGGTGCCAGGCCGACCATGGGGCGGTCGGCGAGGTCCGCCAGCCGCAGCGCCGGCCGCCGTGCGAGCGGGTCGGAGGAGGACAGGCACACCACGCGCGGCTCGGTGGTGAGCGGCTCGGCGTGGAAGCCGGCGGACACCGGACCGTAGACGAACGCCGCGTCGATCTTCCCCAGCGCCAGGGCCATCGGCTGCTCGACGAGGTCGAGCACCTGGAAGTCGACCTCCAGGCCTCGGTGCAGGGTGGTGAGCGTGGCGATCACGCTGCGCGTGGCGGCCAGGGTCGCGGCGCAGTCGGTGAGTCCGATCCGCAGGACCATCCCGTCGGCCCCGGCCGTCGAGTGCCGAGCGGCGTCGCGCAGTTCGTCCGCCGCCCCCACCACGTTCCGCACGAGCGGCAGCAGGGAGCGGCCCAGAGGGGTCAGTTGCACCCTGCGGCTGGTACGGGTGAACAGTTGGACCCCCAGGCGCCGCTCCAGGGTGCGGATCTGCTGGCTGAGGGCGGGCTGGGTGAGGTACAGCCGCGCGGCGGCACGGCCGAAATGCAGTTCCTCGGCCAACGCCAGCAGCGACCGCAGTTGATGAACGGCTGGGTCCTCCGCGCCGGCCATCCCCCACGCCTCCTACCACTGCAGTTGCGTCTTCATCCATCAAGCATGCTAATCGATGGATCATTGCGCAAGCCCTCCGGTTCGCGGGAAACTGGCGTAGCCCGGGTCCGGTTGCGGGGATTCCGGTACAGCGCGAGGGCATTGGCCGAAAACCGGTCCGCCGATCCTTTGCCCTGTCCTGAATTCGCCCGCACACGGCAGGGCGCTCTCCGGCACGTTCCGCGGAGGGCGGTCGCCGGATCGCGTGCGGAAGGGTCGGCGGAGGACCGCACGAGCCCGACCGGCGATACGGCGACAACCGCGCACGGCCATAGAGCATCGAACGGTTTGTCAGGTCATCGGTGATCGTCGAACATCCCCCGGGAACCGCCCGCCCGCACGGGCCGATCCCCCGGTCCCGCGCCCGTGTCCGTACCCGAATGCTCCGTGGAGGTGGTGTGAACGGCGACTGGTCGGGGACACCGGCCGTGAGCGCGGAAGCGGCGGCCGGGCGGCGTCCCCCGTCCCCGGCGGTCCCGCGGCGAACGCCCCGGGGACCCACCGAACGGCACCGGAGCGCTCCGCCGGGCGCGGCGGCCGGACCACCCCCGGGCGCCGGTCCTCCCGTGACGCCGCGCGGCGCGCCGCGCCACGGTCGAGGAGGCGGTGGACCGGCAAAGCCGCACGCCTCCGGAAACCGTCGCCTCACGCATTCCTCTTCACGGACCGCGAATCCCCGCTTCCCGGACCCTCTGAAAGGAAGTACCCGCACATGACGAATTCCACGTCCACCCCCGTGGGTGGCCGGCGCGTTCCGCCGTATTCCCCCACCCGCCCGGCCGGATTTCCGGGCGGCAGTGCCCCGGGAGGAATTCCGTTCCCGGCGCGGGTGGGGTGAGACCATGGGCATCGGTATCGTGGGCACGGGGATATCCGGTCTTCACCTGGCCCTCCGGCTGCGGCAGTCGGGCATCGACGCCACCTTGTACTCGGCCCAGGGGCCGGACGAGATCCGCGGCGGGCCGCCGTTGAACTTCGTCACCAGGTTCGCCTCCACCCGGGAGCGGGAAAAGGCGCTCGGTCTGACCGCGTGGGAGTCGAGCACGTTCGACAACGCCTGGGTCCACATGTGCGTGGAGGCGCCCGGGGGGCCGTCGTTCCGCGCCCGGCTGCCCCGGCCCGCCAGTTCGGTCGACTTCCGGATGTACCTCGCCGCGCTGCTGGAGGAGTACCGGCGGCGCGGCGGGAGCTGGGTCCGCGAGCGGGTGGCGGACCGGGACGACCTGCTGCGGCTGGCCGAGCGGCACGAGCTGCTCGTCGTGGCGGCCGGACGGGGAGCGCTCACGGACGTCTTCCCGCGCGACCCGGCCCGCTCGCCGTACGACTCCGCGCCGCGGCACCTGGTCGGCGGCCTCTTCCACGGCGTCCGGTCCCCGGAGGAGCCCGGGATGACCATGCACATGGTCCCCGGTGCCGGTGAGGTCCACGCCCCGGCGTACCACTCGTTCACCGGGCGGGTGACCGCGGTGCTCGTCGAGGCGGTGCCGGGCGGCCCCTTCAGCGCGGTGACGGACCGGGACCACCGGGAGGATCCCGGCCGGTTCGCCGGGGAACTGCTGGAACTGCTCGCCGCGTACGCGCCCGCCCTGCGCGCCCGGATCGACGAGCGGGAGTTCGCCCTGACCCGGCCCGTGGACCTGATGCGGGGCGCGGTGGTGCCGGGGGTCCGCCACGGCTGGGCCCGGCTGGCCGACGACCGGTACGCGCTGGCCGTGGGCGACGCGTGGATCACCAACGACCCGATCACCGCGCAGGGCGCCAACCTCGGCTCGGCCCTGGCCTTCCAGCTGGCGGACGCGCTGCGGGAGCACCCCGGGCCGTACGACGAGGCGTTCTGCCGCGCGGTCTCGGAGCGGATGTGGACGACCGCCCAGCCCGTCGTCGACTGGACGAACCTGTTCGTCGGCCCCCCGCCGCCCCAGGTGGGCACGCTGATGGCCGCCGCCGCGGCCGACCAGCGGGTGGCGGACGCCTTCGTCGCCCGGCTCGACCGCCCGGACGCCATGTGGCGGTGCGTGCGCAGCCCGGAGAGCACGGCCCGGTTCATCGAGGAGGCACGAGCAGTGAGGAGCGCCGCATGAGTGTGAAGGTCGGCCTCGTCTGGGACGCGGTCGGAGACGTGGGGGCCGGACGCGGGCTGCTGGAGGTCGCGCGCCGGGCCCGGCTGGACGCCTTCATGGTGGTCGACCACCTGATCAACGTCTTCCCCCGGCAGGCCTGGGACACCGACTTCAGCTACCTGGCCGCGGACATGCCCACCCCCGACCGGTGCCTCGACTTCGCCACCGTGCTCGGCAACTTCGCCCCGCTGGCCGGCCCGGTCCGGCTCGCCATCGGGGTCACCGACCCCCACCGCCGGCACCCCGCCGTACTGGCGCAGACCGCGCTGACCCTCGCCCAGCTCACCGAACGGGCACCCGTGCTCGGCATCGGGGCGGGCGCGCTGGAGAACCTCGTGCCGTACGGCGTGCCGCACGACCACCGGGTGGGCCGGGTCGAGGAGGCGCTGCGCGTCCTGCGGATGTTCTTCTCGGGCGAGGGCCCGCACGACTTCCGGGGCCGCCACTTCACCCTGGACCGCGCCCTCATGGGCCTGCCCGCTCCGGCGGGCCGAACCCCGCTGATCTGGCTGGGGGCGAACCGCGAGCGCATGCTGAACCTGGCCGGCCGCTACGCCGACGGGTGGATCCCCTCCGACCTGATGGCCCCGGACGAGTACGCCCGGCGGCTGGCCGTGGTGCGCACGGCCGCCGAGCAGGCGGGCCGGGACCCCGACGCCGTCCTCCCCTCGGGCGGCGTGCCGATCGTGGTGGCGGAGTCCGACGCCGCCGCCCAGGACCTGCTGCGGGCCGCCCCGATCCGGTTCCTGGCCCTGCACGCGGGAGCGCGGGCCTGGCGCGCGCACGGTGCCGCGCACCCCTTCGGCGAGGAGTACAAGGGCCTGGTCGACCTGCTGCCGCACCTGCTGACCCGTGAGGAGGTGACCCGGGCGCTGGCCGCGGTGCCCGACGAGGTGGTCGCCGACCAGGTCCTGGCCGGCAGCCGGGAGACGGTGCTGAAGAAGATCGGCGAACTGATCGAGGCGGGCATGCGGCACCCCATGCTGATGCCCGCCTCCGCCATGGCGTCGCCGGAGGCGGCCCGGTTCACGATGGAGGCCGTGGGCTGGCTCGCCGACCGGCTGCGCGGCGGGTCCGCCGAGGAGGAGGCGAAATGAGCGGCGTGGGCATCATTGGCTGCGGCATCTCCGGTCTGCAACTGGCCCTGCGGCTCCAGCAGCTGGGGGTGCCGGCCACGGTGTACTCGGAGCACGACGTCGACCGGCTCAAGGCCGGGCGGCCACGGAACTTCCCCGCGCGGTTCGGCCCCACCCAGGAGCGGGAGCGGGAGCTCGGCGTCTTCGACTGGGACTTCCCGGACGCCCAGGTCCACCACTGGGCGGTCACCATGCACACCGGCGGTCCGCGGCCGCTGGAGTTCCTCGGCGCCCTGCGGCCCCCCTCCAGCGTGGTGGACTTCCGGATCTACCTGCCGCACCTGCTGTCCGCGTTCGTCGACCGCGGCGGTGAGCTGGTGATCGGGGACTTCCCGGTCGAGGACCTCGCGCCCCGCCACGACCTGCTGGTCGTCGCCAACGGCAACCAGTCGGTGCGGCGGCTGTTCCCCGCCGACCCCGAGCGGTCGCCGTACTCCGCCCCTCAGCGCGTCCTGTGCACCGGGATCTACTTCGGCATCGGCGAGGAGGTGCCGCACTCCGTCGACATCCACTTCCTGCCCGGCGCGGGGGAGATACTGAAGCTCCCGTTCCTCTCCCCCGCCGGGCGGGCCGACGTCCTGTCGATAGAGGCGATACCCGGCGGCCCGCTGGAGGCCGCCCGGCACTTCGACGCCGACGCCGACCCCGCCGCGTTCCACCGGGACGTACTGGACCTGGTCGCCGCCTACGCCCCGCGGCTGCGCGAACGCATCGACACGGCCGGGTTCTCACTGATCGCGCCCGGCGAACTGGCCCAGGGCGGGATCACACCGGTGGTGCGCCGGGGCTGGACCCGGCTGGACGACGGCACCTGCGCGCTGGCCATCGGGGACGCCTGGATCACCAACGACCCGCTCACCGCGCAGGGCGCCAACCTCGGCTCGTACACGGCCTTCGCGCTGGCCGGCCTCATCGCCGGCAGCGAAGGGCCGTTCGACGAGGGGTTCTGCCGCGAGGCGTCGGCCCGGCTGTGGGAGCACGCACGCCACGTCGTGGAGTGGAGCAACGCCTTCCTCGCCGAACCGCAGCCGCACGTGGCGGGGTTGTTCCGACGGGCCGCGGCGGACCCGCGGGTCGCCGACGCGTTCATCAGCAACTTCCACGACCCGGTCTCCATGTGGCAGGCCCTGGCGACCCCGGAGGGCACGGCCGCCTTCGTGGCCCGTTGCGAGCGGCAGGCGCCCCCGCCCGCCGGCCCCCCGGCGGTCCCCCGCGGGTGACCGGCCGCGCCCGGCCCCTCCTCCCGGCACGACCCGACGCGACCCGAAGCCGCCCCGACGCCGACCCGAAGCGACCCGATACGAACCGACGCAAAGGAACACCATGACCTTCCCGGACATGGCCCGTGACGAGAAGGGCCGCCTGATCCCGGAGTCCGAGCAGACCGCGGTGTGGCTGCTCGGCGGCCTGGCGCAGATACGCGTGCCCGGCTCGGCCACCCGGAACTCCTTCACCGTCGTCCAGCACACCGGCAACCGCGGCTACAACACCCCGCTGCACGTCCACGACTACGAGGACGAGGTCTTCATCGTCCTGGACGGCACCCTGCGCATGGTCTGCGACGGCGAGGAGCAGGTCGCCGAGGCCGGCAGCACGATGATCGTCCCGCGGAACGTTCCGCACGGCTTCGTGACCACTTCGGACAACGCTCGTTTCCTGACCATCCACTCCACACCGCAACCGGACCGCCGCCCGCAGTTCGACCTCTTCCTGGAAGCGGAGCTGCCGCACGCCAAGACGCTCACCCTGCCCACCGAGGACCTCGCCGGCCCGGACCTCGACCACCTGATCGCGCTGGGTTCCGCGTACGCGTTCCGCTACGCCGGCCCGCCACCCGCCCCGTGAGGGGCATCCCGCGGGGCACCCCCGGCCGGGGCCCGACGCGCCGTCCACCGCGGCGCGTCGGGCCCGGCCCCGCGGGCGACAGTCGCGTCCACCCCGAATCAGAAGAGACAGCATGTCGTTGAAGCTCGTTGCCCTGATGCTGTGCGTGTTCGGCATCACCTCCGGTGAGTTCGTCATCGCCGGCATCCTGCCGGACGTCGCCGACGACCTGGAGGTGTCGATCCCCTCCGCCGGACTCCTGGTCACGGCGTACGCCATCGGAATGATCGTCGGCGGTCCGGTGCTGACCGCGCTCACAGCGCGCTACCCGCGCAAACCGCTCATCGTGGGCCTCATGGTGATCGTGGTGATCGGGAACCTCGCCTCGGCGCTGGCCCCGGTGTACTCCGTCCTGTTCGTGGCACGCGTCGTGACCGCGCTGATCACCGCCACCTTCTTCGCCAACGCGGTCGTCATCGCCGTGTCCACGGCCCCGGAGGGCAAGCAGGCCTCCACCGTGTCCAAGCTGGCCTTCGGGATGAACCTGTCGATGATGCTCGGTGCGCCGCTCGGCACCTTCATCGGCAACAACTTCGGCTGGCGCGCCACCTTCGGCGTCATCGCCGTCGTGTGCCTGCTCGGCCTGCTGCTGGTGCTGCCGTCGGTGCCGAACGTGGCGGGCGCGACACCGGGGGGCTCGGCCGTGGCCGAACTGCGGGTGTTCCGCAGCCGGGACGTCCAGCTCGCGATCCTCATCACCGCCGTCGCCAACATGGGCCTGCTGATGGTGTTCACCTACTTCGCGCCGCTGCTCACCGACGTCTCCGGATTCGCCGCCGGCTCGGTCGCGGTGCTGCTGGTCGTGTACGGCGTCGGCGCGGCGGTCGGGAACTTCGCCGGCGGCTGGCTGTCCGACCGGGCCCTGATGCCGTCGCAGGTCGCGCTGCTGGGGCTGCTCGCCGCGGGCCTGCTGTTGACCTGGGCGGTTAGCGGCAGCACCGTGGCCGCCGCCGTGATGGTGTTCTTCGTCGGCGCGCTCGGCTTCTCCGTCATCCCCGGCATGCAGACCCGGGTCCTGAACACCGCCAGTTCGGCACCGACCCTGGCCATCGCGGTGAACGCCTCCGCCTACCAGGTCGCCGCCGCGCTGGCCGGCTGGCTGGGCGGTCTGGTCATCGACGGCCCCGGTCTGCGCTCCGTCTACCTCGCCGCCGCCGCGGTCACCGTCCTCGGCATCCTCGTGAGCTGCTACGCCTGGTACCGGGACCGCGCCACGGCCGCCTCCGGGTCCCCGGAGACGGCGGTGGAGACCTCGCCGGCCTGACGCCCGTACCGTACGGGCACCCCGCGAGGAGGAACCCCGAGCCGCGCGTCCGCCCCGGTCACCGGCGGCCGGAGCGGGCGCCGCGGCTCACGGGGGCTTACGGGTGCTCACGGGTGCTCACGGGGCCGTACGGCCACCGGCCGGTACGGCCCGCCCGACGGCGGACGCGGGAGGCCCAGCGGCACCGGCACCGGCACCGGCACTCACACCGGTACCGGCGAGTCCTGGCCTCCCACCCGCGTCACGCGTCACCCCTTCCCCACCGACCCCATGTCCGAAGGGAGCAGGGCCGACCCGACCGGGCGGCACCGCCACCGATGAGCGCACACTTCCCGCACCGCATCTCCGACAGCACCGCCCTCCGGCACCGGCTGGAGGGCAAGGTGGCCCTGGTGACAGGCGCCAGTTCCGGTATCGGCGAGGCCGCCGCGAAGGCGCTGGCCGCCCAAGGCGCGGCCGTGGTCCTGGCGGCCCGCCGCCGCGCGGACCTGGACCGGGTCGCCGGGCAGATCACCGCCGCCGGCGGCACCGCGGCCGTCGTACGCGCCGACGTCACCGTCGACGAGGACGTCGCCGCCGCGGTGCGCACCGCCGAGGAGCGCTTCGGCGGGCTGGACATCGCCTTCAACAACGCCGGCTCGCTCGGCACCCCCGGGCTGATCGCGGAGCAGAAGCCCGAGACCTGGGCCGAGGACGTCGGCAAGGTGCTCACCAGTGTGTTCCTGTCCATGCGGCACGAGATCCCCGCCCTCCAGCGCAGAGGGGGCGGAGTGATCGTGAACAACGCCTCCCAGCTCGGTGTCGTCGGATTCGGTGCCGGGATCAGCTCCTACGTGGCCGGCAAGCACGGGGTGGTCGGCCTGACGAAGGCCGCCGCGCTGGAGTACGCCGGGCAGAACATCCGGGTCAACGCCCTGGCGCTGGCATCGGTGGACACGCCGATGTACCGCTCCACGGTCGGGGGGAGCCAGGAGAAGGCGGACATGTTCGCCGCTCTGCACCCGCTCGGCCGCGTCGCGACCCCCGAGGAGGCCGCCTCGGCGGTGGTCTACCTCGCCGGGGACGAGGCGGGCTTCTTCACCGGCTCGGTGCTGGTCATGGACGGCGGGTGGACCGCGCAGTGACCCCGCGACCACCCCCGGCCGCCGGAGGACACCCCGCCGGCGGCCGGGCCGGAGGTGCCGCCCGTGACCGGCCGGACCCCCGCGCCGCGCCCCGGCCACACCGCGGGCACCACGGCACGGGCTTCCGCCCCGGCGGTCTCCCCGGGCACCCGCGGACAGCCCCGGGGGCCGGCGCGGCGTCCCGCGCCGCACCGGGCACCCGTGCCACCACCGGCACGGGGCCGGTCGCGCCCGGCCCCGCACGGTCCCCCGGTAGCCCCCCGGCGGCCGTACCCGTCCCGTCGCCCGCGAAGGAGCCCCCGATGACCTCCCTGCTCGCGATATCCGCGAGTCCCTCGGCGCGCTCGCGCACCGCCGCGGTCGCCGCCCACCTGGTGCAGCGCCTGTCCCGTGCCGGCTTCCGCACCGCGCACCTGAGGGTCCGGGACCTGCCGGCGGCGGAGCTGCTGGCCGGGCGGACCGACCACCCCGTGATGCGCCGGGCGCTGGACGCGGTGGCCGCCGCCGACGGCGTCCTCGTGGCCACCCCCGTCTACCAGGCCGCCTACAGCGGCCTGCTGAAGACCTTCCTCGACGTGCTGCCGCAGTCCGGGCTGGCCGGGAAAACGGTGCTGCCGGTGATGACCGGCGGCAGCCTCGCACACGCGCTCGCCCCCCACTACGCCCTGCAGCCGGTGTTGGTGGCGCTGGGCGCCCGGCACGTCGTCCGCGGCGCGTTCGTACTCGACCACTCGATCGGCGTCGACGGCGACGGCCTCCCCCCGGTCTCCGGGGACGCCGCGCCCCGGCTCGACCGCGCCCTCGAGGAGTTCGTCGCCGCCCTGCCGCCCAAGGAGCCCTCCGCCTCCGGGGCCCTCCACGCGGTCCGGTTCGGCGACCCGGCCGCGCCCCGTACGCACTGACCCCCGGCGCCGTGCGCACGGTCGGTCGGGCGGTCGCCCCGAGTGCCCGGGCCGGTTCCCGGGCCGCGACGGCCCGGGGCCTGTGGTGACGTGCTCCGCGGGCGTCACCCCATGTGCACGGGTGTCTGTCCGCCGCTGGTGACGCCCTCGCCCGTGGAGTGGGCGAGGAACGGGCGGACGGCCCTGAGCAGTTCGTCGGCGGCTTCCATCGGTACCAAGTGCCCGGCGCGGGGGACCAGTTTCAGCCGTCCGTCATGCAGACGGCGGCGGGCGGCGATCCCCTGCCAGAAGGGCACCAGGACGTCCTGGAGGCCCCAGGCCACCAACGTGGGCATCGGCAGTTCCGGCAGTCGCCCGAGAAGGAGGTTCCTCTGCCCCAGCGGTCCCACCGAGGTGCGCTGCGAGCGCAGCGTCATGGACAGGGCACCGGGCGAGGAGACGGCCTTGACCTGGCTGGACCACCAGGGGGACGGGATGCGCCAGGGGCGGCAGGACCCCACGGCCGCCACCGCCGTCACGAGCAGGCGCGGCCCGAAGGGCAGACGGGGGATCAGCCACTTCGTCAGGTCGCCCAGGGGTGTGAGGGCCAGCACCAGCTTCGCCGGGTTGATGGCGCGTCCCATACCGGCGGGGCTCACGAGCACCAGGGACGGCACGCTGCCCGGCTGCTGCAGCGCCATGTTCACCGCCACGGCACCCCCGAAGGAGTGCCCGACGACCACGGGACGCTCGGCACGGACCGCTCGGGCGAACTTCCACGCGAACGCCGCCATGGCCGCCGGGTCGGCGCCGGGGACCGGTTCGCTGTAGCCGTAGCCCGGCAGGTCCACGGCGATGACCCGGTAGCCGTCCGCGAGCCCCTTGAGGACTCCGTACCACTGTTCGGATGCACAGCCTTCGCTGGGGATCAGCAGTACGGGGTCTCCGCGTCCGGCTTCGAGGTAGCGGGTCGATGTCCCGCCCACGTCGATCCGGCGTTCCCTCACGGTCTGCCCGTGTGCAGCGGTGGTTCTGTTCATCGTGGTCTCCCGTCTCGTCCGGTGCGGGGCGGGCCGCAGCGCGCCCGGGTGCGGTGTGGTGCGGTGGGGTGCGGTGCCGCCGGAAAGCGAACGGAGGTTCTCCCGGCGCCGGGCCGCACCTGCTGACGACCGGTGGGCCGCGGGGGGAGGGGCGTGCCCGAGCCGGAACCGGACCTTCCCCGCACGGAAGGCGACCCGGGTCCGTGCGGTGGAACCCGTACGTTCCCCGGGGTCACGCCGGCGCCCTCCCCCGGCGGCCGGTGACGCGGGTGACGGCACCGTGACGCGCGGCCCGTCGGCGCCGGCAAGGCGTATGGAGCGGGTCCGGGGGGCGGGCTCGCCCCGTGGCGTGCGCGCCTGCTCGTACGGCGGTGTCCGCACGCGCCGAGTCCCACCGCGCGGTCCGTCCCGGCGCGCCTTCCGGTCCACCGCGCGCGGCGGGCGGAAGGGTCCCGGTGACCGGGGCGGCGTGCGGGCCCCGCGCCCCGCGGAGGGGACGCGCGGTGCGGGGCGCGCGGTGCGGGGCGCGCGGAGCTCCGGGCCGCTCACGGGGCGGGCGCCTTCAGGGACGCGGCCGGGGCGTTCCGTGTCCGCGGCTCCTCGGACCGGGCCCGCCGGACCGTCGCCAGCACCGCGCCCCGGACGGCTTCCGCCTCGTCCGCGTGGAGGCCCACCCCCCACAGGGCACGCGTGTCCGTACCCTGGACGACCTCGCAGAAGGCGACGTGGCCGGCGCGGCCCTCGCGCCGGTCGACGATGAGGTCCCGCACCGTGGCCGGTGTGAGCAGAGTGGCGAGCAGGTGCTGAGCCCGTTCGCGCCAGTCGCCGGGGCACCGGTCGAGGTCGAAGGTCGTTTCCGGACCGCCCGCCGCGGCTCCCCGCCCTACCTCCGTACCCGGTGTGACGTACCGGTCCACGAAGGTCTGCCAGAGCTCGTCCGCGCCGACCTCACCGCCCTGCTTCTCGCAGAGCTTTTGCATGACGTGGGCGAAGTCGATCTGCAGCCTCCTGGGCAGGACCACGCCCTGGGTGCTCCGCAGCAGGTGGGCGATGCCGCCCTTGCCCGACTGGGTGTTGATGCGGATCAGGGCCTGGTAGCTGCCGCCGATGTCGCGGGGGTCGACCGGGAGGTAGGGCACGTCCCAGAAGGCGTCGGCGTCCTCCTCCTCACGGGCACGGAGACCTTTGGCGATGGCGTCCTGGTGCGTGCCGGCGAAGGAGGTGAACACGAACTCGCCCACCCAGGGGTGGCGACTGGAGACCGGGAGCTGGCTGCACTTCTCCGCCACCCGCCGTATGCCGTCCAAGTCGTGCAGGTCGAGCATGGGGTCGATGCCCTGGGAGAACAGGTTCATCGCCAGGGTGGGCACACAGACGTTGCCCGTGCGCTCACCGTTGCCGAACAGGCAGCCCTCCACGCGGTCGGCGCCGGCCAGCAGTGCCAGCTCGGTCGCGGCGACGGCGCTGCCGCGGTCGTTGTGCGGGTGCACGGTGAGGATGGTGCGGTCGCGGTGCGCCAGCTCCCGGCTCATGTACTCGACGCGGTCCGCGAACTCGTGCGGGGGGTACGCCTCGACGGTCGCGGGCAGGGTGATCCGCAGGGTGCGGTCGGTACGGGGGGCGCAGTACTCCTGCACCGCGTTGCAGACCTCCAGGGCGAAGTCGGGCTCGGTCTGGGTGAAGGACTCGGGCAGGAAGGACAGCAGGATCTCGGTTTCCGGTGTCGTCTCCTGCAGGTGCACTGCCTGCCGGGCGCCTGCGAGGGCCATCGCCAGCATCTCCTCGCGGCTGGCGCGGAAGACCACCCGGCGCTGGGCGGTGGAGGTCGGGATGATGTACTGCACGATCGCCTTGCGGGCGCCGCGGACCGCGGCGACGCTGCGTTCGAGGGCTTCGGCACGGATCGGCGTGAGGACCTGGATGACGACGTCGTCGGGAATGGCGTCGGTCTCGATCAGGTGCCGCACGAAGTCGTATTCGTCCTGGGACGCGGCGGGGTAGCCGACCTCGATCTCCTTGAAGCCGATGGACACCAGGAGGTCGAACATCTCGCGTTTGCGGGCGACGTCCATCGGGTCGATCAGGGCCTGGTTGCCGTCCCGGAGGTCCACACTGCACCAGAGGGGTGCCTCGGTCAGCCGCCGGCCGGGCCAGGTGCGGTCGGCCAGCCCGATCGGCTCGTACGGCGCGTACTTGTGAAAGGGCATGCCGCTGGGTGTCTGCACCCCCCTGTGCTGCGGGGGGAAAGTCCGGCGCGGCTGCTGAAGGCCACTCATCTCGTCCTCCTCCGGGAATCGGGGATGGGGGATCGGGACCGTAAAGACCGGTCGGGCCGTGGTGCCGGCACGGCGGAGCGTCCACGGGACGACGCGTACGCTCCGGCGCCGCGGTCGGGGCCCGTCCGGGTCCGGTACGCCCCCTCCGTCCGTGTGGTCACCGCGGTCGCGGCCCTCCCGCCGCGGTCCGCGCGTCCGCGGCGGTGGCGATGCGCTGTTCGGCGATCTGGTCGGCGGCGGTACCGGGCAGGATGTCCTCCGCCCTGGCGCGTTCCAGGACGGCCAGCGTCGTGTCGAAGATCCGCTCCACCTTCGTCATGCTCTGCTGGGGCGTGGCCCCGCGCAGATCCCCGGCGGCCTGGATCACCCCGCCGGCGTTGACGACGTAGTCCGGGAGGTAGAGGATTCCCCGGTCCGCGAGTTGGCGCTCCACGTCGGGACGGGCCAGCTGGTTGTTGGCCGCGCCGCACACCACCTCGGCCGTGAGCACCGCGGCGACGGCTTCGTCCAGTGCCCCGCCCAGCGCGCAGGGAGCATAGACGTCCATGCCCTTGAGCTGGATCAGCGCTTCGGTGTCGTCCGCGACGACGATCTGGGGGAATTCTTCCGCCAGGCGGCGCACCGGCTTCTCGCGCACGTCGGTGACGGCCACGCGGGCACCCTCGTCGAAGAGGTGCTCCACCAGGAGGCGGCCGACTTTGCCCACTCCTGCGACTCCGACCGTCCGGTCCCGGAGCGAGGGCGTGCCCCAGCGGTGGAGCGCTGCCGCCCGCATGCCCTGGAGCACGCTGAGGGCGGTGAAGACCGACGGGTCTCCCCCGCCGCCGCTCTCCAGCGAGCGGGTCGCGGTCCACCGGCACGTGCGGGCGATCGTGTCCATGTCCGCCGTGTCCGTGCCGACGTCGCACGCCGTCACGTACCGGCCGCCGAGGGAGTCCACGAACCTGCCGTAGGACATCAGCAGTTCCTCGGACTTGATCTGTTCGGGGTCCCCGATGATGACGGCCTTGCCGCCGCCGAAGTCGAGTCCGGCCATGGCGTTCTTGTAGGACATGCCGCGCGAAAGCTTCAGCACGTCGGCGAGAGCCTTCTCGTCGCTGTCGTACGCGTGGAAGCGGGTGCCCCCCAGGGCCGGGCCCAGGGCCGTGGAGTGAAGGGCCACGATGGCTTTCAGGCCCGAGGCGGGATCCTGGAACAGGGCGACTCGTTCGTGGTCGAAGGGGTCCGAGCCGAGAGTGGTGAGGAGTGCCTTGAGGTCGACGGAATGCATGGTGCTCCTCCTTGGGAGAGACGGGTCTTCCTGCGTCGTGCCGGTGGTTCCGGTGGGCGGTTCACGCCGTCGCGGACGGCCGTTCGGGGTCGGGTGCGTTCTTCCAGCGGGGGTTCGTCCACCCGTGGGCGGCCTCGCCGGTGGCGGCGGGCGGGAACGACGGGGCGAGCCGGGCACGGCGACGGCGGACGCGGCGGCGGGGGGACGCCGCGCGGGTCGGGCCGCCGGCGGTCCCGCGGTCACCGGGCAGCACGTAACGCCCGGGTGCGGGGGTGCGGGCCGGATACCGCGCGCTGCCCGTCGTGCGGCTCGGGACGCGCGGGCCCGACCGGGGGCCGAGCCACCGCGACCAGGCCGTCCACCAGGACTCGTGCTGTGAAGCGGCGCGGGCCAGCCAGTCCTGGGGCCTCGGGGGAAGCCCGTCCCCGCCGATGAGGTAGTCGGCCTTGGGGCGTGGCGGGCTGATGATGCCTCCCACGTGTCCCGAGGGCACCAGGTGGAAGGCGACGTCGCCGCCGAGCAGCCGGGCGCTCCGGTACACCGTTTCCCAGGGGATGATGTGGTCGCGGGAGCCGGCCACCACGAACGCGTCCTGCGTGACGGCGGAAAGATCGATGGTCCTGTCATCGATCCGCAATCGACGCTGGGCCAGGGAGTTGTCCGCCGCGATCCGCAGGGTCTGCTTGAAGAGCGTGTCGGGCACGTCTATTCCGTCCTCGCTCCACGCCCAGATGTCGAAGGGTTGCGGCCTGTCGCCCATCAGCCAGCCGGACACGAGCGGTTGCCAGATGGTTTCCCTGGGCCTGAGCAGGTCGAAGAGAAGGCTGATCTTCTTGCCGTCGACGAGGCCGCGCTTGTTGGAGAGCATGCGGGTCAGGAGGTCTATCTCCGCCTCCGACGACTTCTCGCGGCCGTCCGGACCCGCGTAGTCGAGTGCCGACATCAACAGGGTCAGCGATGCCACCCTCGCCTCGCCGCCCGCCGCCAGCCAGGCGGCCGCGGATGCCGCGAACATCCCTCCGGCGCACACTCCCACCAGATGGGCCCGGGGGGCCCCGGTGATCTCCCGTACGACATCCAGGGCGCGCAGTGGGGCCTGCGGCAGGTATTCGTCCAGTCCGAGCCCCGCCTGGTCGGGTTCGGGGTCACGCAGGCTGATGGCGAACACCGTGAAGCCCTCGCGGACCGCCCACTCGACGAGACTGCGGTCGGGGGCCAGGTCGTATATGTAGAACTTGTTCACCCAGGCGGGGACGAACAGCAGCGGCACCTGGTGCACCTCTGCGGTCTGGGGCTCGTACTGGATCAGCTCCATCAGTTCGTTGCGGTACACGACGCGGCCGGGGGTGGCGGCCAAGTCCTCTCCCAGCCGGTAGGCGCCGGGCGGCATCTTGGCCGGCCGCCCCCGGCGGCGCACCACGTCGTGCAGGAGGTTGCCCGAACCGCGGACCAGGCTCACGCCCCGGGTGTCCGCGGCGCGGCGCAGCGCGGCGGGGTTCCCCGGAAGGAAGTTCACGGGGGCCAGGGCCTCGGTGACGACTTGGGCGAGGAACTGCAACTGCTGCCGGCGCCGCACCGGCAGGTAGGGGGCTTCGGCGGCGGCCAGGGTCAATCGGGACCACGTCAGGTAGTACTGCAGAAGACGTTGGTACTTCGGGTCGGAGCTCCAGGCCGGGTCGCTGAAACGCCGGTCGTCGGGTTCCGGGCTCCACAGGGCCGCTGGGGACGTCTGACGCGGCCGCCCCCGGCGGAGGCGCCGGAGCACCTTCGCGCGCCGGTTTCCCGAGGCCGGCCCCACGTCGTTGTCGTCGTAGGCATAGGGCTCGCTGCCGCACGGACTCATCAGGGTGTCTCCTTGCCGGGCCGGCGATCGCACCGGCACTCGATTTCGCAGGGGGGTGGGCCTGTTCCTGTGACGGGCAGGTGGCAGAGGGGGCGGCGGGCAGGGAATTCGGCTCGCCCGTTTCCTGAGAAAGGAATGTAGAGGCGTGCCGGATCCGCCGGCAGGCGTGTTCGTGGCCCGCGGAACGGCTCACCGCCCAAAGGTGCAGTCGGCGCACGGCAGGGCGCGTACCGGCTCCGGCCCACCCCCGCACCACCAGTGCGACAACAGGCGTGTGTCTCATGTGGGGCACTGCGGGGAAATCGCGGTCCCGGGCGGAACGCTCGCGCGAACACCCGCCTTTTGGTGTCGCCGGGCCTTGTGGAGGACGTCCCGGGAAGGCCCGCGGGCCGGGGCGCGGAACAGCGGAAAAACCGACCACGACGGCATGTGGCAGTCATGTCCTTTGTCCGGTGGTCGGCGACCACGCGAGACCGGCGGGGAGGACGACAGGCGAAGCGGAGGGGAAATACCTTGCCGTTACGGATTCACGAGGGCCCGACAATCCGTTCCATCTGGCACGACACCCGATCCGGAGGATCACCATGCGCAGCACCATGCCGGACACTCCGCTCACCATCGCCCGTGTCCTGCAGTACGGCTCCACGGTCCACGGCGCTTCCACCGTGTCCACGTGGAACGGAAACGGATTCGACCGCAGGACCTACGCGGAGACGGGTGAGCGTGCCGCTCGTCTGGCGCACGCGCTCCGCGATCAGCTCGGTGTGCGCACCGGTACCGGACCGTCGAGCGAGCAGAGCGTCATCGGTACCTTCATGTGGAACAACGCCCGCCACCTGGAGCTGTTCCTCGCGGTTCCGGCGATGGGCGCCGTCCTCCACACGCTCAACCCGCGCATGCCGGCCGAGCAGTTGGCCCACACCCTCAAGGACGCGGGCGACGAGGTCATCGTCGTGGACGCCGACCTGACCGAGGCGCTCGCCTCCGTGCTGCGCCTCCTGCCCCGAGCGGTGCGGCACGTCGTCGTCGCCGGTTCCGGCGAACGCGCGGCGCTCGCCGGGCTCGCCGGTGAGGTGCACCGGTACGAGGAGCTGATCGCCGACCGTCCTCTCGACTACCCCTGGCAGGAGCGGCTCGACGAGCACACCGCCGCGACGATGTGCTACACGTCCGGCACCACCGGCCGCCCCAAAGGGGTGGTCTACAGCCACCGGTCGATATACCTGCACTGCTTTCAGATGATGGCCCCGAGCCACTACGACGTCGGCCAGCGCGACGTCCTCTTCCCCATCGCGCCCATGTTCCACGTGAACGGCTGGAGCATCCCCCACGTCGCGTTCCTCACCGGCGCCGACCTGTTGCTGGCGGACCGGTACTCCCGGACCGCATCGCTCGCCCGCATGATCGAACAAGGGCGGCCGACCTTCAGCGCCGCCGTGCCGACGGTCTGGGCCTCCCTGCTGGAGGAGCTGGACACCCACGCGTACGACACCGGCAGCCTGCGCCGGGTGTTCGTGGGGGGATCCGCGTGCCCTCCCGCCCTGATGGCCGCCTACCGGGACCGGCACTCCATCGACTTCCTGCACGGGTGGGGAATGACCGAGACCCTCGGGGCGGTGAGCGCGGCCGTGCCTCCGGGAGGGGTGGGCGCCGACGAGGAGTGGGCCTACCGCGTCAGCCAGGGGCGGTTCCCGGTGTCGGTCCGCTTCCGGCTCGTCGACCCGGACGGGGCCCTCGTGCCGCACGACGGCGTGTCCGTGGGCGAACTGCAGCTGTGCGGTCCCGACATCACCACGGCCTACCACGGCGGCGTGGGCGCCCTTCCGGTACGGCCGGAGGGGAACTTCACCCCGGACGGCTGGCTGAGGACCGGCGACGTCGGAAGGATAACCCCGGACGGGTTCCTGACCCTCACCGACCGCGTCAAGGACGTCATCAAGTCCGGTGGCGAGTTCATCTCCAGCGTGCACCTCCAGAACACGCTGATGGAGCACCCCGCGGTGTCCGAAGCGGCGGTGGTCGCGGTGCCCGACGAGCGCTGGGGCGAGCGGCCCCTGGCGGTCGTGTCGCTGCGTCAGGACACCGGCGCCGACCCGGAGGAGCTGCGGGACTTCCTGGCCCGCCGCGTCGACTCCTGGATGATGCCCGAACGGTGGGCGGTCGTCGGGGAGATACCGAAGACCTCGGTGGGCAAGTACGACAAGCGCCGCATCCAGGTCCAGTACGAGCAGGGCGGGTTCGACGTCGTCAGCCTCGACAGGCGGCCCGGCAGTGCGCCCGCCACCAGGTCGGCGGAGCATGCCGACAGGTGAGGCGACGGCCTCTCCGGACCGCCCGCGGCGACGGCCCCGCGGCGGCGGACCTCACCGGGACATCGCGGCCTCCACGATCTCCATCGCCCACTCCCGGTCGCAGCCGATCTCCTCGTACTCCAGCACCGCCTGCCGCAGCCGCCCCCACAGCCCGGCCCTCGACCACGAGGCGAAGCGACGGTGCGCCGTGGCCGGGGAGACCTCGAACGAAGGGGGCAGGCGGCGCCAGGCGCACTCGCTGGTGAGGACGAACACCACGGCCGTGAAGACGTCGCGGCTGTCCAGCGGGCCGGTGCCGCCTCCCTGGCTCCGCGGGGCGAACTCGGGGATCAGCGGTGCGAACAGCTCCCACATCCGGTCGGACACCAAACGCCGTGCCAACGTCTCTCCCATGGTCGACATCATGGTGCTCGGCCGGGACCGCACAACCGGGCAGGGCCGTCTCACGTGGTGCCCGGTGCCCGCGGCAGCGATTCCACGGGGCCCTCCCGGCGACGTCCTGCCGCGAACCCGTCCCGACCCCCCGGCCTCCCCGCGCCCACCGCCGTGTGGGACGTGTCCCCGCGAAGGGCCCCGAAGCCCTTCCCCCCCCGTTGCACGCCCGCGCTCCGCCCGGGGCGCGGGGAGCGAGTGGCCCGGCGCACCTCCGCCACCGCCCCGTACGCCTGCCGGCGAAAGCCGAACCGCGTCCACGGTGACGGCCCGGCGGGCACAGCGCCCGGCGGTGACGGCAGGGCGGCGGGCGGTGGCCCACCACGGTCCACCCCGGCGCGGAACCCCGCCGATCGCTCCGCGACACCGCACCCGAAGGCTCACGGCGCGCCGCTCTCCCCCGGCACGTGCGGCGCGGCCGGCCACCCGAGGAAAGGAAGGCACCCATGAAACCCCGGTCGTCCAAAACCGGCGAGACGGTCATCGACCACCTCCTGTACCGCTTGAGCGGCGTGGGGGTGAACCACCTGTTCGGTGTGGCGGGTGACTACAACCTCCCCGTCCTGGACCGTGTGCTCGCCCACCCGAAAGTGAAGTGGATCGGAACCGCGAGCGAGCTCGGCGCCGCCTACGCGGCCGACGGCTACGGTCGCACGCGGGGCTTCGGAGCGCTCCTCACCACGTTCGGCGTGGGGGAGCTGAGCGCGATCAACGGGGTGGCCGGCAGTTACGCCGAGCGGGTCCCGCTGCTCCACATCGTCGTCGGACCGACGCAGGCCTCCGAACGCGCCGGGCTGGTGGTCCACCACACCATGGGGGACGGGGACTTCGACCGGTTCGCCCGCGCGCACCGGCAGGTGGTCTGTGCCGATGCCGTCCTGCGGCCCGGCAACGCCCTCGCCGAGATCGACCGGGTGCTGGCGGCCTGCCTGAACGAGAGCCGCCCCGGCTACCTCCGGGTGCCCCGTGATGTCGCCCTGGCCACCGTCCGGTCACACCGCCCGCCACCGCTCCCCCGCGGGTGGGCCGCCGACCCGGGCAGCCTCGAAGCCTTCCGTGCCGCGGCCCGGGCCCGGCTCGCCGCCGCGGACACCGTCGTGGTGCTGGCCGACTTCCTCGTGGACCGGTTCAAGGCCCGTTCCGAACTGGCCGGTCTGCTGCGGGCAGGTGCCTTCCCCCACGCGGTCCTGGCCACCGGCAAGACCGTCGTCGACGAGAGCGCCCCCGGCTTCCTCGGCCTGTACGCGGGAGCCATGAGCGAGAAGCGGGTCCGTCTCGCCGTCGACAGGGCCGACCTGCTGATCCGTGCCGGGGTGCTGCTCGCCGACATGACCACCGGCAAGTTCACGCACCGTTTCGATCCCGCCGCGGGCATCGACCTCGGGCCCACGACCGCCGCGGTGGACGGCGTCGCCTTCCCGGACGTGCCGCTGGCCGCGGCACTGGGCGTGTTGACGGACCTGGTCGGTGACCTCGCCATGGCCCCCGCCCGCGCCCGACGCCGCGGGCCGGCCGCGCCGGCACGCCGGGTCCCCGCCCTCCCGGCCGTGGCCCCCGGGAGGATCCTCGCCCACGGGCCGAGGCCGTACCGCTCCCTGCGCCCGCTCACCCAGTCCTCCCTGTGGGAGGCGGTGGGCGACGCCATCCGTCCCGGCCACACGGTCGTCGCCGACGACGGCACTTCCATGCTCGGCATCGCCGACCGCCGCTTCCCCCGCGGAGCCCGGTTCATCGCACAACCGATGTGGGCGTCCATCGGCTACAGCCTGCCCGCGCTGCTGGGAGCACAGCTCGCCGACCCCTCCCGCCGCGGAGTGCTGATCGTCGGCGACGGCGCGGCCCAGCTCACCGCCCAGGAACTGGGCACCATCAGCCGCTACCGCCTCAAGCCGATCGTGATCCTGGTCAACAACCACGGCTACACCATCGAGCGGATCACCCACGGTCTCCGCGCCGAGTACAACGACGTCGCCCGGTGGCGCTGGGGCAAGGTACCGGCCGCCCTCGGCGTCTCCCACCCCCTGGTACTGAAAGCCCGTTCCCCGGCCGCGCTGGACCGCGCGCTCGCCCGGGCCGCGGCCACCCCCCACCGCCTCGTCCTGATCGAAGCGGTGACCGGCCGGTACGACGTCCCGCCGGCGCTGAAGCGCCTGGCCATCAACAGGCCGGACAGGGCCCGCTGGGTCGCCTGACGGGTCCGCGCCCGCGGTCGGGCACCGTGACCCGCTCGACTGCGGGCGGGTTCCTCCTCCGGCCCGACCGGCGGGGCGGCCTCCGCTCCGGCCGCACCCGTGGGACCCGGCAGGACGACGGGGCTCCCCCTGCGGGATGTCCGCGCCGACCGCCAGGTCCAGGTCCGTGGGACCCGGCAGGACGACGGGGCTCCCCCACCGGAAGGGCTGCCGAACCTCGATCGTCCCATGGGCTCACGGCGCGGTACCCGCGGTACGGGGGCTCCGCTCAGGAGGGCTCCGTCAGGTTTCACCGCCGGGCCCGTCCGGGAGCACGGGGGACGCGTGAACGCGTGGACGCGCACGAAGTGGACCGCGTACGGGTGAAGTCGGCGTCGTACGCCGCTGATGTGCCGGTTCCCACGGCGCGTGGCGGGGTGAGGTCGTGCAGGCGGGCGGTGCCGAGCGCACCGTCGCCCCTGAGGCGGCAGCCCCGGAGGATCTTCCAGGTGCTCGTCCGCGCGGAGGCGTGCCTGACGCGGGGCGGACCTCGTGAGGGGAGGCGTGGCGTCCCTCCTTCCGGGCCGGACGCCCCCGCCCGGCCGCGTTCGCAAGGGTGGGGAGGGCCGGAGCGGTGCCCCGGCGACCGCCGTCCGCGATCACCGTGGTCAGGTCGACGACGCCCTTCGCACCGGGCGGCGCCCATGCCCCGCGGCCGTCGCGGCTGCCCGGCAGCGGCCGGCCGACCACGGGGCCCGGGCGGGTGCCGGCGTCGACGACGGCCTGGTGGCCGGTCGGGCAACGGCAGTCCCTCGGCTGCTCGGCGACCGTGGGGTCGCGGGTGGGAGGGAGCCGTGGTCAGTGCTCGTCCGCCGGACGGAGGCGGTGGGCTTCCTCATGCCGCCCCAGCGCCTCCAGGCGACCGCGGAAGGCTTCCAGGCGTCTGGCGCACTGCACGGAGCGCACCCCGCCCAGCACCTCCACGGCTTGTGCCGCGGTGCCGCAGCTCCGCTCCACCTCCCCGAGCTGCAGCTCCACCGATGCCAGGAGCAGCAGCCTGAGAGCGCGGCGCCGGGCCTTCGGCGCGCCTTCCCGCAGCGCCTCCTGCGCCCACCGGACGGCGGCTTCGGGCCGGCCCAGGTCCTGGTAGCAGTGCGCCAACTCCTGCGCCAGGTACGCTCGGTCGACGTGGGGGATCCCTTCCTGGCGCTCGTGCGCGTCGGGACCGTCACCGTTCAGCGCTTCGAGTACCTGGTCGGCGGCCTTCTCGCAGGCGCCCGCGTCTCCCAGAAGGGCGTGGCCGCGGGCTTCGGCGGCGTAGAAGACCGCCCGAGAGGTCGCAGTGGTCCGTCGTTGCGTTCCTTCCCGGGCCACCTTCGCGAGCTGAACGGTCTCGCCGGGGTTGTCGAGCAGCAGGGCCACGTGCCCCATCCCCGACGCGAGCACATAGCCTCCGAAGACGCGGTCGTCCGCCGCCTGCGCCAGGCGCAACGCCTGTATGTAATAGCGCTGGGCGAGTCCGAGCTGCCCGGTGTCGACCGTCATGTAGGCGGTGAGCTCCGTCAGCCGCGCGACGGCGCCGAGCAGGAGCCGCCCGGTCGACTCCCGGTACGGGCCCGCGAGCAGCCCGGAGACGACGCTGTCCAGGTAGCGCACGGCGACCGGGCGTATGTGCCCGCTGCCGAAGCTGTGGTCGAGGTCGGTCAGGGCGGCGGTGGTCGCCCGCACCACCTCGATGTCCGCCGGGCCGACCGCGGGGACGCCCTTGACCGCGACACTGGGGTCCGGCTCGGCGATCAGCCAATCGCGGCTGGCCTGGACGAGCACGGAGGTGGCCAGCCGCTCCCTGGTCACCAGACCGCTGTACTTGGTGTCGCTGCGCCACAGTGCGCACGCCTGCTGGAGGGCGCCCGCCACCGTCGGCTCGAACCGCAGTCCCACGGTGGGGGCCAGCCCCGGGCCCGTGCTCATCCCTATGTCGTCGACGGTCACCGTACGGCCCAGCTTGCGCTCCAGCGCCTCGGCGATGATGGCGGGGGCGCGACCGCGGGGTTGCTGGCCCCGGAGCCACCGCGCCACCGACGTCTTGTCGTAGCGCAGATCGAGTCCGTGCTCGGCACCGCAGGTATTGACCCGGCGGGCAAGTCCCGTATTCGAACATCCCGCTTCTTCCATCACGGCCCTCAGCCGTTCGTTGGCCTCACGGCCAGCACGCGGTGCTACGGCCATATTCACGTCTCCTTCTCAGGACCTGTATCGGGGATAGGTACCCGTCGCCGAGCCGCAACAGCCCTGCCAGGGGCTTTTGGCCAATTCCGGATGGGCCGATTCCGGACGCATCCAACGGCAAGCAGATATCGATTTCGGCGGGTTGGCCGCCTGCATCGCAAGAACTAACCAGAATCGATTTGATTCGATGGACCCACCGTCACATCACTTCACATCGAAGATGCGTGCCGTCCGCATCCGCGTCGATCCAGCGGCCGCGTTCTGGATTTTCATCCGTTCTTTTTCCGAGCCATTGGCCTTCAGGCGAGTGGACACGCTTGGTGCCGCGAAGGCGCCGCGTGGTCCCCGAGTTCACCCGCCGTCGACAACGCCGGAACGGTCCGACGGGGCGCGAAGCCCTTTCACCCGGTGGGACGGGCGGGACCCGAGGCGGCGGCTCATTCGCCGCGGCGCCTGCGGCCACGGTCCCTTCGGCCGCAGGCCCGGAATTCGAGAGCGACGGATCCGCGTCGTCCTCCCGGCACACCGGGCGGCGTTTCTTCCGACCCGCCCGTGGTTGCCGTACGCACGCACCGCTCGGGCCTTCCTCGCCCCGGTGCCCGCCGCCGGCCCGACCGGACCCAGGAATCGGCGTGCCTCGTTTGTCCCGACAGCCGAAGAAACGGGGGTGCTCCTCGCGCTGCCCGGTGGCGTAAAAGGCGGATGGAACAGTTTCTTGGGTCCAGCGGCCCCTCCTCGCCCGGAACACGGTCCCCACCCACCCCATCACGACTCGGTCGACAATGGTGACGAGCCATGACACATGATTGGTCATTGGCACTAGTGGACGATAGACGTACGTTCGGGGCAACCCTGCTGCAGGGGCGCATAGAAGGCTACTGGCATCCTTTGGCGCACATGCTAGGTGAGTAGTACTCGTCGGTATGCACTTCGGAACGCGTGCCCCCTCACGACGTGTCCCACGAGTCACACCAGGGGCCACCGGTGACACGGGCCGGGTGACCGTACGCACGCGCGCGCGGACCACCGCGCCGCCCGTCGTGCGGCATGCGCCGGGCCCCGGCCCGCCCCGCGGTACGGCGTCCCCCGTGCAAGCCTCGCGAGGACCGGTCCGCCGGACGCCGGGCCGGGAGAGCCGTGCGGTGACGCGGCAGTGGAAGGCGCCTCCGCGCCGGGGCCGCCCCGCGCGACCGGTGCGGCGCGCGCGTCACCGCGGGCCGGCGTCCGCCTGCCGTGCGTCGCCGGCCGGGCCGCGCCCGGTACGGCCACCGCGGTGCACCGGCGGTGTGCGCGCGCGGATGCCGCGGCACGCGCAGGCGTGCACGCCACGGGGCGGGGCCGCTTCCGGCCCCGCCCCGTGCGCCTGCCGGCGTCGACAATCCGAAACTAGGGTGCCGTACACCCGCACACCCGGCCCATCGGAAAGGGACGCCGCGGTGGGTGCACGGGGATGTGGTTTCAGGTCTCGCCGCACGACTTCCGTTCCACTTCCGCACGGGAAACGCCCGCTCCGGCCCGAGCTCGGCCCCCTTTCACCCGCAGTCCGCCGGTCATCAACCCATCCACCGTGGCCCGGCATTGAAGAAAACACGTCGTTTCCTCCGGCGGTACGGCATTCGATCACGCTGGAACGTGCCACACCCACGCCCACGACACGAGACGGGACACCGTAATGAACAAACCCCCCGCCGCACCAAGGGAAAAAGTGGCGGAGCACTGGACCGACGTAGAAGGAACAGCGGTCCGGTACCTCGAAGCCGGGCGGGGAGACCCGGTGCTGCTGATACACGGCGAAGGCAGCGTCTCCGAACAGTGGTACGACATTCTCCGGGGCCTTGCCGGAAGCCACCGGACCATCGCCGTGGACCTGCCGGGATACGGCCACAGCGAACCGATCCGGAGCGCCGGTCCCGAAGCGATGGCCTCCTTCCTGTGGAAGTTCGCCCGAGCGGTCGGCGCGGAGCGGCCCGCGGTCGTGGGGCACTCCTTCGGAGGCGCCGTGGCCGTCCACATGGCCCTGCAACGACCGGACCACGTGCCGTCCCTCGTCCTGGTGGACTCCGCCGGCATGGGGCGCGCCATCAACCCGGCCATGGTGGTGCTGGCCGTCACGCCCCTGGGTGACCTGACGAAGTGGCTGATCCCCCGCCTGACCTTCGGACCTCGCCTGCTCGTGGTCTCGGTGGCGGTGATATCGGCCTGCCGCCCCTGGCGCGTCCCGCGCCCCTGGTGGTCCAGCCAGACCAAGGCCGTCTCCTCACCCGAGGCCCTGCCCACCACCCTGCGTTCGCAGCGCTCCTCGGTGGGGCCGCTGGGACAGAAGAACCTTCTCCTCGGGCGGTTACCCGAACTGCCGATGCCGACCCTGGTGGTCTGGGGCCTCCAGGACCTCTTCATACCTTTCTGGCAGGGGATCGCCGCCCGGCGCCGCCTGCGCGACGGGCGTCTGAAGCTGGTCCCCTGCGCCGGCCACCTGCTGCCGGCGGAGGCCGCCGGTGAACTGCTGAAAGCCGTCCGCCCCTTCCTCGCCCACTCCACCGGGGCGGCGGCGGCCGAAGGAGGACTGCGACGGTGAACACCGAAGCCGATGTGATCGTGGTGGGATCGGGCCTGGCCGGTCTGGTCGCGACATACGAGTTGACGCGCGCCGGACGGCGCGTGGTCATCGTCGACCAGGAGAACCAGAACAACCTCGGAGGCCAGGCCTTCTGGGCTGAGGGCAGCCTGTTCCTGGTCGACAGTCCCGAGCAACGCCTGCTGGGCATCAAGGACTCCCGTGAACTGGCCCTGTCCGACTGGCTGGCCTCGGCCGGGCACGACCGCGACAGTGAGGACCGGTGGGCCCGCAGGTGGGCCGAGGCCTATGTGGACTTCGCCGCCGGGGAGAAGCGCGACTACGTGTACCGGCTCGGGCTGCGCCTGCTGCCCCTCGTCGGGTGGATCGAGCGGGGGGAGGGAACCGCGACCGGTCACGGCAACTCCGTCCCCCGGCTCCACTACACCTGGGGAAGCGGACCGGAAGTAGTGCGGACGTTCCGCAAACCGGTGCTCGCCGCCGCCACGCGCGGACTGGTCACCTTCAAGTACCGGCACCGGGTGGACGAACTCGTCATCGAGGGCGGGGCCGCGGTCGGCGTGCGGGGAGCGGTGTTGGAGCCCTCGCGGGAGCCGCGCGGCGTGCCCTCCTCCCGGAAGGAGACCGGGAGGTTCGAGATACGTGCGCAGGCGGTGCTCATCGCCTCCGGCGGCATGGGCGCCAACCACGACCTCGTGCGCGCCCACTGGCCGACCGACCGCCTCGGCCCGGCGCCGGCGACGATGCTCACCGGTGTGCCGGCGCACGTCGACGGACGCATGCTGCAGATCACCGAGCGCGCCGGCGGTTCGGTGGTCAACCTCGACCGCATGTGGTTCTACAACGAGGGCATGAAGAACTGGGCTCCCGTGTGGCCCGGCCACGGGGTGCGTCTCCTGCCCGGCCCGTCGCCCCTGTGGCTCGACGCGACGGGGCGGCGGCTTCCCCCGCCGCTGTTCCCCAGCCACGCGTCCCTGGCGACGCTGCGGCACCTCAGGTCGACCGGTCACGACCATTCGTGGTTCATCATGACCCACTCGATGGTGGACAAGGAGTTCGCACTGTCGGGATCCGATCAGAACCCCGACCTGACCGGCAAGAACTGCCTGCTTCTGCTCCAACGGTTCAAGAAGAGCACGATGGCGCCGGTACGCGCGTTCATCGAGAACGGCGAGGACATCCTGGTGAGCCGTACGCTCTCCGAGTTGGTGGAGGGCATGAACGCCCTCACGCCCGAACCACTCCTCGACTACGCGCGCGTGGAGCGGGAGGTGGTGGCCCGCGACCGGCAGGTGGCCAACGACTACGGCAAGGACATGCAACTGATGGCCGTGCGCAACGCACGGGCGTACCTGCCGGAGAAAGCGGTCCGGATCACCGCTCCGCACCGCCTGCTCGACCCGGCCCACGGTCCACTGGTCGCCGTACGACTGCGTCTGCTCACCCGCAAGACACTGGGCGGAGTGCAGACCACCCTCGGCTCGCAGGTCGTGCGGCCGGACGGGACGACTTTCGACGGTCTGTACGCGGCGGGAGAAGCAGCCGGATTCGGCGGCGGAGGGGTACACGGGTACAACGCCCTGGAAGGGACCTTCCTCGGCGGGTGCATCTTCTCCGGCCGGGTCGCCGGCCGTACGCTCGCCCACGACCTGGCGTGAACCGCCCCGGACCGTCGGCGAGCACCGGGGGGACTCTCCCGCCCCGATCGTCGTCGCCTGCTGACGCCGGTCGGGGAGCACCGGTCCCCACCGACCCCCAAGAATAATCAAGAGGCCGCTTCGGATTACTCCGAAACGGCCTCTGACCTGCGACTCTTTCGAGTCGGGACGACAGGATTTGAACCTGCGACCCCTTGACCCCCAGTCAAGTGCGCTACCAAGCTGCGCCACGTCCCGATGCCCGTCTGACCTGGGGTTTCCCCGGCCCGGCGTGCATGAGAACAATACCGCACTCCGAGCGGTGATCACTAACCACTTCGGCGGAGGGCGCGTGTCGGGGCCGCCGGGGCGCACGCCCCGAAGGCCGCGCGCACTGGATGCGCCCTCTCGTGCATCCGAGCGCCTCCCCCGGCTTCGGGCGCCGGGCGCCGGGGAGGTCGCCGTCCGGCGCCGGACGGCGCGTTCCGGCCCTTCGGTCCACTCCGGCGGCCGATCGGAGGGCCGCACATTTGTGCGGAACGTTCGGCCCGGCACCGCCGCCGCACCCTTGCCCTTGGCATGTGGCAGGAGGGCAGGCGGGGAATGCCCCACGGAGGGACGGCCGCCCGACCCGACGCCATGCACAGCCCTCTTCGAACGTCAATGGATCTTGTTTCGGACAATGTTCAGGACCGTGTTGAACCGCCCCCGGGAGATCAACACCATGAGGTGTCTGCCTGCTCGGGAGGGGAGCGCTACCGATGCACCACCTGCTCGAACACCCACACGAGCAGGCGTTTCGCAGAGGAGGGCTCGCATGGACGGCTATTTCGCCGGTCGGCTGCACCACCAACTCAGGCAGCAGGTGAGAGACTTCGCGGAGGCCGAGGTCCGGCCACGGATTCCCGCCATGGAGGCGGCCCGCTCCGTGCACCACGAACTGTCCCGGCTCATCGCCCGCCAGGGCTGGCTGGGCGCGACGATCGGCACGGACCTGGGAGGGATGGGCGTCGGCCATCTCGGCAAGACGATCATCATCGAGGAGCTGTCCCGTGTGAGTGCGGCGATGGGCGCGATGGTGCAGGCGTCCCAGTTGGGCGTCGCGAAGATCCTGCACTTCGGGAGCGACGAGCAGAAGAAGACCTGGCTGCCGCTGATAGCCGCCGGTGAGTGCCTTCCCACGATCGCGGTGACCGAGCCGGAGTCCGGCGGCCACGTGCTGGGCATGGCGGCCACCGCCGTGCGCGACGGCGACGACTACGTCCTGACCGGCCGGAAGGTCTTCGTCGGCAACAGCCACGTCGGGGACCTGCACGGCGTCGTCGTGCGCACCGGCCCCGGCCCCAGGGGGCTCACGGCGTTCCTGGTGGAGGCCGACCGGCCCGGCCTGCACGTCGGTGGCGAGAGGCCGACGATGGGCCTGCACGGCTTCGGCTTCGGCGAGTTGTCCTTCGACGGCTGCCGCGTTCCGGTCGCCAACCGGCTCGGCGAGGAGGGCAACGGGTTGGCCGTCGCGTACTCCTCCAGCGTGCTGTACGGGCGGGCGAACCTGACCGCGGTCTCCCTGGGCCTGCACCAGGCGATCCTGGAGGAGACCACCCGCTTCTGCGAGGAGCGCCACCGCTACGGCCAGCCGCTGCACGCGCTGCCGTCGGTGAAGCTGAAGCTGGGCCAGTTGCAGTCGCGGCTGATGACGGCCCGGCTCACCGCCTACCACGCCGTGCACCTGCTGGACCAGGGGCTGCCCTGCGACGCGGAGCTGATGAACGCGAAACTGGTCAACGTCGAGTGGGCCCTGGACTCGGCACGGAACGCGATGGAGATCCACGCGGCGGCCGGACTGTTCACCGACCGGCCCATCGAACGCTACCTGCGCGACGCCCACCACCTCTTCGCCCCGGCCGGCACCTCCGACGTCCAACTGCTACGACTCGCGGAAGTGGCACTCGGCACGACGAAGGGCCAGTGGTCAAAACGACTCGCGGACGTCGTACGGATGGAGCCGGTCCCGTAGCCGGACCGGACCGGGGCGCGGCCCGGATCCGGACACGCGGCGTCCCCGAGGGTCCCGTGCACCCTCGGGGACGCCGCGCGGAACGCGTCAGACGCGGCTGTCCTCGCGGCGGTGGATCTGCTCCACCAACTCCGCCGCGAGCGACTTGATGGTCTCCAGGCCGGCCCGCCCCCACGGCCGGGGCTCGGTGTCCACGACGCAGATCGTGCCCAGGGTCGTGCCCGTGCGGTCGATGAGCGGCGCGCCCAGGTACGAGCGGATGCCGATCTCGTCGACGACCGGGTTCCCGGCGAACCGCGGGTAGTCGCAGACGTCCTCCAGGACCAGCGCCTTGCGGCGGACCACCACGTGCGGGCAGTAGCCGTGGTCGCGGGCCATGTAGCGGCCGACCGCGCCGCCGGCCGCGGCGAGGTCCGGGCCGGAGTGGGTGCCCGAGTGCGTGCCCGTCGGAGTGTGCAGGCCGGCGAAGAACTGCCGGTTCTCGTCGATGAAGTTGACCATCGAGTAGGGCGCGCCGGTCACCTCGGCGAGCCGGTCGGCGAACGCGTCGAACGCGGGCTCGGGGCGTTCCCCCAGGCCCAGTTGGCGGAGTCGCCGCACGCGGGCGGGCGCCTCCTGGTCGACGGGGGTGAGGAGGAGGTGCCCGGTCGGGTCGTAGGTCATGCGGGTGCTCCGTAGCTCGGCGCCGGTGCCGGGGCCGGATCGGTGGTCAGCAGGTGCTGGACCAGGGTGACGAGGGTCTGGGTCCCCGAGGCGGCGACCCGGGCGTCGCACAGCACGACCGGCACCTCCGGCCTGAGGTCGATGGCGGCGCGCACCTCTTCGGGGTCGTAGCGGTAGGCGCCGTCGAACTCGTTGACGGCGACGACGAAGCGGATGCCGCGCCGCTCGAAGAAGTCCACGGCCGAGAACGACTCCTGCAGGCGGCGCGTGTCGGCGAGGACGACCGCGCCGAGGGCCCCCTCGGACAGCTCGTCCCACATGAACCAGAAGCGTTCCTGGCCGGGGGTGCCGAACAGGTACAGCACGTGCCGCGGGTCGAGGCTGATGCGGCCGAAGTCCATCGCGACGGTCGTGGTGGTCTTCGACTCGATGCCGTCCAGGCGGTCGGTGGCGGCGCTCACCTGGGTGAGCAGTTCCTCCGTGCTGAGCGGTTCGATCTCGCTCACCGCGCCGACGAAGGTCGTCTTGCCCACCCCGAAGCCGCCCGCGACGAGGATCTTCAGGGCGGTCGGGAAGACGTCCTCGGTCACGGCCCGGGGTTCAGAGCCGTCGTCGTAGGCCATCGAGCACTGCCTCCAGCAGGGAACGGTCGGTGGTGTGGTCGTGGGGTCGGGGTTGCCGCGCGGTCAGTGCTCCGCAGTCCACCAGGTCCGAGAGGAGCACCTTGGTGACGACCGCGGGCAGACGCAGGTGCGCGGCGATCTCCGCGACCGACGTCGGCCCCTCGCACAGGCCGAGGGCCGTGGTGTGCTCGGGGCCGAGGGGCGCCGGCGGCGCCGCCCCGGTGGCCATGACGAGCGACAGCAGGTCGAGCGCGGCCGTGGGCCGGGTGCGGCCGCCGCTCACCGTGTACGGGCGGATGAGGCGGCCGGCCGCGTCGTCGAGCCACGGCCCGTCCTGTCGGAACGGCATGGCTCAGCGCCCCGGGGCGGCGGGCACGGCGGCCGTCCGCCGGGCCGGTGTGACGAGGTACGGCCGGACGCTCTTGACCAGCATCGCCATCTCGTACCCGAGGACCGCGGCGTCCGTGCCCCGGCCCGCGACGACGGCGAGGCAGGTGCCGGAGCCGGCGGTGGACACGAACAGCAGGGTGTTGTCGAGTTCGACGACGACCTGGCGGACCTCGTCGCCGTCGCCGAAGCGGGCTCCGGCGCTGCGGCCGAGCGAATAGAGGCCGGAGGCCAGGGCCGCCATGTGGTCGGCGCTGTCGGGGTCGAGGCCGTGCACCGATTTCACCAGGCCGTCCGAGGAGAGCAGAACCGCGCTGCGGGTGTGGGGGACCCGCTGGACCAGGCCGCCGAGCAGCCAGTCGAGATCGGGGGCGTGGCCGTTCGGCACATCGCTCGCCATGGTGCATCTACTCCTTGTGGGCTTCGTCTTGTCGCTGCGGTTCGACGGGGCTGGCGGACGGGGCGGGGAAGGGCGGCGGCATGGCCTCGGCGAGGCCGATGCCGCGCTGGAACGCCGCCATCAGTCCCGGGTCGTGCAGGGCGTGGTCGTCGTGGTGGCGCCGGACGGGCTCGTCGCGCAGTTGCGGGACGAGGTGCTCCTGGGCGCGCCGCTTGGGCAGCCGGGGGCGTCCGTCCTGGCCGTGGCCGGGGTCGTCGGCGGGGGGCGGGGGCGGTTCCGCGGCGGGCCGTACCGGGTCGGGGCGGATCGGGTCGGGGCGGATCGGGTCGGGGCGGACCGGGTCGGGGCGGACCGGCGGGGATGGCGCGTGGTCCGCGGGGACCGGCTGGTACCGCGCCGGTTCGGGACGGGCCGACCCGGGGTGGCCCGGGTCGGGACGGGCCGGTCCGGGGTGGGTCGGGGCCACGGGGTCGTGCGGGTCGGGGCGTTCGCCGCGTACGGGGAGGGGCGCCGGCCCCTGTCCCGCCCGGGGCGCGGGGGCCGCGTGGCGCGGTTGGCGCGGCAGGCGGTCGCCGGCGGTGACGGGCGCCCGTACGGGGCCGGGGGCCGCGTACGGGGCGGGGATCGCCGCCGGTGGGGCCCCGGTCGGTACGGCGCCCACCGGCGTGGCCGTCGCGTCGCCGGGCGTGCCGGGCCGCGGCCGGCCGGGTTGGTGCGGGTTGGCCGGATCGGCGCCGAGGAGGCCCTGCGGGATGACCAGGACGGCCTGCACGCCGCCGTAGATGTTGGACTGGAGGCGTACGGCGATGCCGTGCCTGCGGGCCAGGGCGGAGACGACGTACAGACCGATCCGGCCGTCCTGGAGCAGGTGTGCCACGTTGACCTGGTCGGGGTCGCAGAGCAGGGCGTTCATCTTCTCCTGCTCGGCGTGCGGCATGCCCAGGCCCC
This sequence comes from Streptomyces tamarix, assembly GCF_032423885.1. Classification (NCBI taxonomy): domain Bacteria; kingdom Bacillati; phylum Actinomycetota; class Actinomycetes; order Kitasatosporales; family Streptomycetaceae; genus Streptomyces; species Streptomyces tamarix. The sequence goes on along the minus strand of NZ_JAWCTQ010000029.1, from coordinate 13,153 downwards.
GGTCCTCGACCTCCACTGCGAGCCCGGCCGTGACGTACTGGGCGCGGAGCAGGACCGTGGTGTGCGGGGCGGAGAACAGCGTGGCGTTCTCGACGAGTTCGGCGAGGAGGTGGATGACGTCGGCGACGGCGTGGCCGCGCAGGGTGCCGTCGATCGGCGGGACCAGCTTGACGCGGGGGTACTGCTCGACCTCGGCGATGGAGGAGCGCAGGACCTCGGTCATGGTGACCGGGTTCGACCACTGGCGGCGCGAGATGGCGCCGCCGAGGACGGCGAGGTTCTCGGCGTGGCGGCGGACGCGGGTCGCGAGGTGGTCGACGTGGAAGAGGCCCTTGAGCAGCTCGGGGTCCTCGACCGCGTTCTCCAGCTCGTCGAGGAGCTGGATCTCGCGGTGGACGAGGGACTGGAGGCGCCGGGCGAGGTTGACGAAGACCTCGACCTTCTGTTCGTCGCCGACGCTGCTGGAGAGGCGGGACGCCTGGACGACGGCCGTGACGGCGGCGTCGTGGGCGCGGCCGATCTCGTGGCCGAGCAGGTCGAGGTCGTCGCCGCCGGGGGCGGGCGGAGGGGTCTGCCGGGCCGGTGGCCGCTCGCCGCGGCGCAACTGTTCGACGATGCCGCGCAGTTCGTTCTGGTGGCGCACGGCGGTGCGGCGCAGGGCGTTGCAGCGGTCCAGTACGGAGCGGGCGGCGCGGTCGGCGCCGAGCGCCGCGGTGGCCACGGCCGCCACGGCGAGGGCGGCGGCGCCGACCAGGACCGCCCAGAGCGTGGCGGTGGGCCGGGCTCCGGTGGAGTGCAGGGTGAACAGGACCGCGACGGTGCCGCCGAGCGCGGCCACGGCGGCCGGCAGCACGGAGACGCGCAGCAGACGCGGACGTATGCGCGCGTCCGGAGGGGGCGTGACCGGGTGCGGGCCGCCGGGGTGCGGCAGGATGCGGGCGCCTGACCGGCCGTGCCGCCCGCCGCCCTCACGGCGGTCGGGCCGCGCGGCGGGTGCGCGAAGTGGAGACATCAGTGTCCTTGGTACGTGGGTCCCAGGGAATCGGTGCATTTCGGTACCGAACGGATATTTGACATCGCGTGAAGAGGACCAGCCACTCGCCCGATGAGCTCACCGTTCATCACCGGACACACACGGTAGTCGCCAACCGTTCACGGACGGTGGGCTGTTGTCAAACTCGCCCGCAGCTCGTCCCGCTCTGGTATGAGGGGTCGCACGGATGCCCGATGCCCGGGAAGCGCGTTCCGGACGCCCTGGCCACTTGCCGCGCGACACACCGGACAGCCCGGTACGAGTGTGCGCCGGGCTGCCGGGAGAACCCTCTCCCCCAGTCGGACGAGTCCGATGCCCGTGCCGGCCGCAGCCCTGGCGGAGGGCGCCCGTCGGCTCGCGCGCGACTTCCGATCCGGACGTCCTTCCCGCGGCGCCGTACGCGTTCGCCGACGACCACGTGGCCCCGCGTCACCGGATGGGACGACCCCGGAACCGACAGACGGCGAACTGCCGCGCCGCGCGGCCGCCCGGGACCCGCCCGGCTTCCCCTCCGTCCGGCACCGGCCCGTGCCTCACCCCCGCCACGCGCGGAGCAATGACCTCCGCAGCTCAAAGGCGACCACGTTGACCGTGCCGGGCCCCGGGTCAGGGTGGGGCACAACGCTCCCCGGGCCGTCCCGAACCGGGACCACCACCCGCAGTGCGTCGGCGACCGGCTTTCGGGAGGGCCGCGATCACCCCGCGATCGAGCGGACCGCCGACCGGAAGCGGAGCCGACCAGCCGTGCATCCTCCCCCTCTGCACAGTTCCGGTCCTCACGTGTGGCGTAGGCCACGTGGCCATCTTGAGGAACTTTCCTCCCCTCAGCACATATGTCCTGATCCAGATCCCTAGGCAGAGTGACACCGAGCGGGTAGGTTCCCACGGCTAATGATCTTCATGAAATCTCCAGAAAGTGACTGCGCATGATGCGACGCAGGCATCGCGGGGGAGCGATGCGTGGGAGAGCCGCTGCCGCGGCGCTGGTGATCCTCCTGGGTGGTGCCGGTGCCGAGAGCGCGGTGGGGGCCGAAGCGACCGAAACGCCGACACCCGCATCGGAAGTGCCCCCACCGGTGTCTTCCGAACCCGCGGACGAACCGGGGCGAGGCAAGGCGTTCTGGCAGGATGACGGCCCACCGATCGAGTCGGAGGAGCAGAAAGCTTCCCGTAGAGCCGTCGAGTCGGGACAGCGCGTCGAGGTCACGGGGCTCACCACGTCCACCGGGCAAGTGTTCGCCAACAGTGACGGCACCTTCACCGCCGTCTCCTCTCCCGTTCCCGAGCGCGTGCGCAAGGACGGCGAGTGGACGGCCGTCGACACCACGTTGGGTGTGGCGCCGGACGGCTCGGTCAGGCCGAAGTCGGCTGAGGACATCGTGCTGTCAGGTGGTGGTGACGACCCGCTGGCGCGGCTGCGACTGGGAGGAACCGAGTACGCGATCACCGCTCCCTGGGGGCTCCCTGAACCGGTGCTCGACGGATCGTCCGCGATCTACAAGTCGGTACTACCGGATACCGACGTGGTGGTGCAGACGCACGCTGACGGCTTCAGCTATCACTTGGTGCTGCGCACTCGAGCTGCGGCGGCCAACCCCGCGTTGAAGTCGCTGCGTTTCCCGATCACCACCAAGGGGTTGACCGCGCAGTCGTCCCCTTCGGGCGCTGCCACGTTCGTGGACGCTTCCGGCCAAGCCGTTGTGTCGAGCAGCTCCGCCCTCATGTGGGATTCGGCTCCGGCACCCGCATCGACGGCCGTGACCAGCCGACAGAGCAGTACCGTTGAGCGGACCAGTGCCGGCAGTGCCCCGCTCAACCCCGGCGCCGGCTCTCGGACAGCGGTCATGGACGTCACCGTCACCGACGAGACATTGTCCATCGCCCCGGACCATGAATTCCTCCAAGACCCTTCGACGGTCTACCCGGTGGTCCTTGACCCGCCGTCCTTGAAGGCCTCACTGACCGGATGGACCACGGTCTGGTCCGACTCCGCAAGTACCAGTTTCTGGAAGACCAAGCATGCTCTCGGCGTGGGCTACGACGCCTACGTGGACAACAAGAAGGTGCGCTCCCTCTTCCAGTTCGACACCAGGTCCGTCGCCGGCAAGAAGATTCTCGGGGCAACCTTCACGTCCTACGCCATTTGGTCCGCGAACTGCGAGAAGCGCGACGTCGGCCTGTACCGGACTGGAACCATCTCCAGTTCAACGACCTGGAGTAATCAGCCGTCCTGGTCCGCCCAGGTCGACACCGTCTCAGCGGCCAAGGGTCACTCGTCCAGCTGTCCGGACGGCGACATCGAGTTCGACGCCACGGCCGCCGTCGCCTACACGGCGAAGGCGAAATCGACGACGACCACCCTGGGGCTGCGAGCGAGCGAGTCGGACCCGATCGCCTGGAAGCAGTTCATGTCGCCCCTGGACGACCGGGCCACCACGGATCGCAAGCCGCGCCTGTCCATCACTTACGTGACACCACCGACCAGCAAGCCCTCCACGGTGAAGATGTCCGATCCCAACATTTCCTGCTCGGCCTCCACCAGCCCCGCGTTCATTCGGGACGACACGCCGCGGCTGACGGCCACGCCGATCTCGACTGACGGATCGAACGCCAGTCTGCGTCCGAACTTCGAACTGTACAAGGGCAGCAGCACCACACCCACCGTCCTCAAGCCGAGTACGTGGACCGCCAGTGGAACAGCGGGCACCTCGGTCACGGCAACGCTGTCCAAGGACACGACGTACAAGTTCCGCGCGCGGACGGAATACAAGTACACCTACGGGGGTGCGACTAATTACCTGTACGGCCCCTGGTCCGCCTACTGCTACTTCGAAGTGGACCCCGGAGGTCCTCCCCAGCCCGGCGTCACGTCGACCGCATACCCCGAGTGCGCCGGGACCGATTGCTCAGTCGACAGCGAACACGGCGGAGTCGGTACCCCCGGAAAGTTCGTGATCACGGCCAACGCCTCTGACGTGCGCCGCTATGACTGGTGGCTCAACGGCGTCAAGCTGGACAGCAAGCAGTTTTCCGCGAACACGCCCTCATACGAGATATCGGTGACTCCGGACAAGCGGCTGACCAATACCTTGCGGGTACAGACCTTTGACAACGCCGGTTATCCCAGTGCCCACAAGGACTACCTGTTCAAAGTAGGCCGCCCCGCCGATCCCGCCGCCACCTGGAAACTCGACGAAGGCACCGGGACTGCTGCGGCCAACGCGCACAGCAGCACCCACCCCCTGACCTTGAACCAGTCCTCCTGGGTCCCCGAAGCGAGGAACGGCGCAGGACTGGCAGGTGCCGGCACCGCGTTCTGGGCGGGCACCCAGGCTCCTGTGGTAGACACTGCGAACAGCTTCGCCGTCGCCGCATGGGTCCGCCTCAAGGAAAAGCAGCAGACCACCGTGCTCCAGCAGCGGGGTGTCAATGTCGGCGCCTTCCAGTTGTACTACTCCACCAGTTACGACCGTTGGATCTTCAACCGGTATGCCACGGACCAGACCAGCGACGCCACGACCATCGTTCGGGCTGTGTCCGCACGGCCGCCCGTCCTCGGCGCCTGGACCCACCTGCTGGGCGTCTACAACAAGGGAACCGGCAAGATCCAGCTCTATGTGAACGGGCAACTGGAGGCGGAAACGCCCTTCACCACACCATGGGCCTCAAACGGCCCCATGGAGATCGGACGCTGGCGTACCAGCACGCAGATGTACGCGGATGTCGACCATGTCCAGGCATGGAAGCGCGTGGTCTACCCGTCCGAGCTGAACGCGCTGGTCAACGTCGAGGACCCCGGGACGGGACACCCCCAGCCCGAACTCCTGGCTCACTGGGAGATGAACGAGGTCTCCGGCACCACTGCAGCCGACAGCACCGGGCGAGGCAACTCCCTTTCCCTTCAGTCAGGCGCGTCCTTCGCAGCCAGCGATGAATTCGGTCACGAAACCGTCATGGCTCTCAACGCGGATTCCGAAGGGCACGCCACCGCCTCAGCGGTACTGGACAACAGTGGCAGCTTCTCCGTAGCCGGATGGGTCAACCTCTCAGCGGACTCGAAACTGGAGGACCTCACCAGCGCCCACTCGCCCACCGTCTTCTCCCACCCGGGCACCCAGCGGGACGCGTTCCGCCTGTGGTACCGGCAAGAAGCAGGCGAAGCAGTCGGGGACTGGAACTTCGGCCTGTTCACCAATGACGTCCTCGGAGGGTCGGGCGCCATGACGACCTCCGACGAGGTCAACTCGCCCAGCGGCTGGGTACATGTGGTCGGCGTCTTCGACTCGGCCGCGCAGTCGATCAAGCTCTATGTCACCGGTGAGCGGCAAGGCGACGAGGACGGCGCTTTGTACAAGGGCGTCTTCCAGCCGACCGGACCGCAGATGATCGGGCGAGGGCGCCGCCACGACAACGGCCAGTGGGGCAACCTCCTGCCGGGCCGCCTCGATGACCTGCGCGTCTACGCCGGAGTGCTGTCAGAAGCCGAAATCACCAGGCTGTCCACCGTGGACGAGCCTCCGGTGCCCATCGAGTGACCCCTGCCCGTCCCTTCCCCTTGCGACAGGGCAGCGGTGCGCCGGGCTCGGCTCGGCGCACCGCTGGACGAGAACACGGGTAGCGCGAACGCAAGGACCGCGGCTTCCGTGCGGCATCGGGCACACCGACGCCGCACGGAGGCCGCCGCTCCCAGCGGCGCCGGCGTGGTCACCATGTCGTTGGACGTGACTTCCACCCCCGCACTTCGAGTGCGACCTCAGTGATATTCCGGGAGCGAATTCCGGGAAGGCTGTCGCAGCTGATCCCCTTTCCAGGACACCAAAGCCGAGTCGCGACAGCGGCCGACCAGAACCGTACGAGGCACACACGCTCTGAAATTGATCCAGGGCACTTCCATGCCGCGTATGAAAAAGGAAAGAAGATCCGCCCGGCGACCGTCGGCGACTCGCCAGTCGCACTGACCGGCGTCAAGTTCAACCCTGCTCCATCAGCATAAGCCCAGACCGGCGACCCTCCGGGCAACAGCCTCGAAAAATCGCCGTCACCAAGAATGCGGAGAAACCTTTGACCGGCACAAGACCAGTGCTGCGATCATGGTCCTGGAGAAAGGCCAGCCGCCGCCGAATAGCGGTGGTCGTCTTTCCCTTGACCACGGCCATCGTCACCACGTTGCTGGGCGCGGCCCCAGCCCAGAAATTCGAGCGTGACCCCAGCGCCTTGTCAAAGCCCGACTTCGGCAAGGCGGAACCCTTCCGGGCCGGGCACAAGCAGATCTCCGATCCCACGCGTGAGGCCGCGGCCAGGACGCGTGCGCGAGCCACCCAGAAGGTCGTGTGGCCTGGCTCCGGTGCCGCGAGCGCCAGCGTTCCGGCCACACCGCACACCGATGCCAGGGTGGGCGACCTGCCGGTCAGCGTCGGGCAGCCGCTTCCCGGGAAGGCGCGCAAGGCCGCGACGGCCAAGGCGGGTTCGTCCTCCCCCGCAACCGGGCCGGCACCCGCCAAGGTCGAGGTGCGGTTCCTCGATCGTGCCAGGACGGCGAAGCTCGGTATCGACGGCGTCGTACTCGCCGTGCGCCGCGCGGACGGCAAGGCCGACCCGTCCGGGCTGTCCGTCGCTCTCGACTACAGCGGCTTCGCCCACGCCTACAGCGGCAACTGGGCCTCGCGCCTGCGGTTGGTCCAGCTTCCGGCCTGTGCCCTCACCACCCCCGAGGAACGGGCGTGCCGCACCACCACGCCCGTCCCGTCCTCGAACGACACTGCAGGTCAGACCGTCACCGCTCAGGTGACCACACCGAAGACCGCCACCTCTCGAGCCGGTAGCGCCAGCGCATTCACGGTTCTCGCGGCCTCGGCCGGCACGTCCTCGGACCAGGGCACGTACGAGGCGACCCCGCTGTCGCCGTCGGCGACCTGGGCGGGGGGCGGGTCCAACGGCGACTTCACCTGGTCGTACCCCATGGACGTCGTACCGGCCCCGGCCGGCCCCACACCTTCGGTGGCGATCGGCTACTCGGCGCAGAGCGTCGACGGCCGCACCTCCTCCACCAGCGCCCAGCCGTCGTGGGTCGGTGAGGGCTTCGACCTGCCGACCTCCTACATCGAGCGCTCCTACGGCTCGTGCGACGACGACGGCCAGGACAAGAAGTACGACCAGTGCTGGAAGGAGGACAACGCCTCCATCGTCCTGAACGGCAAGTCCAGCAGCCTGATCCTGCTCGACAAGGCCAAGGGCACCTGGCGCCTCCAGGGGGACGACGGCGAGCGCGTCGTGCGCACCACCGACGCGGTCAACGGCGATGACGACGGCGAGCACTGGACCGTCACCACCACCGACGGCACCCAGTACGTCTTCGGCAAGAACCGGCTGCCCGGCTGGACCAGCGGCAAGCCCGAGACCAACTCGGTGTGGACCGTCCCGGTCTTCGGTGACGACTCCGGCGAACCCGGCTACGACGCCGGCAGCAGCTTCTCCGCCCGCGCCAAGACCCAGGCGTGGCGCTGGAACCTCGACTACGTCGTCGACCCGCACGGCAACGTCATGACGTACTGGTACGACAAGGAGCTGAACCACTACGCCAAGAACGGCACCACGGGCAACGGCACGGAGTACGTCCGCGGCGGTTACCTGAAGCGCATCGACTACGGCCAGCGCACCGACACGGTCTTCTCCACCACGCAGCCGGCCGCGGCCCGGGTGGAGTTCACCGTCGCCGAGCGCTGCGTCCCGGTGAGCGGCGGGGAGACCTGCACCACGCTGACCGAGGCCAACCGCAACGCCTGGCCGGACGTCCCGTACGACCAGATCTGCAAGAAGGACACCGTCTGCACCGACCAGCCGGCCCCGTCCTTCTTCTCCCGCAAGCGCCTCACCGGTGTCACCACCCAGGTCTACAAGGGCACGGGCACTGGTGCCGACACCGACTACCGGGACGTCAACCACTGGACCCTGGACCAGTCCTTCCCCGACCCCGGTGACGGCTCGAACGCCGGCCTGTGGCTGAAGTCCATCCAGCACACCGGCAAGGTGGGCACCCCCATCGCCCTGCCGGCCATCACCTTCTCCGGCATCCAGCTCCACAACCGCGTCGACAAGACCGGCGACGACATCCCGCCGTTCATCAAGTGGCGCGTCCGCACGGTCACCTCGGAGACCGGTTCCGTCCTCACGGTCAACTACTCGGATCCCGAGTGCATCGCGGACACCAATGTCCCCACCGCGCTCGACAAGAACACCAAGCGCTGCTACCCGGTGAAGTGGATCCCGCCGTCCAACCCCACGGGGGGCACCAACCCGCAGCCGCGCACCGACTGGTTCCACAAGTACGTCGTCACACAGGTCACCGAGTCCGACCCGACCGGCGGCGCGCCGCTGAAGCAGACGGACTACACGTACCACGGCGGCGGTGCCTGGGCGTACGACGACCAGTCGCCCATCACCCCGGCCAAGTACCGCACGTGGGGCATCTGGCGCGGCTTCCAGAAGGTCACCACCACCACCGGCGAGGCCGCGGGCGTCCGCTCCAAGACCACTTCCCTGTTCTACCGGGGCATGCACGGCGACAAGCAGCTCGACGGCACCACCCGCACGGAGACGGTCACCGACTCCACGGGCACGTCGGTGAACGACGAGGAGCAGTACGCCGGCCAGGTGCGCGAGGCCATCACGTACAACGGCACCACCGGCGGCGAGGTCTCCGGCACGATCACCACACCGTGGTCGCAGAACACCGCCACCGCCACCCACTCCTACGGCACGGTGCACGCGTACATGACCCGTACGGGCAAGGAGGTCAAGCGCACGCCCGTCACGGGCGGTACGCCGATCACCTCCACCAGCACGACGACGTACGACACGCAGAACGGCCTGCCGCTCACCGTGGAGACCGAGGGCGGCGGGGTCAAGGACTGCACGCGGACCGAGTACGCCAAGAACGCGACGGACTGGATCCTCACCGCCGTGAAGCGGGTCGAGAAGGTCTCCGTCGGCTGCGGCGTCACGCCGAACCGGACGGGAGACCCGAAGACGACCCACGTCGTCTCCGACGTGCGCACCTCCTACGACGGGCAGGCGTACGGCGTGGCCCCGACCAAGGGCGACGTCACCGCGCAGCAGCGCGTCACGGGCTACAGCGGCAGCACGCCGCAGGTGCAGACCGTCCTCACCGCGAAGTACGACGCCCTGGGGCGACTGACCGACCAGTGGGATGCCGACGGCACCCGCACCGACCACATCGACTACACGCCGGCCGCCGGTGGGCCGCTGACCGGCAAGAAGGAGACCAACGCCCTCGGGCACACGGTGACGACGGAGATCGCGCCCGACTGGGGTTCGAACACGGTCAGCATCGACCCGAACGGCAAGCGCACCGAGAGCGCCTACGACGCCCTCGGCCGCCTGACCGACGTCTGGCTCGCCGACCGTGACCGTGCCGGGGGGCAAGCCCCGAACCGGAAGTTCGAGTACAAGATCCAGAAGGGCGACGCCTCCTGGGTGGCCACCAAGTCGCTCAACAACGACGGCACCACGTACCAGACCGCGTACGCCATCTACGACGCCCTGCTCCGACCCCGCCAGACGCAGTCGCCCGCTGCGGTGGGCGGTGGCCGCGTCATCGCGGAGACCAAGTACGACACCCGTGGCCTCGAGGTCGAGTCCTCGGTGGACTACATCGACACCACCGCTCCGTCCGGTCGGCTCGCCACCCTGCTGACCGCCTCCCCCGCCGGCACCCGGAAGGTCTACGACGGCGCCGGCCGGCCCACGGCCGAGATCACCCTCGTCCACGAGAAGGAGCACTCCCGGACCACCACGACGTACGAGGGCAACGCGACGACGGTCGAACCGCCGGCCGGCGCGTCCGCCGTGCGCGAGGAGGTCGACAGCCGTGGCCGCCTCGCCGAGAAGAGGGAGTACGAGGGCAACAAGGCGACGGGTGCCTACACCCGGCTCACCTACACCTACGGTCGCGCCGACCGACTGGCCACGGTGAAGGACAGCGACGGCAACACCTGGGGGTACGAATACGACTTCCTCGGCCGGACCGTCGCGACGAGCGACCCGGACGCGGGCACCAGCCGCACCGAGTACAACCACCTCGACCAGGTGAGCGTCACCGTCGACTCCCGGAACAACATCCTCAGCCACACCTACGACCTGCTCGGGCGGCCGACCGGCCGGCTTTCGGGGCGCATCCCGGTCGTCAACGGCGTGCCGACGATCGACGACTCCAAGTACCTGGCCCGCTGGTCGTACGACACGATCGCCCTCGGGCAGCCGACGTCCTCGATCCGGTACGAGGGCGGCAAGGGCGGCAAGGTGTACGCGACGACCAATGCCGCCTACGACCCGCTCTACCGGGTGCTGAAAGAGCAGTACACCATCAGCACCAGTGAGGGTGCGGTAGCCGGCACCGGCACGTACACCATCACCAACGCCTACAATCTGGATGGAACGCCACAGAAGCGGACCATCCCGGCCATGGGCGGACTCGCCCAGGAAGTGCTCACCTACGGCTACAACGACCAGCGCCTGCCCACCACCCTGCAGGGCCTGACCGGCATCGTCCGCGGGACGGACTACCTGCCGGCCGGAGAGCGCATCCGCGTCACCCTGGGCGTCTCCTCCACCGCCAAGTGGACGGAGATCAACACTTCCTACGAGGACGGCACCAAGCGTCTCGCCCGGCAGACCGTCGTGTCGGAATCCAACAGCGGCACGGACTCGGACACGTACTACCGCTACGACCCGGCCGGCAACCCGGTCGAGATCGACGACCGCTCCACCACCACGGGCGACAAGCAGTGCTTCACCTACGACGGGCACCGGCGCCTGAAGAGCGCGTGGACCGCCAAGACGGACTGCGCGACAGCACCCACCGCGGCGGGCGTCGGAGGGCTCGCGCCGTACTGGAAGTCGTACACGTACGACAGCGCCGGCAACCGCAAGACCGTGACCGACCACCTGGCCACGGGCGGCGCCGCCACCACGACCTACGCCTACGACCACACCGCCACCGACGGCACGGCCCGTCCGCACCTGCTGGCCTCCACCACGACCAGCCCGGCGGACCCGTCGAAGCCGGCCACGAGCTACACGTATGACGCGTCGGGCAACACCAAGACCCGCACGATCGGAGGCAAGACCCAGAACCTCGAATGGGGGCCGGAGAACAACCTCGTCAAGGTGACCGAGGCGAACAGCACCGAGACCTCGTTCCTCAACGACGCCAACGGCAACCGGCTCATCCGGCGCGACGCCACGGGCACCACCCTGTACCTCGGCGAGACCGAGCTGCGCCACGACAAGGCGACCGGCAAGGTCGAGGCGACCCGGTACTACTCGCACGGCGGCCAGGTCGTCGCGGTGCGCACCCCGCAGTCGCTGACCTGGACGAGCGCCGACCACAACGGCACGGCCAACGTGCAGATCGACGCGACGACCCAGGTGGTCACGCGCCGGCACTCACAGCCGTTCGGTGAGACGAGAGGCACCCAGCCCGCCAAGTGGGCCGGCGACAAGGGCTTCGTCGGCGGCACGCAGGATCCGACGGGTCTGACCCACCTCGGCGCCCGCGAGTACGACCCGACGACCGGTCGCTTCATCAGCGCCGACCCGGTCGCGGACCTGAAGGACCCGCAGCAGATCAACGGCTACGCCTACAGCAACAACAACCCGGTCGCCTTCGCGGACCCGGACGGCAAGTTCTTCCTGTCGTTCATCTTCGCGGTCATCCGGCTGATCAGGGCGGTCATCCGGTACGTGGCCGCGGCCGTCCACACGACGTACCGGCAGAACTCCAGCCACCGTGCGTCCAGGAGCGGGTCACGTGCCGGGCTCTCAGCCACCGGCAGCGCGAGCTTCGCCTCCGGCAGCACCGACAGCTGCCCCGCGATCCAGCGGAACTACGGGATCTGCAACAACAAGGAACCCGAGAACCCGAAGTCGCTGGGCCAGACGCTCAAGGACATGGCAGGAGGCGTCGGCGACTTCTTCGCCGGCAGCGCCGACGCCATCGAGTACGCCACCGAACCGTGGTGCTGGTTCGGCGCGGACTGCGGCGTCCAGGAGACGTACCGCGAGAAGGCCAAGGACGCCGGAGTCGAAGTCGGCTCCAAGGAGTACAAGGACACGGCCGAGGCCGCCGAGACGGTTTCGTGGCTGGCCGGCGGATTCGGTGCCCTGAGAGCCCTCATCAAGAAGGCCCTCAAGGGCGGAACAAAGGCCCCGGACGCACCCAAGGCAGCGCCCCCCGTCCCGGGTCCGGCACTGTACGGTGCGGAAGGCAAACAGCTCGGTAAGAAGTGGGGTAAGCATGCCACCGACTACGGCAAGCATCCCGGTGACACTGCTGCCCGCCAGTGGTACGGCGAGCGCATCAAGGAAGTGCGTGGGGCTCCTGACGAAGTGAGGCAGGGCGCGTACCGGCCCGGCCAGGGCGGCGCCGACGACTACTGGTTCTACAAGAAGGACAACGACTTGCTCATCACGAAGAATGATGGGGAATTCGTCTCCATGTTCCCGCTGAGCGGTCCGAACAAGTGGTACGAAAATGCCGATAATAAGTACTGAATTCCCCGACGTCACATGGGACAGGAGACGCAACTTGGGTGTCAGTGATATCTTCGCCGAAAAGCGGGTGACCCGTGTGGCCGAAGTGGTCAACGAGGACGACGAAATCGTCGGCCTGCAGGTGACCACGGCTTCCGGCGAACGCTTCGTTCTCACCGACTGGACCGACTGGACCCTCCGGGTAGACACCCGCGGCGACGACGAGCTGCCCGACTACTTCTGGCCGCCCGAAGAGCATTCTTTGAACACTGTCTTCGAAAGCCGAGATGGAGCGGTCGTCACCTCGGTCCGGGAGCACGTGGACGAGATGGGAGACGTCATCGGCTTGCACCTGAGCATCGAGAGCTTCGGGGACTTCTCAGTCCATGCGGACGCGGAAGGGTTCTCCTGGAAGCGGGGGGCCGGCGTCTGACACTCCGGCAGCCGCAGGAGACCCTCTCCCCTCGAAAGCGCCTGCTCAAGATTCGATGAGATCGGGCAGCAGTCCCCTCTCTTCCAGGTGCGCACGACCAGGGGGTGGGCGCCGGGCGGCGGGCCCCCCCACGGAGG
>NZ_JAWCTQ010000028.1:0-95943 GCF_032423885.1 Streptomyces tamarix | reverse complement strand
CCCCCCCCCCCCCCCCCCCGGCGCGCCGGCCCCCGATCCCCCCGTCCGGACGGGTGCGCGACGCCGGTTCCGCAGCCCCGTGTCGGCGGTGCCCGCGCCGCGCCCCTTCCGTGGCCCCCACTCTTCCGCCCCGGCGGTCCCCGGCCCATCCGCGCGCCTACTCATCCGGAGCCCTGAGTACCCGTACTCAGGGCCCGCGCGCGGCGGCCCCGCTCCCCGGCGCGAGGGGCGCGACCGGCGCCGACCGGCGCGGCCGGGGCTCTCGGCAGGGGCCTGCGGCGGGGCCTATAGAGTCCCCGGCATGGCACGGATTGCGGTGATCGGCGCCGGGATGGGCGCCATGGCGGCGGCCGCCCGGTTGGCTGTGGCGGGCCACCGGGTGACGGTGTACGAGCGGACGGGGACGTACGGCGGCGCGGTGCGCCGGTTCGCGCGGGACGGCTTCGGCTTCGACACCGGTCCCGGGCTGCTGCACCTGCCCGCCGTCTACCGGGACCTGTTCGTCAAGACCGGCAAGGAGCCGCTGGAGCGGTGCGTCGAGCTGACGCAGGTCGACCCGGCGAGCCGGCACGTCTTCGCGGACGGCACGGCCGTGTCGCTGCCGAACGCGTCGCGGGCCGGGGTCGTCGCGGCCCTGGACGACGCCCTCGGGCGGGGCGCGGGCGAACGGTGGGCGGCGTTCCTGAACCGGGCGCGCGACGCGTGGGACCGCTCGCGGCGACCGCTGCTGGAGGAGCCGCTCCCGGCCGACGTGGCGCCGTTCTCCCGCGACCCGTACCCGGCGCCGAGGACGGGACTGCTGCGCCGGACCGCGGCGAACCTCGCCGAGGTGGGCCGCCGGGAGCTGGGGGACGCGCGGCTGGCCGCGCTGCTGGAGGGGTACGCGCTGGCGTACGGCCTGGACCCGGCGACCGCTCCCCCGTCGGCGGCGGTCCTGCCGTACATGGAGCAGACCTTCGGCACCTGGTACGTGCGCGGCGGCCTGCGGGCGCTGGCGGACGCGGTGTACGAGCGGTGCCTCGCGCGGCGGGTCGAGTTCGTCTTCGGCGCCGGGGTGACCGGCGTGGTGGAGGAGGACGGGCGCGCCGCCGGGGTGGAGCTGGCGGACGGGAGGGTCGTGGACGCCGACCACGTGGTCGCGGGGGCGCCCGTGCCGGCGCTGTACCGGGACCACGTGGTGGCCTGGGAGCGGCAGGACGCGTGGCCGCGCTTCCAGACCGGGGTGGCGACGGGGCGGGTGACCGTGTGCCTGGCGCTGCGCGGCGCGCGGGAGGAGGGCGCGGCGCACCGCACGGTGGTGCACTCCGCGGATCCGGCCGGGGAGCGGGCGGCCCTCGCGGGCGGCGGGCCGCCGTGCGAGCGGCCGACCGTGGTGGTGCTGCGGCCCGGTGACGCGGAGCTGCGGCCGGACGGCGACCACGAGGCGGTCACGGTGACGGCGACGGTCCCGGCGGGCGACAACCCGCGGGCACCGGGCGACCCGTGGGGCGCGGCGGAGGCCGTGGAGGCGTTCGCGGACCGGATGGTGGAGGCGGCCGGGGCGGCGGTGCCGGGGCTTCGGGAGCGGCTGCTGTGGCGCGAGGTCCGCACGCCGGTCCACACCGGGGAGGAGACCGGCAGCCGGCGCGTGCCCGGCCCCGCACTGGCGGGCGGGGGCGGCGCCCACCTGCCGGCGGCCAACCCCGCGCCGCTGCCGGGCCTGTACTTCGCCGGCGGCTGGTCCCACCCGGGCGGCGGGCTGGCGCACGCCGGGATGTCGGGGGCGCTGGTCGCGGGGCTGATCGTGGAGGGCGCGGACTTCCGCGGCTCGCGGTAGCCGGCCGCGGCGGCCCCGCCCGCCCCGCCCGCCGGTCGTTGACCGTCGGCCGTCGGCCGTCGGGAGGGGGCGGGGCCGGGCCCCGGCGGCTCAGTAGTGGTGCCGCCGGCCGTCCTGGTCGTAGCCGTACGGGGAGGGGGGCTCCTGCGGGGGCGGCGGGAACTGCTGCGACCCGTCCCGCTGGGGCGGCACCCACACGCCGCCGGGCGGGGTGTCCGTGGCGTACTGCTGCGCGTAGGGGTCGGCGGCGTACGGCTGCCCGTACGCGTCGTGGGCGTCGTGCGGCTGGGCGGCGGTGGCCGTTCCGGCGTACGGGTCCGCGTAGACGGCGTACTGCTCCTGGCCGCCCGCACCGTGGTCGTGGACGGGGGCGTACGCGCCCGGGTCGTACACCGGGTGGTCGCCGTACGCGTCCGGGTGGCCCGCGGCGGACGGGCCGGGGGCGGCGGGCTGCCGCAGGCCGTCCGTCCCCTCCGTGCCGTGCGTGTCGTCCGTGCCGTACGCGCCGTCCGTGCCGTAGATCCCGTAGCCGCCGGTGTCGTCGGGCAGCGGCAGCGGCTCGTGGACGGGCGGGGCGCCCGGCACCGGCGGGGCCTGCGGCTCGTCGTACGCGAGCTCGGTGACCTCCAGGGCGGGGCCGCGGTCCTGCGGCTGCCCGGCGGTCCTGCGGCGGCGGCTGGCGCCGGGCCTGCCGCCGAGCGCCCACCCGGTGGAGAAGCCGCGCAGGAACGACAGCGTGACGCAGGTCTGGCCGACGCCGAAGGCCGCGGCACCGGCGATGATCAGGACGATCGACGACACGACGACGCCGGCGACGACGCCGAGGAAGCCGAAGAAGGCCAGCAGGCGCCAGCGCAGCCGCGCCTTGTACTGCAGGAGCACCTCGCCGAGAAGCCAGAGCGCGACGACGCCGAACGCGATGTAGAGGACCGTCCACCAGCTCCAGTCCATGCCCGCCCCTCTCCTTCGGCCGCCGCCTCGGGACGTGACGGGTACGGCCGGTCAGGACTGCGGGTGCAGTCCGAGATTCTCGTAGATCTCGAGTGTCGCCGTGGAGTTGTTCAGCGTGATGAAGTGCAGTCCGGGCACGCCTTCGGACAGCAGCCGCGCACAGAACTCCGTCGCGAACTCGATGCCCAAGGAGCGTACAGCGGCGGCGTCGTCCTTGACCGCGAGGATCCGCTCTTCGACGGCCGCGGGGAAACGCGCGTTGCTCAACTGCGGCAGCCGGTCCAGTTGCCGGACGGCCGTGACCGGCATGACCTCGGGGATGATCGGCGTGTCGCAGCCCGCGGCGGCGAGCCGGTCGCGCAGGCGCAGGTAGCTCTCGGGGTCGAAGAACATCTGCGTGATCGCGTAGTCGGCGCCGGCCCGGCACTTGTCGACGAAGTGGCGGACGTCCGTGTCCCAGTCGGGGGACCGGGGGTGCATCTCGGGGAAGGCGGCGACGCCCACGCAGAAGTCGCCGGCCTCCTTGATCAGCCGGACGAGGTCGGCCGCGTAGTGCAGCCCCTGCGGGTGCGGGACCCACTCGCCCATCGGGTCACCGGGCGGGTCGCCGCGCAGGGCGAGGATGTTGCGGATGCCGGCGTCGGCGAACTGGCCCACCATGTTGCGCAGTTCGGCGACCGAGTGGTCCACGGCCGTCAGGTGGGCGACCGGCGTGAGCGTCGTGTCGGAGGCGATCTGCTCGGTGGCCTTGACGGTCCCGGCACGGGTGGACCCGCCGGCCCCGTACGTCACGGAGACGAAGCTCGGGGCCACCGCCTCCACCCGGCGCAGCGCGTTCCAGAGGTTCCGCTCGCCCTTCTCGGTCTTGGGCGCCCAGAACTCGAAGGAGTACGTGGTGCCGTTCGCGAGCAGATCGCGCACCGTACGCGCGCGATCCGACCTGGTGGAGGGGGTGCCAAGGGCCATACGGGCAGGTTAGCCACCCGAAGAGGGGTCACCCAACCAGAGCAGCGGGTTTCATGTCTTTTGCCGGAATCTTGTCCACGGGGCGGACGGAACCGGGCTCAGGACCCCGGGCGCGGGCACCGCCGTCCCGGCCCGCGGACCCGGCCCCCGGCGGGACCGGGTCACCCGGCCGCCACGGGGGGCGCGTCGGCGGCGCGCTCGCGTATCCGGCGGGCCAGGTCGGCCGCGGCGGCGGCCGGGTCGTCCGCCTCGGTGACGGCGCGGACGACGACGACGCGGCGGGCGCCGGCGTCCAGGACCTCGTCGAGGTTGCCCGCGTCGATGCCGCCGATCGCGAACCAGGGGCGGTCCTGGCCGAGGGAGGCCGCGTACCGCACGAGGCCGAGGCCCGGCGCGTGCCGTCCCGGCTTGGTGGGCGTGGGCCAGCAGGGGCCCGTGCAGAAGTAGTCCACGCCGGGCTCGGCGACGGCCGCGTCGACCTCCGCCTCCGCGTGGGTGGACCGGCCTATCAGCACCCCGTCGCCGAGGATCGCGCGGGCGGCCGGGACCGGCAGGTCGCCCTGGCCGAGGTGCAGGACGTCGGAGGCGGCGGCGTGCGCCACGTCGGCCCGGTCGTTCACGGCCAGCAGCCTGCCGTGCCGGCGGCAGGCGTCGGCGAACACGGCGAGGTGCTCCAGCTCCTCGCCGGCCTCCATGCCCTTGTCGCGCAACTGCACGATGTCGACCCCGGCGGCGAGGACCGCGTCGAGGAACTCCGGGAGGTCGCCCTGGCGCTTGCGGGCGTCCGTGCACAGGTACAGCCTCGCGTCGGACAGGGCCGCGCGGGTGCTGGTGGACATGAGGTGTTCCCCCCGGGTCGGTGCGGCGGCGCGCGGCCGGGGCCTTCGGGGCCCGGGTCCGCGCGCCGCCCGGTGTCGGTGCGGTGGCTTTCGGTCTCAGACGGCGAGCGCCTGGGCGCGGCGCTTCACCTCCGTGCCGCGGTTCTCCGCCAGGGCCTGCGCGGGCGTGCCCGGCAGGGACGGGTCCGGCGTGAAGAGCCACTCCAGCATTTCCTCGTCGGTGAAGCCGTCGTCCCTCAGCAGCGTCAGGGTGCCGGAGAGGCCCTTGACGACCTTGCCGTCCTTGATGAAGGCGGCGGGCACCTGCAGCGCCCGGTTCTCACCGCGGCGCACGGCGATCAGCTGGCCCTCCTTGACGAGCTGGCGCACCCGCGTCACTTCGACGCCGAGCAGCTCGGCGATGTCGGGGAGGTACAGCCAGGCAGGGACGAGCGCGTCGATCTTCGTGTCAATCTCGGTCACACGACAAGCCTGCCATCCCGCGCTGACAGCCGGTAGCCGGGCCCGCCGTCCGGGCCACGGCCCGTGTCGCCCACGGGCCCCGGCCGCCTCCGTCAGGCGCGGACCGCGGACTTCAGCGGCACCGCCGGATCCGCGACCAGCTCCGGGTCGACCGGTGTGCCGGCCTCGATGAGCCGCCGGCCCTGCGCCAGGTCGCGCGGCCGGCCCACCGCGAGCAGCGCCACCAGGACGCCGTCCCGCAGCCACGCCAGGGACCACGCCGGGTCGGCGGGGTCGCCGCGCCGGACGGTCGTGTCGGCGGACGCGTGGTGTCCGGCGTACTGCACGAAGCGGCCGAACTGCTCGGACCAGAAGTACGGCACCGGGTCGTACGGCCGGGGTTCCCCGCCCACGACGGCGGCGGCGACCGTGCGCGGCCCCTGCAGGGCGTTGTCCCAGTGGTGGACGAGGAGCCGCGCCCCGTAGCGGGCCGAGGGGAAGGAGGCGCAGTCGCCGACCGCGTACACGTCCGGCACGGAGGTGCGCAGGTGGTCGTCGGCGACGATCGAGCCGTCCGGGCCCAGCGCCACGCCGGAGCCGCGGAGCCAGCCGGTCGCGGGCCGCGCGCCGATGCCCACGACGACGGCTCCGGCGGGCAGGACGCGGCCGTCCGCGAGGACGACCCGGCCGGGCTCGATCCGCTCCACGCGCGCGTGGGTCAGCAGTTCGACGCCGTTCTCCCCGTACCAGGCGGCCATCGGCTCGGCGGCCTCGGCCGGCAGCGCGCCGGCGAGGGGCCGCCCGGCGGCCTCGACGACGGTGACCGCGCACCCCGCCTCCCGGGCGGTGGTGGCGACCTCGGCGCCGATCCAGCCGGCGCCGACGACCACCACGTCGTGCTGCCCGGCGAGGACCGGGCGCAGCCGCTCGGCGTCGTCCAGGGTGCGCAGGAGGTGGACGCCGGGGACGCCCTCGGAGCCGGGCAGCGCCACGGGGGCGGCGCCGGTCGCGACGACCAGCACGTCGTACGGGACGGGGCCGGCCTCCGTGTCGACCTCGTGGTCGCCGGGGCGCAGCCCGGTCACCTCGACGCCGAGGCGCAGCTCGACACCGAGCGACTCGAAGTCCACTTCGAAGGCGGAGCCCTCGGCCGTGCCGAGCAGGTACGCCTTGGACAGCGGCGGCCTGTCGTACGGCTGGTGGGGTTCGGCGCCCAGGAGCAGCACCGACCCGGTGAACCCCTGCTCGCGCAGGGCGACGGCGGTCTGCACCCCGGCCATCCCGGCCCCGACGACGACCACGCGCCGCCCGTCCGCGGAACCGGTTTCGGCCGCGTGCCCCTGCTGCTGTCCCGGGAGCCGCTGCCCCGGCTGCTCGTGCTGCTGCTCGCTCACGCGATCACCTTACGCAGCGGCCGTGCCGTCAGGAAGCCGCTTCCGCCGGGGATCCGCCGCTGATCCGCCGGAGCGCGGCGGCCGGGCCCGGGCTCCCTTACCGGGGTTCGGGGCGTGGGGTTAGTCTGGCCACGCCAGAACATCGCGGGAGCCCGGCGCACCGGGCTGAGAGGGAGGCTGGGCGGCCTCCGACCGTACGAACCTGATCCGGGTCATGCCGGCGAAGGGAGGGGCTGGACGCCCATGCCACGGAGTACGTCGGACGTCCTCGTCATCGGGGGCGGGATCATCGGCCTGGTCACGGCCTGGCGGGCGGCGCAGCGCGGGCTGCGCACCGCCGTGGCGGACCCGGAGCCGGGCGGCGGCGCCGCCCGGGTGGCGGCGGGGATGCTCGCCGCGGTCACGGAGCTGCACTACGGCGAGGAGACGCTCCTCGGCCTCAACGTGGCCTCCGCGGAGCGCTACCCGGACTTCGTCGCCGAGCTGGAGGAGGCGACCGGCCTGGACGTCGGCTTCCGCACGAGCGGCACGCTCGCCGTGGCGCTGGACGCCGACGACCGGGCCCACCTGCGGGAGCTGCACGCGCTGCAGCGGCGGTGCGGGCTCGCCTCGGAGTGGCTGTCGGGACGGGAGTGCCGGCGCCTGGAGCCGATGCTGGCGCCCTGCGTGCGCGGCGGGCTGCGCGTGGACGGCGACCACCAGGTCGACCCGCGGCGGCTGTCGGCGGCGCTGGTGCTGGCCTGCGAGCGGGCCGGGGTGGTCTTCCACCGCGCGTGGGCCGACCGGCTGTCGGTGGTGCGGGGCCGGGCGGCGGGCGCGGTCCTCTCGGACGGCGCGGAGCCGGTGGCGGACCAGGTGGTGCTGGCGGCGGGGAGCCTGAGCGGCCGGCTGGGCGGCGTACCGGAGGAGGTGCTGCCGCCGGTGCGCCCGGTGAAGGGGCAGGTGCTGCGGCTGTCGGTGCCGGAGGCGTACGCGCCGTTCCTGAGCCGGACGGTGCGGGCGGTCGTCCGGGGCGGCCACGTGTACCTGGTGCCGCGCGAGAACGGCGAGCTGGTCGTCGGCGCGACGAGCGAGGAGATGGGCTGGGACACCACGGTCACCGCGGGCGGGGTGTACGAGCTGCTGCGCGACGCCCACGAGCTGGTGCCGGGCATCACCGAGCTGCCGCTCACCGAGACCCGCGCCGGGCTGCGGCCCGGCTCGCCCGACAACGCGCCGCTGCTGGGCCCGTCCGCGCTGCCGGGCCTGCACCTGGCGACCGGCCACCACCGCAACGGCGTGCTGCTGACCCCGGTCACCGGGGACGTGATGGCCGCCGTGCTGACGACCGGGGAGCTGCCCGAGGTCGCCCGCGCGTTCACGCCCGCCCGATTCGCCCCCGTAGGAGTGTCATGACGAACCAGGTACGCGCCGCCGTCACCGTCTCGGTGAACGGCGAGCCCCGCGAGCTCACCGCCCCGGTCACCCTCGACGCGCTGGTGGCCACGTTGACCACGGCCCCCTCCGGGGTGGCCGCGGCGGTCAACGAGACGGTCGTCCCGCGCGGCGGGTGGGCGTCCACCGTCCTCGCCGACGGCGACCGGGTCGAGGTCCTCACCGCGGTGCAGGGGGGCTGAGCCGTGGCCGACGACCGCCTCACCATCGCCGGGACCTCCTTCGACTCCCGGCTGATCATGGGCACGGGCGGGGCCCCGAGCCTCGACGTGCTGGAGCGGGCCCTCGTGGCGAGCGGCACGCAGCTGACGACCGTCGCGATGCGGCGCATCGACCCGACCGTCCACGGCTCGGTGCTGTCCGTGCTGGACAGGCTGGGCATCCGCGTCCTGCCGAACACGGCCGGGTGCTTCACGGCGGGCGAGGCCGTGCTGACGGCCCGCCTCGCGCGCGAAGCGCTCGGTACGGACTGGGTGAAGCTGGAGGTCGTGGCGGACGAGCGGACGCTGCTGCCCGACCCGGTCGAGCTGCTGGACGCCGCGGAGACGCTGGTCGACGACGGTTTCACGGTGCTGCCGTACACCAACGACGACCCGATCCTGGCGCGGAGGCTGGAGGAGGCGGGCTGTGCGGCGATCATGCCGCTGGGGTCGCCCATCGGGTCGGGGCTCGGCATCCGCAACCCGCACAACTTCCAGTTGATCGTGGAGCACGCGCGCGTGCCGGTGATCCTGGACGCGGGCGCGGGGACGGCGTCGGACGCGGCGCTGGCGATGGAGCTGGGCTGCGCCGCGGTGATGCTGGCGTCGGCGGTGACCCGGGCCCAGGAGCCGGTGCTGATGGCGGAGGCGATGCGGCACGCCGTGGAGGCGGGGCGGCTCGCCCACCGGGCCGGCCGCATCCCGCGCCGCCACTTCGCGCACGCCTCCTCCCCCGTCGAGGGCCGCGCCGTCCTCGACCCGGAGCGGCCCGCCTTCTGAGCGGTGCGGCGCGCCCGTGACGGGTGCGCCGCACCGCGGGCCGGTCGTGTACGGGGCGACGGGCGGGTCCGCCGGGGCTCGTAGACTCGGGCGGGTGGACACAACCCTTCACGACCCGCTCGTCGGCCGGCTGCTCGACGGCCGCTACCGGGTCGACGCGCGCGTCGCCGTCGGTGGCATGGCCACGGTGTACCGGGCGGTCGACACCCGCCTCGACCGTGACCTCGCCCTGAAGGTGATGCACCCGTCGCTGGCGGCCGACGCGTCGTTCGTGGAGCGGTTCATCCGCGAGGCCAAGTCCGTGGCGCGGCTCTCCCACCCGAACGTGGTCGGCGTCTTCGACCAGGGCGCGGACGGACCGTACGTGTACCTGGCGATGGAGTACGTCGCCGGCTGCACGCTGCGCGACGTGCTCCGCGAGCGCGGGGCGCTGTCCCCGCGGGCGGCGCTGGACGTCCTGGAGCCGGTGCTCGCCGCGCTCGGGGCGGCGCACCGGGCCGGGTTCGTCCACCGGGACATGAAGCCGGAGAACGTCCTGGTCGGCGACGACGGCCGGGTCAAGGTCGCCGACTTCGGCCTCGTCCGGGCGGTCGGCACGGCCACCCACACGACCGGCTCCGTCCTGGGCACCGTGTCGTACCTGGCGCCCGAGCAGATCGAGCACGGCACCGCCGACACCCGCACCGACGTGTACGCCTGCGGGGTCGTCCTGTACGAGATGCTGACCGGCGGCAAGCCGCACGGCGGGGACACCCCCGCCCAGGTCCTCTACCGGCACCTGAACCACGACGTCCCGGCCCCCTCGGCCGCCGCCCCCGGCCTCGCGCCCGAGCTGGACGCGCTCGTGGCCGCCGCCACGGCGCGGGACGCCGCCGCGCGCCCGCGCGACGCCGTGGCGCTGCTCTCCCTGACCCGCGCCGCCCGGGCCGCGCTCGGCGACGCGCAACTGGACCTGGTGCCGCCGGGCGCGCGCGGCGAGGACCGCGCGGACGCGGTGCGGCGGGGGGCGGAGGCCGGGCCCGAGGACGTGACGAGCGTCATCCCCCGCCCGCTGCCCCCGGCCGGGGGCGCGGAGCGCACGAGCCGGCTGGAGGTGCCGCCGCAGTCCGGTACGCGGCCGCAGCCGCGCCCCGCGGCGCCCGCCGAACCTGCCGGGCGCCGCCGCGGCGCCCCGGTCCCGGCCGCCGGTCCGCGGCGGGGCGCCGCCGCGGTCCTGGCGGCCGTGCTGCTGGTCCTCGGGCTCGGCGCCGGCGTCTGGTACATCAACTCGGGCCAGTTCACCCACGTCCCGACCACCGGGGTGCTCGGCAAGACCCGGGCGGACGCCGAGCGGCGGCTCGCGGACGAGGGCCTCGACGTCGGCTCGACGCGCGAGGAGTTCAGCAGCGCGTACGAGCGGGGCACGGTCATGGCCACGGACCCGGCGCCCGGCGAGCGCATCCGCGGCAACGACTCGGTGGACCTCGTCATCTCGCGCGGCCCGGAGATCGTGAAGGTGCCGGAACTGAAGGGCCGGCCGCTGGCCGCCGCGAAGGAGCAGTTGCGCCGGGCGGGGCTCGCGGCGGGCGTCGTCACCGAGGAGTTCGACGGCGAGGTGGCGAAGGGCTCGGTCATCGACAGCGACCCGCCGGCCGGCACCGAGCGGTCGCCGGACGCCGCCGTGGCGCTGGTCGTCAGCAAGGGCGTCCCCATCGACGTCCCGGCCGCCGTCGGACGGCCGCTGGAGGAGGCCCGCGACGCGCTGACGGACGCCGGGTTCAGGGTGGAGGTCGCCGAGGAGCGCGTCCACGCCCCGCACCCCGCCGGCGCGGTCGCCGCCCAGTCCCTCCCGGCGGGCGCCCGCGCAGCCGAGGGCGAGACCGTGACGCTCACGCTCTCCAAGGGCCCGCGCAAGGTCCCCGTACCGGACGTGACGGGCGAGAACGTCGAGGACGCCACGCGGAAGCTGGAGGCGGCGGGCTTCGAGGTGAAGGTCGAGAGGTCGTTCCCGTACCTCGGCGACACCGTCGACGCCCAGTCCGTGCCCGGCGGCCGCACCGCCCCCGAGGGCAGCACGATCACCATCAAGACCAAGGGAATCTGACCCCCCATGCTCCCCCGAGTCCTCGACCCCGCCCGCCCGGGGCGGTCGCTCCGCCCCGTCGGCGGCCACGTCCCCGTGGCCGGCGGCCTGGCCACCACCGGTCTCGCCGCCGCCCGCGCGATCGGCGCCGAGGCCGTCCAGGTCTTCGTCGCCAACCCGCGCGGCTGGGCCACCCCGGCCGGCAACCCGGCGCAGGACGAGATGTTCCGCGACCGGTGCGCCGCCGAGGACATACCCGTGTACGTCCACGCCCCGTACCTGATCAACTTCGGCTCGCACACCGAGGCCACCGTCGAGCGGTCGGTGGAGTCCCTGCGCCACTCGCTGCGCCGGGCCCGCGCCATCGGCGCCCTGGGCGTCGTCGTCCACACCGGCTCGGCGACGGGCGGGCGGCCCCGCGCGGAGGCGCTCGCGCAGGTACGGGAGCGGATGCTGCCGCTGCTGGACGAGCTCACCCATGACGACGACCCGTTCCTGCTGCTGGAGTCGACGGCCGGGCAGGGCTCGTCGCTCTGCTCGCGGACCTGGGACTTCGGGCCGTACTTCGAGGCGCTCGACGCCCACCCCAAGCTCGGCGTCTGCCTGGACACCTGCCACGTCTTCGCCGCCGGTCACGACCTGACCGGGGCCAACGGGATGCGCAAGACGCTGGACCTGCTGGTGGAGACGGTCGGCGAGGGGCGGCTGAAGCTGATCCACGCCAACGACTCCCAGGAGGCGGTCGGGGCCCACCGGGACCGGCACGCCAACATCGGCGCCGGTCACATCGGCGAGGAGCCCTTCCGGGAGCTGATGCGCCACCCCGCCACGGAGGGCGTGCCGCTGGTCATCGAGACGCCGGGCGGCAAGGAGCGGCACGCCGAGGACGTGGCACGGCTGAAGTCCCTGCGGGCGACGCCCCGGCCCTGACCTCGATCCCTACCCCCCGGGGTACGCGGCTCCGGGGCGGCCGGCCGGGCCGGGTCCCGGGGTCAGAGCTCCGGGCCGTCGCCCGGCTCCTCCTGGTACGAGTAGCGCTGCTCGGCCCACGGGTCGCCGATGTTGTGGTAGCCGCGCTCCTCCCAGAAACCGCGGCGGTCGGCGGTCATGTACTCGACGCCGCGGACCCATTTGGGGCCCTTCCAGGCGTACAGGTGGGGCACGATCAGCCGGAGCGGGAAGCCGTGCTCCGCGGTGAGCAGCTCGCCGTCCTTGTGGGTGGCGAAGATGGCGTGCTCGGAGGCGAAGTCCGACAGCCGCATGTTGGCGCTGAAGCCGTATTCGGCCCACACCATCACGTGGCTGACGTCGGGGGCCGGCGGCGCCAGCTCCAGCACCGTGCGCGCGGGCACGCCCCCCCATTCGGCCCCGACCATGCTGAATTTCGTGACGCAGTGCAGATCGGCGACGACGGTGGAGAACGGGAGCGCGGTGAACTCCTCGTGGTTCCAGCAGTGCTTCCCGCCGTCCGCCGTGGCTCCGAAGACGCGGAACTCCCAGCGCTCGGGCCGGAACTTGGGGACGGGCCCGTAGTGGGTGACCGGCCAACCGCGTTGCAGGCGCTGTCCCGGCGGAAGCGCGGACTCCCTTGCCGCCCGGTGTTCTCCGCTCTCCGGCTGACCCATGCCTCAATGGTGACAGACCGGGAGGGGTGGTGACGACCGGGTCCGGGATCGAATCGGGCAAGTCCTACTAAGCCTCCACTTACTGGACGGCCCCCTCTCGTGGTGCGAGGATGCGCGCATCCCGCCCCTTCACACACGCGGAAGGAGCCTCTGCGATGCAGGGCGACCCCGAGGTCATCGAGTTCCTCAACGAGCAGCTCACCGCCGAACTGACCGCCATCAACCAGTACTTCCTGCACGCGAAGATGCAGGAGAACTTCGGGTGGACGAAGCTCGCGAAGTACACCCGCGCGGAGTCCTTCGACGAGATGAAGCACGCCGAGGTGCTCACGGACCGGATCCTCTTCCTGGAGGGCCTGCCC
Source organism: Streptomyces tamarix (assembly GCF_032423885.1). Taxonomy (NCBI): domain Bacteria; kingdom Bacillati; phylum Actinomycetota; class Actinomycetes; order Kitasatosporales; family Streptomycetaceae; genus Streptomyces; species Streptomyces tamarix. The sequence goes on along the minus strand of NZ_JAWCTQ010000028.1, from coordinate 83,073 downwards.
AACTACCAGCGGCTGTTCCACGTCCGCGTGGGCCAGACGGTGACGGAGATGTTCCACGCGGACCGCGAGGTCGAGGTCGAGGCGATCGATCGGCTGCGGCGCGGCATCGAGGTGATGCGCAACAAGGGCGACATCACCTCGGCCAACATCTTCGAGTCGATCCTCGCCGACGAGGAGCACCACATCGACTACCTGGACACGCAGCTGGAGCTGGTGCAGAAGCTCGGCGAGTCGCTGTACCTGGCGACCGTCGTCGAGCAGCCGGAGGGCTAGGCCGCGAGGAGCCGGGACCCCGGGCGGGGCTCAGGCGACCTTGGAGAGGTCCTGGAGCGCGCTGGACGGCGCCGCGGGGGCCGGCGGCGCGGACAGCTCGGAGAGGGCCGGCTCGCCCTGGTCCAGCAGCCGGCGCCGCGGGCAGGCGCCCCGGCCGAGAAGGGCCTGGATGCGCCGTACGCAGGAGCCGCAGTCGGTGCCCGCCTTGCAGGCCGAGGCGATCTGGCGCGGGGTGCAGGCCCCGGCGTCCGCGTGTTCCTTGACCTGCTTCTCGGTGATGCCGAAGCACGAGCACACGTACACGCGGGTCACCTCCCTGCAGGTCACGAGCCGACGCCCCCCGTTTGTTCGGTGAGGCTTACCTAACCTTACTCATAGGGTGCGGCGCGCGAAAGCCCGGGGCGTCCCCGGAAAAGGCGGTGGGGCGCGGATCACACGGATCCACGCCCCACGCACGTGCCACGGCTGTTTCCAGCCGGGATCAGCGGTCCTCGCTCACTGGTCCCGGTACATCTCCGCCACCAGGAACGCGAGGTCGAGCGACTGGCTGCGGTTGAGCCGCGGGTCGCAGGCCGTCTCGTACCGCTGGTGCAGGTCGTCGACGAAGATCTCGTCGCCGCCGCCCACGCACTCGGTGACGTCGTCGCCGGTCAGCTCGACGTGGATGCCGCCCGGGTGCGTACCGAGCGCCTTGTGGACCTCGAAGAAGCCCTTGACCTCGTCCAGGACGTCGTCGAAGCGGCGCGTCTTGTGGCCGGAGGCCGCCTCGAAGGTGTTGCCGTGCATCGGGTCGGTGACCCAGGCGACGACCGCGCCCGAGGCCGTGACCTTCTCGACCAGCCCCGGGAGCCGGTCGCGGACCTTGTCGGCGCCCATGCGGACGATGAAGGTCAGCCGGCCCGGCTCGCGCTCCGGGTCCAGGCGGTCGATGTAGGTGAGCGCCTCGTCGACCGTCGTGGTCGGGCCGAGCTTGATGCCGATCGGGTTGCGGATCTTGGACGCGAACTCGATGTGCGCGTGGTCCAGCTGCCGCGTGCGCTCGCCGATCCACAGCATGTGGCCCGACGTGTCGTACAGGTCGCCGGTCCGCGAGTCGATCCGGGTCAGCGCCGACTCGTAGTCGAGGAGCAGCGCCTCGTGGGAGGCGAAGAACTCGACCGTGCGGAACTCGGCCGGGTCCGTGCCGCACGCCTTCATGAAGTTGAGGGCGTTGTCGATCTCGCGGGCCAACTGCTCGTACCGCTGGCCGGACGGGGACGACTTCACGAAGTCCTGGTTCCAGGCGTGCACCTGGCGCAGGTCGGCGTAGCCGCCGGTGGTGAAGGCGCGGACCAGGTTCAGCGTCGAGGCGGACGCCTGGTACATGCGCTTCAGCCGCTGCGGGTCGGGGACGCGGGCCTCTTCGGTGAAGTCGAAGCCGTTGACGGAGTCGCCGCGGTACGTCGGCAGGGTCACCCCGTCGCGGGTCTCGGTGGGCTTGGAGCGCGGCTTCGAGTACTGGCCGGCGATCCGGCCCACCTTCACGACGGGCACGGAGGCGGCGTACGTCAGCACGGCGCCCATCTGGAGGAGGGTCTTCAGCTTGGCCCGGATGTCCTCGGCGCCCACGGCGTCGAAGGACTCCGCGCAGTCGCCGCCCTGGAGGAGGAACGCCTCGCCCCGGGCGACGGCCCCCATCCGGGCGCGCAGCTGGTCGCACTCTCCGGCGAAGACGAGCGGCGGATACGACTCGAGGTCGGCGATCACATCGCGCAGAGCCTCGGCATCCGGGTACTCGGGCTGCTGCGCCGCGGGCAGGTCTCGCCAGGTCGCCTTGGCGGCGACGGCGTGGGTGTCAGCGTTCACGGTCACCTCGACAACATTACGCGCTCCGGACAGGCGTCCACATACGGGATCAGAAAGTGAGACGGCCCCTTCCTCCGGCCGCGGCGCGGCGCCGGGCGGCGGTCCGTCCCGCTTCCCGCAACGGCCTGCGGCGGCCCGGGCGGATGCGCTAGGGTCGGCGCCATGTTCGCGCCGACGACCAAGCACTGGTGGTGGACCGCTCATCCGGCGGCCCGCTGATCGACGCGCGTACACGACACGCGAAGGCCGCCCGAGGGGCGGCCTTCTCTCGTTCTCCGGGCCGTTCCTCCCACACGGAAGGAACACCACGGATGGACCTCGGATACCTGCTCGACCCGAACCGCCCGGCGTTCGCCCTGCTCCGCCGCCGCACGCCCGGCCGCGACCACGACACCGTCGAGGTGCTCGTCGGCGAGGTCCACGAGGTGGAGCGGCTGGCCGACCTGCCCGTCGGGGAGCGGCCCGCGCTGGCCCTCGTGCCGTTCCGGCAGCTCCGGGAGCGCGGCTTCGACGTCCGCGACGACGGGACGCCGCTGTCCGTCCTGGTCGCCGACGAGACGTACGAGCTGCCGCTCGCCGACGCCCTGGACCAGTTGCCCGCCCACGACGTGCGGGTGGAGGACGGCGGGTTCGACGTGCCGGACGACGCCTACGCGCGGATCGTGCGGCGCGTGATCGACGACGAGATCGGCCGCGGCGAGGGCGCCAACTTCGTCATCCGCCGCACCTACCGCGGGCGCGTGCCGGGCTTCGGCCGGGCGGACGCGCTGGCGCTGTTCCGGCGGCTGCTGGCCGGTGAGCGGGGCGCGTACTGGACGTTCGTCGTCCACACCGGCGACCGCACCCTGGTCGGGGCGAGCCCCGAGGTCCACGTGCGGATGTCCGGCGGCACGGTCGTGATGAACCCGATCAGCGGCACGTACCGCTATCCGGCCGACGGGCCGACCCCGGAGGACCTGCTGACGTTCCTCGCCAGCCGCAAGGAGACCGACGAGCTGTCGATGGTCGTCGACGAGGAGCTGAAGATGATGTGCGCCGTCGGCGACATGGGCGGTGTCGTGGTCGGGCCCCGGCTGAAGGAGATGGCGCACCTCGCCCACACCGAGTACGAGCTGCGCGGGCGGTCGACGCTGGACGTGCGCGAGGTGCTGCGGGAGACGATGTTCGCGGCGACGGTCACCGGGTCGCCGGTGCAGAACGCCTGCCGGGTCATCGAGCGCCACGAGCAGGGCGGACGCGGCTACTACGCGGGCGCGCTCGCGCTGCTCGGCACGGACGCCGGCGGCGCGCAGACGCTGGACTCGCCCATCCTGATCCGCACCGCCGACATCGACGCCGGGGGCCGGCTGCGGGTGCCGGTCGGGGCGACGCTGGTGCGGCACTCCGACCCGGAGGGCGAGGTCGCGGAGACCCACGCCAAGGCGGCGGGCGTGCTGGCGGCGCTCGGGGTGCGCCCGGGGCGGCCGTACGACGGGGCGGCCCCGGTCCCGCGGCTCGCCGACGACCCGCGGGTGCGGGCGGCGCTGGACGCCCGCCGCGCGGACCTGGCGCCGTTCTGGCTGCGGATGCAGGAACGGGCCGCGGAGCGGGCCGGGCACGTCCTCGTGATCGACGGGGAGGACACGTTCACGTCGATGCTGGCGCACCTGCTCGGCTCCTGCGGGCTGGAGGTGACGGTGCGGCGGTTCGACGAGCCGGGGCTGCGGGAGGCCGCGCTGGCGCACGCCGGGCCGGTGGTCCTGGGCCCCGGGCCGGGCGACCCGCGCGACGGCGACCCGAGGATGCTGCTGCTGCGGGGCCTCGCCGCGGAGCTGCTGGGCGGCCCGCACCGCCCGCTGCTCGGCGTCTGCCTGGGCCACGAGCTGATCGCGGCGGAGCTGGGCCTGGAGATCGTGCGGAAGCGGACCCCGTTCCAGGGCGCGCAGGTGGAGGTCGACCTGTTCGGGGCGCGGGAGACGGTCGGCTTCTACAACAGCTTCACCGCCCGCTGCGACGACGCGGCGGCCGGGCGGCTGGCGGCGCGCGGGGTGGAGGTGAGCCGCGACCCGCTGACCGGGGAGGTGCACGCGCTGCGCGGCGACGGCTTCGCCGGGGTGCAGTTCCACCCCGAGTCGGTGCTCACGCTGAACGGCCCCGCGATCGTGCGGGGCCTGCTGGGTCAGCCGGCGGGGACCAGCACGTTCTCGTTGCGGCGGCCCTCGGCGTAGTCGGTGACGTTCCGCAGCGTCGCCTCGACGATCTGCCCCACCGCCTCGGCGGTGTAGTACGCCTGGTGGCTGGTGACCAGCACGTTCGGGAAGGTCATCAGCCGGGCCAGGGTGTCGTCGTCGACGCCCTCGATCGACTTGTCGAGGTAGAACAGCCCGGCCTCCGACTCGTAGACGTCGAGACCGACGCCCGCGAACCGCCCGGCGCGCAGCTCGGCGACGAGGGCGTCGGTGTCGACGAGGCCGCCCCGGCTGGAGTTCACCAGGATGGCGTCGTCCTTCATCGAGGCGAGGGCGGACGCGTCGAGGAGGTGCCGGGTTCCGGACGTCAGCGGGACGTGCAGGCTGACGAGGTCGCAGGAGGCGAGGAGCTCGTCCTTCCCGACGTACTCCATGCCGAGGTCCAGGCAGGCCGGGTTCTCCGCCAGGTCCCAGCCGAGGAGGCGCATGCCGAAGCCGTGCGCGATCCGGGCGAACGCCTCACCGATCTTGCCGGTGCCGAGCACGCCGGCGGTGCGGCCCCGCATGTCGCGGCCGAGGAGGCCGTCGAGGCGGAAGTCGAAGTCGCGGGTGCGGTGGGCGGCGCGGACGATGCGGCGGTTCACCGCCATGGCGAGCGTCCACGCGAACTCGGCGACCGCGTACGGCGAGTAGTACGACACGCGGGCCACGGTCAGCCCGAGGTCGCGGGCGACGTCCAGGTCGATGTTGTTGAAGCCGGTGGAGCGCTGGGCGACCATCCGGGTGCCGCCTTCGGCGAGGACGCGCAGCACGCGGGCGCCGAGGTCGGCGTTGACGCTGGTGGAGACGGCCTCGTGGCCTGCGGCGAGGGGGGCGGTGTCCTCCGTCAGGAAGACGTCCAGGCAGCGGAGGTCGTGGCGGCCCGCGAAGGCGCGCTCCAGGAGGGGCTTCTCGTCGGCCTGCACGCCGAAGGCCAGGACGTCCACGGTGCCTCCCGCTGGTCGGTGCGGTCACCGTGAATATACGGCTCCGCGCCCGCCCCCGCCCTCCCGGCGCGCCCGCCCGGGCCGGGGCGGGCGCGCCGGGAGGGACTTCGGGATCAGGCGTCGTCCAGGCCGCGCTCTATGGCGTAGCGGACCAGCTCGACGCGGTTGTGGAGCTGGAGCTTGCCCAGGGTGTTCTGGACGTGGTTCTGGACCGTGCGGTGGGAGATGACGAGCCGTTCGGCGATCTGCTTGTAGCTGAGGCCCTTCGCCACCAGGCGGAGCACCTCCGTCTCGCGGTCGGTCAGGCGGGGGGCGCCGGGCTCGGCGGCGCCCCGGGCCGGCGCGGGCTCGGCGGCCAGGCGGCGGTACTCGCCGAGCACCAGGCCGGCGAGGCCGGGCGTGAACACCGCGTCGCCGGCGGCCGTGCGCCGCACCGCGTCCAGGAGGTCGGCGGTGCTGGCGGACTTCAGCAGGTACCCCGTGGCGCCGGACTTCACGGCCTCCAGGACGTCGGCGTGCTCGCCGCTCGCGGAGAGCACCAGGACCCGTACGGGCAGGTCGCCGCCGGCGACGAGCTCCTTGCAGACCTCGACGCCGGGCCTGCCCGGCAGGTTCAGGTCGAGGACCAGCACGTCGGGGGAGGTGGCGCGGGCGCGGCGTACGGCCTGGTCGCCGTCGCCGGCCGTGGCGACCACGTCGAACCCGGCCTCGGCCAGGTCGCGGGCGACGGCGTCCCGCCACATCGGGTGGTCGTCGACCACCATCACCTTGATCGGCCGTTCCGTCATCGCCTCGCCTTTCCCCGGGGGACCTTCAACTCGACTTCCGTGCCCTGGCCGGGCACCGAGACCAGCTCCGCCGTCCCGCCCAGGTCCCGCAGCCTGCCGCGGATGGACTGGGCGACGCCGAGCCGTCCCTCGCCCTCCGCCTCGGCGAGGCGCCCGTCGGGGATGCCCGGGCCGTCGTCGCGCACGGTCACGACGACCTCGTCGGGCCAGTCCTCGACGAGTATCCACGCCCGGGCGCCGGGCCCCGCGTGCCTGCGCACGTTGTCCAGGGCGGCGCCGACGGCGGCCGCCAGCTCGGCGGCCACCGGGCGCGGCAGCACGACCGGGGCGCCCGGTTCGGCGAACGTGACGCGGGAGCCGGCGTGCGGGGCCAGGAGGGTCCGCAGGTCCTGCCCGCCACCGTCGCCCTCGCCGGACCCACCGGACCCGCCGGGCTCGTCGGCCGGGCGGACGACCGCCCCCCGCGAGGCGTCCTCCCAGAGGCGGGAGGGCCGCCCGAGGCCCCCGGCGACCAGGGTGCGCAGGGCGACCTCCTGCTCCCCCGCCATCCGGCCCAGCTCGGCCGCCTCGCCGCCCAGGGCGGTGCCGCGGCGCTGCACCATGGCCAGCACCTGGAGGACCGAGTCGTGGATGTCGCGGGCCAGCCGCTCCCGCTCGCGGGTGGCGGCCTCGATCTCCAGCGCCCGGGCGAGCGTCCGCTCGGAGGCGCGGGCGACCTCGACGACGTAGCCGATCGCGATGGACGCCACCCAGACGAGCAGCACGTTGTGGAGCGTGTCGCGGCTGGGCTCGCCGCGCTCGACGATGTTGGCGACGGCGACCAGCGAGGACGCGAAGCCGGCCCAGCGCCAGCCGCCCTTGATCGCGTAGGCGAGGACCGCGCCCGCCGTCCAGATGCCGGGCAGCGTGGGGCCGTCCTGGAGCTGGGCGTGGCTGTCGGCGAACGGGGTGAGCAGGATGCCCGTCAGCGCGAGGGCCAGGTCGACGGCGAGGAACCGCTTGGTGCAGCGGGCGGCTGCGGACACCTTCGGCAGGGTCGCCAGCGTCCACCCGGTCATCGCGGCGAGGAAGCCGGCGGCGATCCACGGCCGTTCGAAGTCGCCGCGGTTGACCGCGAAGAGGAGGTCCGCGTAGACCGTGGTGAGGACGCGGTACGCGGTGAGCGCGCGCCACAGCGGCTGCTCCACGGACATGCGGACCACCCGCTCGCGCCCGGCCATCTCCCCCACCCCCGCGCACGCCCGGCGCGCCGTTCGGGCGCCGGGAGCCGTACGTCGTCGCTCGGCCTCAGTCGGCCTTGTTCTCGGTCCTGCCCGCCGCCTTGGCGGCCTTCTCCGCCTCGGCGATGCGCCGCTTGGCGACCGTGGCGTAGACGTCGACGTACTCCTGGCCCGACAACTTCATGATCTCGTACATCACCTCGTCGGTGACCGAGCGGAGGATGAAGCGGTCGTTGTCCATGCCCTGGTAGCGGCTGAAGTCCAGCGGCTTGCCGATGCGGATGCCGGGGCGCATCAGCTTGGGGACGACCTTGCCGGGCGGCTGGATCTTCTCCGTGTCGATCATGGCGATCGGGATGACGGGCGCGCCCGTGGCCAGTGCCACGCGCGCGAGGCCGCCGGTCTTGCCGCGGTAGAGCCGCCCGTCCGGGGAGCGGGTGCCCTCCGGGTAGATGCCGAACAGCTCACCGCGCCTGATGACCTCGATGCCGCTGCGCACGGCGGCGTCGCCGGCGCCCCGCGCGCCGGAGCGGTCCACGGGCAGCTGGCCGACGCCCTTGAAGAACGCGGCGGTGAGCCTGCCCTTCACCCCGGGCGAGGTGAAGTACTCGGCCTTGGCGATGAAGGTGACCTTCCGGTCGAGGACCGCCGGGAGGAAGAAGGAGTCGGAGAACGACAGGTGGTTGCTCGCGAGGATCGCCGGCCCCTCGGCGGGAACGTTCTCGAGGCCCTCCACCCAGGGCCTGAAGGCGAGCTTCAGCGTCCCTCCGATGGAGAACTTCATAGCGCCGTAGATCAACTCGTGTTCCTCCCGTGTTCCGTCGCACAGACCTTAACCCGTGCGCGGCCCGGGCCACCCTTCCGTCCGTGCGGGGACCGGGTTGCGGGTGTGACGGCCCTGGTCGGTGTCACCCCGGTCGCGTACGGTGAAGTACACGTTTCCGAGCCCCACCGAACCCGAACGGGAGTCCTCCGTGCCGGTCCTTCCCGGAGCCGAGCCGTACCGCCGCGAAGGCGGTGACGTCGGCGTACTCCTCTGTCACGGCTTCACCGGTTCGCCCCGGTCGATGCGCCCCTGGGGCGAGTACCTCGCGGAGCGCGGCCTGACCGTGTCGGTGCCGCTGCTCCCCGGACACGGCACGCGCTGGCAGGACATGCAGGTCACCGGGTGGCAGGACTGGTACGCGGAGGTCGACCGGGAGCTGCGCGCGCTGCGCGGGAGGTGCGCCCGGGTCTTCGTGTGCGGGCTGTCCATGGGCGGCGCGCTGGCGCTGCGGCTGGCGGCCCGCCACGGCGACGCGGTCACGGGCGTCGTCCTGGTGAACCCGGCGAACAAGGTGCACGGCGTGACGGCGCACGCGCTGCCGCTCGTCCGCCACCTGGTGCCGTCGACGGGCGGCCTCGCGAACGACATCGCGAAGGAGGGCGTGGACGAGCTGGGCTACGACCGGGTGCCGCTGCACGCGGCGTACTCGCTGCGGCGGTTCCTGCGCCTGGTGGACGGGGAGCTGCCGCAGGTGACGCAGCCGCTCCTGCTGCTGCGCTCGCCGCAGGACCACGTCGTGCCGCCCGCCGACCCGGCGCGCGTCCTGAGCCGTGTCTCCTCCACGGACGTCACGGAGGTCCTGCTGGAACAGAGCTACCACGTGGCGACGTTGGACCACGACGCGGAGCGGATCTTCCAGGAGAGCCACGCGTTCATCGGCCGGCTCGCTCCGGGGGCCGGCGGGACCGCCGCCCAGGACAGGGACAGGGAGGGGAGCACGAGCGGTGGCTGAGCAGCACGACGCGGACGCGGACCGCGAGGAGGGCCGGGACCGGCGGGACGGCCCCGAGGACCGGCCCGCCCCGGAGCCGGTGGACGGCGGCGGGGCGCCCATCGACGAGGAGGCGGCCTGGGCGGCGATCGTCGCCGCGTACGGGGAGGAGCCGGCGGACCCGCCGGGCGCGAAGCCGTTCCGGTCGGTGGAGGACCTGGCACTGCTGGAGGAGGACCCGGAGGACGGCGACCGCGACGGTCGGGACGCGGGAGGCGACGACGGCGACGGCGACGTCGGCCCGGCGGACAAGCCGGTGCTGGGCGGTTCCGTCGTGTTCGCGCCGGGGGTCCGCCCGCGCGGCCCGCGCGACTACGAACTGGTGGAGCCGAAGGGCGACGCCACCGGCTCGGGTGCGGACGCGGGCGCAGGCGCGGGCGCGGGTGGCGACGACGACGGCGAGGGGCACTTCGTCCCGCCGGAGCCGCCGCCGCTGCCCGAGGCGGACCCGGCGGTGAAGTTCGGCTGGCTGGGCGTGGTCGGCGGACCGGTGCTGATGCTGGTCGCCGTCCTGCTCCAGTGGGACATGACGTGGTGGCTGACCACGCTGTGCGTCGGCGGGTTCCTGGGCGGTTTCGCGACGCTGGTGGCGCGGATGAAGGCCGGCGACGACGAGGAGGACGACGACCCGGGGCGCGGCGCGGTCGTCTGACGCCCCCGCCGTCAGGGGGCGGCCGGTACGCGGAGGGCGGCGAGCACGGGCAGGTGGTCCGTCGCCGCCCTCAGGTCCGCGTCGGTGACGCCGGGCAGCCCGGCCGGCACGCCGCAGCCCAGCACCTCCACGCCCCGCGTGGCGAAGAGCGCGTCGATCCGCTGGTGCGGGCCGTCCGGCGTGAAGGTGTACTCGCCGCCCCAGGGGCGTACGGCCCGGCAGTCCTGCAGTTCGGCGGCGAGGCGGCGGAACGAGCGGCCGTCGGGGCGCTCGTTGACGTCGCCCCCGGCGATCGCGTGGTCCACGCCGAGCGCGGCGAGTTCGTCCAGCACCCTGCCCGCCTGCGCGTACCGCTCGTCGCCGCGCAGGCCGAGGTGACAGCTGAGCAGTCCGAACCGGGCGCCGGCGACCCGGACGACGGCGGTGGCGAAGCCGCGCCGGTGCAGGCCGGGGGTGAGCGGCAGCAGGACGTCCCGCGTCCGTTCGACGGTGACACGCGGGGAGCACAGCAGCAGCGGCCCGGCTGCGGGGGCGCCGCCGCCGAGGACGAACAGCCCGCTCTTGGCGGCGAGCCGGGCGGCGTGCTTGCGCCAGCGGAAGAAGCGGGGCGCCTCCTGGACGAGGACGGCGTCGGGGGCGCAGGCGCGGATGACCCGGGCCAGGGCGTCCTCGTCGTCGCGCATCGACCGGATGTTGTAGCCGAGCACCCGGACCACGGCCGAACCGTCCGGTTCGGTGCGGGAGGCGGGCAGTGCGGTGAGCGCCATGCGGGCACGATACGACGGCGCCCGCCGCGCCCCCGGGGGGACGCGGCGGGCAACCGTCGAACTCCGACTCCGGGCGCCGGCCCGGGTGCTCGGTCCTGGCGCTCGGCCCGGGCGGCGCTCAGCCCTGGCGGGCGAGGTCCGCGGCGCCGACCAGGCCCGCCTTTCCGCCGAGCTGGGCGGCGAGGACCTGGGCGTGCGGCCGGTACCGCCCGCCGACGAGCCAGCGGCGGAACGACTTGCGGATCGGGTCGAGGACCAGGTCGCCCTCGTCGGAGACGCCGCCGCCGACGATGAACGCGGACGGGTCGAACAGGGAGGCCAGGTCGGCGAGGCCCGCGCCGGCCCAGCGGGCCAGTTCGCGGAACGAGTCGACGGCGACCTTGTCGCCCTGGCGGGCGGCGTCGCTGACGTGCTTGCCCTGGATGCCGTCGGGCGTGCCGTCGCCGAGGGCGAGGAGGATCCGGGCGTTCTCCGGGGTGGCGTTGGCGCGCTGCCTCGCGTACCGGACGAGGGCCCGGCCGGAGGCGTACTGCTCCCAGCAGCCCTGGCTGCCGCAGCCGCACAGCAGGCCGTCCGGGACGACCCGGATGTGGCCGAACTCGGCGGCGACGCCGAACCGTCCGCGGCGCAGCTTGTTGCCGATGATGATGCCGCCGCCGAGGCCCGTGCCGAGCGTGATGCAGATGACGTCGTCGTGGCCCTGGCCGGCGCCGAAGCGGTACTCGCCCCAGGCGGCGGCGTTCGCGTCGTTCTCCACGACGACGGGCAGCCCGACGCGCTGCTCGACCTTGTCCTTCAGCGGCTCGTGCCGCCAGTCGATGTTGGGCGCGAAGAGGACGGTCGCGCGCTTGTCGTCGACGTAGCCGGCGGCGCCGATGCCGACGGCCTCGATGTCATGGCCCTTGCCCGCCGCGGAGACGGCCGCGCAGATCGCGTCGACGATGCCCTCGGGCGTCGACGGAGTGGGCACCTTGTGGGTGTCGAGAATGGTGCCCTCTTCGTCGACCACGCCGGCCGCGATCTTCGTGCCGCCGATGTCGACGCCGATGGTGAGTCCCATGTGTCCCTCAGTTTTCGGTCGAGCCCCGCTATGCCCAACCGTACCGGAGGGCGGGCGCCGGGCTGTCGGCTCCCGCGTCAGTCGAGGTCGATGCGGTGGCTGCTTTCCGGTCCCTCGCCGTTCTCCCCGCGTTCGGATTCACCGGCGCCGCGCGGCTCCTGCGTTCCCCGCGTCCAGCGGTGCTCGTGGCCCTGGACGGCGGAGCGGTAGGCGGCGAGGAGTTCGCCGCCCGCGGCGGCGAGGTGGTCGAAGACCTCCGGGTTGCGCTCGATGACCGGCTCGATCGCGGACTTCGCCTGCGCGACGGCCTGCCGGACGGCGCTCTGCGCCCCGACCCCGAGCAGCGGGGTGCCGAGCGCGGAGACCTTGTCGGCGACGGCGTCGACGAGCTTGCGCAGCTCCTCGGCGGCCGATCCGGGCGGCGGGCCACCGCCGCGGCGGGCGCGCTCGGCCGCCAGGTCCTCGGCGCAGGCCCGCGCCCAGGCGTCGTCCTCGAAGGGGCCGGGCCGGTGGGTGGCATCGCTCATGCCATCGACGGTACCCGACCGGCGGGCGGGTGTTCAGGGGGTACGGGGCCACAGGCCGGGGTCGGGGGCGAACCGGACGCGCAGTTCGCCGTCGTGGAGGGCGGCGCCGGCGACGGTGCAGCGGCGCAGCGCGGACGGGAGCGGCACGGCGCGGCGGAACGGTCCGACGGTGAGGACGAGTTCGTCGCCGCGCCGGACGAGCCCCAGGTCGGGCTTGGCCGCGCCGGGCAGGGGGATGCGCCAGACCAGTACGCCGTCGGTGCCGCGGCGGTCCTCGACGGGCCACCGGGGGGCCGGGGCGGGCGCGTCGGCGGGGGCGAGCGGGCCGAGGAGGGCCAGGTCGTCGGCGGTGCGCGGGTCGCGGCCCAGGTGGGGGACCTCGTGCGCGGCGGGGGCGCCGTCCTCGCCCAGCTCCTTGAGGTGGGCCTGCTGCTGCGCGGCGAGGGCGGCGAGCCACGGGTCGGGGGAGGCGGCGGGCAGGACGCGGTTGGCGACGACCGGGTCGAGGGCGAGGCGGTGCAGGGCGAGCCCGGCGCGGGCGGCGCGCAGCGCGTCGGCGGCGGCGGGGCCGGGTTCGACGACGAGGCGGACGCTGGTGCCCGGGGCGCCGACCAGGTCCTGCACGGCGGCCAGCTCGGCGTCCCGGCGGGCCGCCGCCTCGTACAGCCCGTCGGCGGGCACGGGGACGCCGGCGAGCTGGGCCAGCACCGGGCGCAGGGCGCGGGCGGCCCGCCGCTCGGGCGGGAGGAGGCGGCGCAGGTAGCGGCGGAGCTGCTCGGGCAGGGCGAGCAGGGCGATCGCGTCGCGCAGCGGCGGGAGGTCGGCGACGAGGAGGTCCCAGTCGCCGCGGGCGGCGTCGCGCAGGGCCGTCAGGTACGCGAGGTGGGCGCTGCCGGGAAGGGGGGTGAGCTCGTCGTCGTCGAGGGGGGCGGCGCCCAGCAGGTCGAGGGCGGGGGCCGCGTGGGCCTGGAGGGCGAGGACCTCCTCGCGGAAGCGGGCGGCGGGGTCCAGGAGGCGGACGGCCGGGCCGCCTGCGCCGCCGGACGCGAGGGCGTCGGCCGGGTCGGCGGTCAGGAGGAGGACCTTGTGGCCCTCGCGGGCCGCGCCCAGGGCCGTCGCGGCGGCGACGGTGGACCGGCCGGACCCGCCGGGCCCCGTGACGAGGAGGGTGCGCATGCGTGCACGGTAGCGGGCGGCACCGGGGCCGGGGCGCGCGGCCTCGGACCGGGGCGCCCGCCGCGGCCCGCGCCGGGACGGGCGGGCGGTGCTCAGGCGCCGGTGGTCGACTCGACGCGCTTCTTCAGGCCCGCCAGGGCCCGGTCGATGATGACCTTCTCCGCCTTGCGCTTGATCATGCCGAGCATGGGGATCTTGACGTCCACCGTCAGCCGGTACGTGACCTCCGTGCGCGTGCCGTCGGCGAGGGGGGTGAGCTTGTACGAGCCGTCGAGCTCCCGCAGCATCTGGGACCTCACCAGCGTCCAACTGACCTCGTCGTCCCCGGTCCACGTGTACGCGAGGGTGTGGTCGTCCTTGATCGCGCCGGCGTCCAGCAGCAGGCGGACCTGCTCGGCGCGGCCGGCCGCGTCCTTCGACAGGACCTCCGCCTCCTTGACCTCGCCCGTCCACTCCGGGTAGCGCGCGAAGTCGGCGATCACCCCCATGACGTCGGCGGGCGCCGCCTCGATCGTGATGCTCGAGCTGGTGTGTTCCGCCATCGCTGTGGCTCCTCCAGAGGGCTCGTTACGTGGGGGAAGGCTATCGCGTGCCCGCGGGTCACCACTCCAGGGCCCAGGGCCGCCCCGAGGAGGCGAAATGGCCCACGTTGACGCACTCCGTCGCGCCGACGCGCATGCGCCGCGCCAGCGGCTGGTGCACGTGCCCGAACAGCGCGTACCGGGGCCGTACCCGGCGGATCGCGGCCAGCAGGGCGGCGGAGCCGCGCTCGAAGCGGCGGGCGACCGTGTCGTACGTCAGCTCGGGGACGTCCGGCGGGATGTGCGAGCACAGCACGTCGACCTCGCCGAGCGCCTCGACCTTCGCCGCGTACTCCTCCTCCGGCACCTCGTACGGGGTGCGCATCGGGGAGGGCAGGCCGCCGCCGACGAAGCCGAAGACGCGCCCGCCGATCTCGACGCGCTCGCCGTCCAGGACGGTCGTGCCGGGGCGGACGTACTCGGGCCACAGCGGGGGCACGTCGACGTTGCCGTAGGTGGCGTACGTCGGCGCGGGGAACGCGGCGAACAGCTCGGCGTACTGGTCGCGGACGGCCGACTCGACGGCCGCCGCCTTGTCGACGCCCCGCAGTGCCAGCTCCTCCCACAGGCCGCGGGCGAAGGCGCGGGCCTCGTCGAAGCGGCGGGCGGTGCGCAGGGCGACGATGCGGCGGGCGTTCTCCTCGCCGAAGAGGTCGGGGAAGATGCCGCGGGCGTGGTTCGCGTAGTCGAGGAAGAGCACCAGGTCGCCGAGGCAGACCAGCGCGTCGGCGCCCTCGCCGGCCCTGGCCAGGTCCCGGGCGTTGCCGTGCACGTCGCTCACCACATGAACTCGCATGGGACCCCACCCTACGACCCCGCAGGGGGGCCGGACCTGCGGTTACTTCCGAGTCGTGACGGAAGTGGACTACTGTGCGCGCAGTAGTGCCCATGATGTGTGACGCAGCGAACATCTGGCCAGGACCCCCTATCGGGAACCCGGTACTGATGGGTAACGTCCGGGCGGTCCAGTCGTACTCACCCCGCTGAGTACGTGTCCCACGTGGACCGTGAACCGGCGCATCACACAAAGTCGTGGCGTCGGCGCCCGATGAGGAGCAGCAGTCTTGCGCGAGTTCAGCCTTCCGGCCCTGTACGAGGTCCCTGCGGACGGCAATCTGACGGACCTCGTCCGCCGCAACGCCGCGCAGCACCCAGACGTGGCCGTGATGGCCCGCAAGGTCCCCGGCGGCTGGGCGGACGTCACCGCGAAGGAGTTCCTCGCCGAGGTGCGGGCCGCGGCCAAGGGCCTGGTCGCGCGGGGCGTGCGGCCCGGGGACCGGGTCGCGCTGGTGTCCCGTACGCGCTACGAGTGGGTGCAGCTGGACTTCGCGATCTGGAGCGCGGGCGCGGTGACCGTGCCGGTGTACGAGACGAGCTCGCCCGAGCAGATCCAGTGGATCCTCGGCGACTCGGGCGCGGTCGCGGTGATCGTGGAGAGCGCGGCGCACGCCGACGCGGTCGAGTCCGTGCGGGACGCGCTGCCGGCGCTGGAGCACGTGTGGCGGATCGACGGCGGCGCCGTCGAGGAGCTGGTCGCGGCCGGCCGCGACGTGTCCGACGAGACGCTCGACGAGCGCGGCGGGACCGCCAGGGCGGACGACGTGGCGACCATCGTCTACACGTCCGGCACGACGGGCCGCCCCAAGGGCTGCGTACTGACCCACCGGAACTTCTTCGCCGAGTGCGGCAACGTCGTGGAGCGGCTCAAGCCGCTGTTCCGGACGGGCCGCTCGTCGGTGCTGCTGTTCCTGCCCGCCGCGCACGTCTTCGGCCGCATGGTCGAGGTCGCGTCGGTGCTGGCGCCGATCCGGCTCGGCTGCGTGCCGGACATCAAGAACCTCACCGACGACCTGGCCTCGTTCCGGCCGACGCTGATCCTGGGCGTGCCGCGCGTCTTCGAGAAGGTGTACAACTCGGCGCGGGCGAAGGCCCAGGCGGACGGCAAGGGCAAGATCTTCGACCGGGCCGCGCAGACCGCCATCGCGTACAGCCGGGCGAAGTCCACGCCGCGCGGCCCGTCGCTCGGCCTGCGGCTGAGGCACAAGCTGTTCGACGTGCTCGTCTACGCCAAGCTGCGCGCGGTGCTGGGCGGCCGCTGCGAGTTCGCGATCTCGGGCGGCGCGCCGCTGGGCGAGCGGCTCGGCCACTTCTACAGCGGCATCGGCTTCACCGTGCTGGAGGGGTACGGCCTGACGGAGTCGTGCGCGGCGACCGCGTTCAACCCGTGGGACCGGCAGAAGATCGGCACGGTGGGCCAGCCGCTGCCCGGTTCCAAGGTGCGGATCGCCGACGACGGCGAGGTGCTCCTGCACGGCGAGCACGTCTTCACCGGCTACTGGAACAACGAGGCGGCGACGGCCGAGGCGCTGGCGGACGGCTGGTTCCACACGGGCGACATCGGCACCCTCGACGAGGACGGCTACCTGGCCATCACGGGCCGGAAGAAGGAGATCCTGGTCACCGCGGGCGGCAAGAACGTCGCCCCGGCGGTGATCGAGGACCGCATCCGCGGGCACGCCCTGGTCGCGGAGTGCATGGTCGTCGGCGACGGGCGGCCGTTCGTGGGCGCGCTGATCACCCTGGACGAGGAGTTCCTGGCGCGCTGGGCGGCCGAGCACGGCAAGCCGGCCGGGTCGACGGCGGCGCAGCTGCGGGAGGACCCGGAGCTGCTGGCGGAGGTCCAGCGGGCCGTGGACGACGGCAACGCGGCCGTGTCCAAGGCGGAGTCGGTGCGCAAGTTCCGCGTCCTGCCCGCGCAGTTCACGGAGGAGGCCGGCCACATCACGCCGTCGCTGAAGCTGAAGCGGAACGTGGTGGCGAAGGACTTCGCCGACGAGATCGAGGCGATCTACCAGGGCTGAGCCCGCCCTCCGAAGCCCTTCCGGAGCCCGTCTGGAGCCCTTCCGGAGCCCTTCGGCACTCTCCGGAGCCCTTCGGCGCCCGCCGGGACCGCCCCGGCGGGCGCCGCCGCGTCCGCCGGGGCTCAGGGCCGGGCTACAGGAGGTCCCTGAGGCGTTCCGCGAGGAGGTCCCAGCGCCACGTCTCCTCGACCCACCGGCGGCCCCGCTCGCCCATGCGGCGGCGCAGCTCCGGGTCCTGGAGCAGGGGCACGATCCGCTCGGCGGCCTCCTGCGGGGAGCCGCCCCGTACGACCCAGCCGGTCTCGCCGTCCAGGACCGCGTCCGGGGCGCCGCCCGAGTCGCCGGCGACGACCGGGAGGCCCGTCGCGGACGCCTCCAGGTAGACGATGCCGAGCCCCTCGACGTCCAGCCCGCCGCGCCGGGTGCGGCACGGCATCGCGAACACGTCGCCGGCCCCGTAGTGCGCGGGCAGTTCCTCCCACGGCACGGGTCCCGTGAACCGCACGGAGCCGGCCACGCCCGTCTCCCGGGCGAGGCGGCGCAGGTCCTTCGCGTACGGGCCGCCGCCGACGACCAGCAGGACGGCGTCCGGCACGGCGGCGAGGACCGCGGGCATCGCCCGGATCAGCGTGTCCTGGCCCTTGCGCGGCACCAGCCGCGAGACGCACACGACCACGGGCCGGTCGGCCAGCCCCAGCCGGGCGCGCACGGCGTCGCCGCCCGAGCCGGGGTGGAAGGTCTTCTCGTCGACGCCGGGCGGCAGCCGCACCATGCGCGCCGCGGCCCCGGGGGTGAGCGCGGCGGCGATCCGGGAGCGCGTGTACTCCCCGAGGTACGTGATCGTGTCCGTGCCCTCGCCGATGCGCCGCAGCAGTTGCCGCGCGGCCGGCAGCTGCGCCCACCCGGCCTCGTGGCCGTGGGTCGTCGCGACCAGGCGGCGGGCCCCGGCCCGGCGCAGCGCGGGCGCCATCAGCCCGAGCGGCGCGGCCGCGCCGAACCACACCGACGTGCAGCCGTGCTCCCGCAGCAGCCCGGCCGCCCGCGCGGTCACCCGCGGGGTGGGCAGCAGCATCGTCGTGCGGTCCCGCACCACCCGGAACGGCTGCTCCGCGTCGAACCGGGCGGTCGCCTCCGCGCCCTCCCGCCCGTGCTTCCACGTGGAGGCGTAGACGACGACCCGGTCCGGATCCAGCCGCAGGGCCATGTTGTGCAGGAACGCCTGGATCCCGCCGGGCCGGGGAGGGAAGTCGTTCGTTACGATCAGCGTCTTGTGCATCGTGGCCGACAGTACCGAACGGCCCGCCCCCACCGCTCGCGCACCGTACCGCCCCCACCCGCAGACCACCACGAGACCGGACGAGGTACCGATGAAGCACCCGAGCGGACCGCGGCTGTCCCTGGCGGCCTTCTGGCTGCTCAGCAGGGCCGTCCTGCTGCTCTACACCTTCAGGGTCGTCTTCGTCCCCGGCCCGGACGTCACCACCGACGTCTCGGTGATCTACCACGACTGGTACGAGGTGCTGCGCGGCGGGACGTACCCGCTGGACGACGTGACGTGGCAGTACCCGCCGGCCGCGGCGTTCGCGATCCTCTCCCCCGGCCTGCTGCCGTTCCTGGAGTACGCGCACGCGTTCTTCGTGCTCGCGCTCGTCTGCGACGCGGTGGTCTTCGGGCTCCTCGTGTACGCGGGCGGACGCCCCGGCAAGAGCCCCGCGGGCGCCTGGGTGTGGCTCGTGGGCGTGCCGCTGCTCGGGCCGACCGCGTACTCCCGGTACGACATCATGGTCACCGCCGTCGCCGTCGCCGCGCTGCTCGCCGGGGTCCGCAGCCCGCGCACGATGGGCGTCCTCACCGGGATCGGCGCGCTGCTGAAGGTGTGGCCGGCGCTGCTGCTCGTGGGCACGGTGCGGGGCCGCGTCACGCGCCGCTCGTGGGCGGCGGCGGTCGTGTCGGGCGCGGCGGTGCTGGCGGCGTGCCTCCTCGCGGCGCCGGGCGCGCTGGCGTTCCTGACGTTCCAGCGCGACCGGGGCACCGAGGTGGAGTCGCTGGGGGCGCTGGTGTTCCACGTGGCGCGGTTCTTCGGCGGCTGGGACGGCGAGGTGCGGCTGAACTACGGGTCGGTGGAGTTCCTCGGCCCGTACGTGCCGCTGGTGAGCGGGGCGGCGATGGTGCTGACGGCGCTGGCGTTCGGCTGGCTGGTGCTGTGGCGGCTGCGGGTCCGGGAGTTCGGCGCGACGACGCTGTGCGACGCGGCGTTCGTGGCGGTGCTGCTGTTCACCACGACGAGCCGGGTGATCAGCCCCCAGTACATGCTGTGGCTGGTCGGGCTGGCCGCGGTGTGCCTGGTGTGGCGGCGGAGCCGGATGCGCCGGGCGGCACTGATGGTGCTGGTGGCGACCGGGGTGACGCTCCTGGAGTTCCCGATCTGGTTCTCGCACGTGGTGGCCAGCGACGGGCCGGGCCTGGCGCTGCTGTTCGTCCGCAACGGGCTGCTCGTCGCGGCGTCCCTGGTCGCGGCGCGGCAACTGTGGCGGCAGACCGTCACCGAGCCGCGGCTGCGCGCGGCCGGGGACGGGGCCGGGCCGGCGCGGGTGCCGGCGCAGGGCGGTCACCGCGACGGGGCGCTGCTGAACTCCTGACGGAGGCGGCCCTGCCAGGCGCGGGTGAACTCCTCCGGCGTGGTGGCCAGGACATCCCGGAAGGCGCGGCGCGCGCCGGACACCCCGACCGCCCGGTAGAAGTCGGCGAGCCGTTCCTCGCCCCACCGGTCCGCGATCAGCTCGCAGGCCAGCCAGGCGCCCTCGTAGGCGCGCGCCACGGCGGCGGGGTCCCCGCCGGAGGTGAAGTCCGCGTCGGGCGGGAGCGCCGCCGGCACGTTCCCGGCGCGCATCGCCCGGCCCAGCTCGGGCGCCGCCTCGGCCGCCGTGCGGCCCGTGCCCCGGTACGCGATCTTGTCGGCCAGTCCCTCCGAGAGCCAGAGGGGCGTGGCGGCGGACGTGTCGGCGCGGGTGGCGACGTGGACGGTCTCGTGGGTGAGGACGAAGGCCCGCCCGAAGGCGCCGAGGTCCCGGTACGCCTCCGGGTTGACCACCACGCGGTCGGCGGCCCCGCCGCCGGTGCGCCCGGTGGTGACCGCGGCGACGCCCCGGTACGCGGCGGTCCCCTCCCCGAGGAGGGCGGCCATGGCGTCGAGCGACCCCGGTACGAGGACGACGACCTTCTCCCGCCACGCCGCGCCCGGCCAGGCGGCCGCCACGGCGGGGACGGCGAGGTCGGCCGCCGCGGCGACCTCGCCGAGCAGCGCCGGGGGGTGGCCGACCCCGAGGACGAGGCTGTGGGTGCCGCGTACCGCCCGGACCTGCCCCTGGTCCCAGAGCTGGGCGGGCTGACCCTCGGCGGGGCGGTCCGCGGTGACGCGCCACCGGCCGTCGTGCTCCACCAGGTCGAGGCGGCGCCGGACGGTGGCGGGGGCGCGGTCGTAGCCGTCGAGCACGTACGTCAGCTCGGCGTCGACGGTCGCGCGCCGGGCGCCCTCGTGCCGGACGTCGAGGACGCGGTAGGCCCGGGAGGCGAGCGGCACGCCGCCGAGCAGGCCCCGCACGAGGTCGCCCCGCGCGGCGACGGCCCGCCGGATGCCGCTCTCGTCCGCGGCCCCGCCCGGCCACGGGGCGCACCCCGTGACGGCCGCGACGAGCACGGCCACGACGGCGGCCCACCGCCTGAGAACACCCACGCGCCGATCGTAGGCGCACCGTGTCGGCCCGCCGTGCCCGCCCGCTCCGGCGGGCCGCCGCCGACCGCGCGGTCGGCCGGGCACGGGGACCGGGGTCTCAGACGCGGGTCACCGCCGAGACCGGCATCATGCCCACCGGGTCGTAACGGACCGGGGCGCCCGGATACGGGGCGTGGACGACCCGGCCGTGGCCCATGTACATCGCCACGTGGCTCGCGTCCGAGCGGTACGTCACCAGGTCGCCCGGCCGCGCCTCCGACAGCCCCACGTGCCGCCCCGCGTTCCGCTGCCCCTGCGAGGTGCGCGGCAGCCCCACCCCGGCCTGCGCGTACGCCCACTGCGTGAGGCCCGAGCAGTCGAAGGCGTCGGGCCCGTTCGCGCCCCACACGTACGGCTTGCCGACCGCCGACCGGGCGGCCCGCACGGCGGCGGCGGCCCGCGGTGACGCGGCCCCGACGGGCAGCGGCAGCAGGGCGCCGACGCGGCCGGAGCGGGAGGCCCGGTCGAAGGCGGCGCGCTCCCGCGACGGCAGGGAGTTCAGCAGCGTCCGCGCCGCGGTGAGCCTCCGCTCGATCTCCTGCTTGTGCCGGGCCAGGGCCGCGCGGCTGCGCTCCAGTTCGGCGAGGGCGCGGGTGGCCTCGGCGCGCTCCTGGGCCAGCCCCCGCTGCACGAGGCGGAGCCGGGCGAGCGTGGCGGCCTGCCGCTCGCTGAGCCGGTCCAGCGCGGCGGCCCTGTCGAGGTACGTGTCGGGCTCCTCCGAGAGCATCAGCGCGAGCGACGGGTCGATCCCGCCGGACCGGTACTGGGCGCCGGCGACCGAGCCGAGCACGCCGCGCATGCGGTTGACGCGCTCCTGGCCGCGCGCCACGCCGTCGCGGGCGGCGTCGACGGCGATGCGGAGCCGGTCGGTGCGCTCGCCGGCGGCGTTGAAGCGCTCCGTGGCCTGCTCCGCCTCGGCGTAGAGCCGGTCGACGCGGGCGCGGACGGTGTGGGCGGGGTCGGTCGGCTCGGCCTGCACCGGGGTGGCGCCGAAGGCGGCGGCCGCCGTGGCCGCCGCGGCGGACAGGACGGTGACCCGGGTGGCGCTCCGTTGGAGGCCCGGGTGGGGGGGACGGCGGTGGGACGCCACGGACCGCGCTCCCTTCGACTGTTCGGGGCTGTTGCGCGCAGACAGTAGCCGGGCGGTCACGGCGTGATCAAAGCCCCCGGGAGGCGCGCACGGCGGCGCCCCGCCGGGAACCACAGGTCACCGGCGGGGCGGAGCGTCGGTACGGGGAGCGGAAATCCCCCGATCGGACGTGTGCGCGCGGCGGTTCGGGGAGGCCCCGGCGCATCACGCGCCCTCACTGCCCGGGGCGCGGGCGGGACGGCTCAGATGCGGACGCCGAACTGGAACGTGCCCAGGTACTTCATCGCCTCGTAGCGGACGTGGGCGCCCGGGTACGGGGCGTGCAGGACGGTGTTGTTGCCGGCGTAGAGGCCGACGTGGGAGAGGTTGTTGAAGAAGACGAGGTCGCCCGGCTTGAGTTGGCTGCGGCCGATCTTCACGCCGTCGTTCTGCTGCGTGTACGTGGTGCGGGTGAGGCTGACGCCGGCCTGGCGGTAGGCCCACTGCGTCAGGCCGGAGCAGTCGTACGAGTTGGGGCCCTCGGCACCGGACACGTACGGCTTGCCGACCTGGGTGGCGGCGGCGCTGAGGGCGGCGGCGCCGCGCTGGGAGGCGGGGACCTCGTTGCCGAGCTCGACGCGCTCGCCGGCGTCGCGGCTGGCGCGCTCCTCCTCCGCCTGCATCTTCCGCCGCTCCTCGGCGGTGAGCGTGTTGAGGAGCTTCTGCGCTTCGGCGAGCTTGGTCTGGAACTTCTTCTTCTTCTCGCCGAGGGACTTGCGGACGTCCTCCAGGTCGGCGAGCTTCGCCGTGGCCTCGGCGCGCTGCTGGGCGAGGGTGCGCTGCTTGGCCTGGATGGTGCGCAGCGTCTCGGCCTGCTTCGCGGAGAGCTGGTCGACGGCGGACGCCTTGTCGAGGTAGTCGTCCGGGTTCGAGGAGAGGAAGAGCTGGAGCGAGGGGTCCATGCCGCCGTTGCGGTACTGGGCGCTGGCGACCGAACCGATGCCGTCGCGCAGGGCGTTGAGCTCCTCCTGGCCGCGGGCGACCTGGTCCTGGAGGGCCGTGACCTCCTTCTGGAGCTTCTCGCGGCGCTCGTCGGCGAGGTTGAACTGCTCCGTGGCCTCCTCGGCCTCGTGGTGGAGCTTGTCGACCTTCTCCTTGACCTGTTCCTTGCTGGGCTGCGGCGTGGCCGAAGCGGTCTGGGCGGTCAGGGCGACGGCAGCGGCGGCGGTCGCGGTGAGCACGGTCACACGGGCGCGGCTCGGCTGCTTGGGTCGACGGTGGGACGCCACGGAGGCGAGCTCCTTCTTCCTCGTTCGAGCCGCCTGCCGGGTCGACGGTCAATGCCCCGGTTCCGCGCTAGGCGTCCGGACACTCCCCCGTGATCCAGGTCCGAACTGCACGGTTCAGGCGGTGCCTTCGCTGCCGTCCCGGATGGACGGTCAACCGCGCGAAGGTTCGAGCCCAGACCCTAGTGACCAAGTTGTGATCAGTTCAAATCCTCATGAGAAAAATCTCTCCCACCCGGCCTTTTCTTGGCGCGCGCCCCACAGCGCGTCACGGGAAGTTGACGTTGGGTCCCCCGCACGCGTCCTCAAACCGGGCATCCCGCCCAGGAGTTACGAGATGCGCGAAAGCCGCTTCAGCAGCATCACGGACGCGACCGGGCGGGCGCCGGACTTGGCGACGCCGTCGGCCACCTCCCGGTCGCTGGAGACCACGACCACCGGCCGGCCCGCGGGCTCGGCGCGGACGAGCTGGCGGATCAGCTCGTCGGCGGTCACCCCCGGCTTGGAGAACAGCACGCGCACCCCGCGCGGCGGGGCGAGCAGCACCGGGGCGACCAGCTCCGCGCCGTCGAAGACGCAGGTGACCTCGGCGCCCGAGCGGGCGGCGAGCGCGGAGAGCCCGCCGAGCAGCCGCAGCCGCTGCTTCTCCAGCGGCATCGTCGGATAGCCGGTCTTGGTGACGTTGTAGCCGTCGACGACGAGGTGAGCCTGCGGGAGGGCGAGGAGCTGGTCGAGGAGGGCCGGGTCGGTCTCGGACAGCGCGCGGGCGGCGACGTCCTTCGGCGACATCCGGCCGGGCTCCACCGCCTCCACGGAGTCCGCGGGCCGTACGGAGACGGGCGGCAGGGCCAGTTCGCGGCGCAGCCCCTGGGCGGCCTCCAGGACCGTGTCCAGCAGCAGCCGGAGCCGCACGTCCTCCACCGAGCGGCCCTCGCGGGCGGCCCGGCGGCTCGCCTCCAGCGCGGCCTCGGTCTCGCCGAGCCGGGCCTTGAGGCGGCGGGTCTCGCTCTCGGCGGCCGAGACGCGGGCGGCGGCGTCCGCCCGGACGCCGTCGATCTCCGCCTGGGCGCGGCGCAGGGCGGCCTCGCCGCGCTTGACGTCGCTCTGCGCGCTGCGGAGCTTGCGCTGAAGCGATTCGGCTTCCTTGCGGGCCGCCTCCAGCTCGGAGCGCAGCCGCTCCGTCTCCACGCGGGTGTGCGCGCGGGCCTCCGCCAGCTCTTCGCGCAGCCGCTCCAGTTCGCGCCGGCCCGCCTCGTCGGCGCGCTCGGCGTCCGCGCGCTGCACCTCCTCGCCCGCGGCGGCGACCAGCTTGACCCAGCCGGTGGGGCGCAGCACGTACGCCGCAGCCGCCACGTCGACCGGGTCGGCGGCGGCGGGCGGCACGCCCGACTCGACGGCCGCGGCCAGCTCCGGCTGGGCGGTCCGCAGCCGATCGCCGATGCGCTGCCGGAACAGCGCGTCGCCCTCCAGGGCGGCGGCCATCGCGTTGCCCGCGAACCGGGCCCGCCGGGAGGGGGTGAACCGGGCGTACTGGCGAAGCTGCGACGGCAGCTCGGGGACCGTCAGACCGCCGAACGCCTCGGAGACGAGCGCGACCACCCGGCGCCGTACCGCCTCGGGCAGCGGGCGGTCGAGCGCCTCGGCGGCGTCACCGGCCGCGCCGGCCGACTCAGCGCCGCTTGCGGGCTGCGCCACGATCCGTCACCCCACTACCCGTCCGTTCTGACTCTGCCGGGCCGCCCGTCGTCCCGGGCCCGCGCTCAGGAGCCGGCGCCCGGCCTGTCCACCAGCTCGATCTGGTCCACCGCGTTGCACCAGCGGCAGCGGACCGACTCGATGGTCTCACTGACCACCTCGCGCTCCTCCACCGTGGGTTCCCCCGCCAGGTCCAGATGGACGTACTCCACGACCTTCGAGGAGCGCGTCACGTCGAAGCGCGTCAGATTGCCGCAGAGCGTGCAGCGCCAACGGGTGTCGGCGGTCGGCTGGGGAACCGTCGTCATGGTGCCGTCCTTGTCATGGTCCGGTCGTTCCAGTGCTTCGACCCGCGGTGCGCCCTCGAACTGCGGGTGCCCCGGGAGCGGCCCGGGCACGCCCGTAACCCTACGGCCTCCGCGGTCCCGCCTGCGCGGACGGTGGGGAGCGGGGAGAGGGGTGCCCGCCCCGGCGAGGCGCTCTGTCCCGCTCGCGCCCTCTACGTCATGATCTGTGCGTGATCGATTGGCGTGGAGCGTTGCGGCGCACCGTCACCGGCCCCTCGGTGACGTACGGCGTCATCGGGGTGTGCGCGCTGGTCTTCGTCCTCGGCCCGGCCTCGGGCCTGCGGGCCTCGTACGGGAGCGGGGACGCCCTGATCACCGCGCAGAGCACGTACTTCCGGCGCTGGGGGGTGATCCCGGCGGACCTCCTGAGCGGTTCCCTCCCGGCGCTGCTCACCCCGCTCAGCGCCCTGTTCGTGCACGGCAACTGGCTGCACCTGCTGGGGAACATGCTGTTCCTCTTCGTCTTCGGCGCGATGGCCGAGGAGCGGATGGGGCACATCCGGTTCGGGGTGTTCTACGTGGTGTGCGGCTACCTCGCGCTGGCCGGTTACGCCCTGGCCCACGCGGACAGCGGGCAGACCCTGGTGGGGGCGTCGGGGGCGGTCTCGGGGGTCCTCGGCGCCTTCCTGTACCTCTTCCCCCGGGCGCGGGTGACCAGCCTCTTCCCGTTCCTGTTCTTCCTGCCGCTGCGCTTCCCCGCCTGGATCGTCCTGGTCTTCTGGTTCGCCCTCCAGTGGCTGGCGGCGCGCGGGGCGGGCAGCGGGCCCGGGGTCGCCTACCTCGCGCACCTCGTCGGGTTCGCGCTGGGGTTCCTGTACGCGTGGGCGCGCTACCGGGGCATTAGAGTGAAGGCTCCAGCAGCGGCCACCGAGGGAGAGGGACAGCCGTGATCACCGCGATCGTGCTCATCAAGACCAGCGTGGACCGCATCCCGGAGATCGCGGAGGCGATCGCCGCGCTCGACAACGTGAGCGAGGTCTTCTCCGTCACCGGGACCTACGACCTGGTCGCCATGGTCCGCGTGCCCCGGCACGAGAACCTGGCCGACATCATCCCCGGCCGCATCAGCAAGATTCCCGGCGTCGTCGCGACGGACACGCACGTCGCGTTCCGCACGTACTCGCAGCACGACCTGGAAGCGGCCTTCGCGATCGGTCTCGACGCCTGACCGCCCCGCCCCACCGATTCACCCGAACGGGTGAGGCGGAATCAGCCACGGCGCGATCGCCGTCTCAGCCGCGGTCGGGCACGCAGCGCCCGTCCTCCGTGCGGTAGCTCCAGCGGGCGCCGTCCCTGACCAGTTCCCGCACGGCGCGGACGAAGCGGTCGACGTGCTCGTCGGGGGTGCCCGCGCCGAAGCTGACCCGGATCGCGTTGAGGGACCGCTCCCCCGGCCCGCCCTCCGGCGCCCCGCACTCCCCCGGCTCCTGCGGCGTCCCGCCCAGCAGGGTCCGGACCAGCGGGTGGGCGCAGAACAGCCCGTCGCGGACGCCGATGCCGTACTCGGCGGAGAGCGCCGCGGCGAAGTGCGAGCTGTTCCAGCCCTCCACGACGAAGGAGAGGACGCCGACGCGCGGGGCGTCGTCGCCGAACAGCGACAGCACCCGCACCTCGGGCACCTCGGCCAGCCCCTCCCGCACGCGGGCGATCAGCTCCTGCTCACGGGCCACGAGCGCGTCGAACCCGGCCGCGGTGAGCGCCTCGCAGGCCGAGGCGATGGCGTAGGCGCCGATCACGTTCGGCGAGCCGGCCTCGTGGCGGGCCGCCGTGGTGTGCCAGGCGACCTCCACCCCGCCGTCGGCCCGCCGGGCCACCGTCCGCGACGCGCCGCCGCCCGCCAGGTACGGCTCGGCGTCCCGCAGCCAGTCGGCCCGCCCGGCCAGCACACCGGCCCCGAAGGGCGCGTACAGCTTGTGCCCCGAGAACGCCACCCAGTCCACGTCCAGGTCCGCCACGTCCACTGGGTGGTGCGGCGCCAGCTGGGCGGCGTCCAGCACGATCCGCGCGCCGTGCGCGTGCGCGGCGGCCGCCAGCTCCCGTACCGGCCACAACTCGCCGGTCACGTTGGAGGCGCCGGTCACGCACACGAGGGCGGGGCCGTGGGGGTCCCGGCCGGCGAGGGCCCGCTCCAGCGTCTCCACGGCCCGGCCGGGGGTGCGGGGCGCGTCCAGGTACGTCACGCGGGCGTCGCGCCACGGCAGGAGCGAGGCGTGGTGCTCGGTCTCGAAGACGAACACCTCGCAGCCGGCCGGGAGGGCGTGCGCGAGCAGGTTCAGCGAGTCGGTCGTGGAGCGGGTGAAAACGACCTGGTCGCCGGGGCGGCAGCCGAGGAACTCCGCGACCGTCCTGCGGCTGTTCTCGAACAGGTCCGTGGAGAGCTGCGACAGGTACCCGGCGCCCCGGTGGACGCTGCCGTAGTACGGCGCGTACGCGGCGACGTCGTCCCACACGCGCTGGAGCGCCGGGGCGCTGGCCGCGTAGTCCAGCGCGGCGTACACGGCCTCCCCGCCGGTGACGAGCGGCACGGTCACGTCCCGCCCGAGCACGGGCAGCGGCAGGGCGGCGGGGGCGGAGCACTCGGCGGAGGCGGGGGCGACGGAGGCGACAGCGACGGGGGCGGAGGCGACGGCGGTGTTCGGGTACGCGGACATGGCGGATTCTCCCGGCGAGGACAAGGCGAACGGAGGTGGAGGCCCACGGGGACGGCTCGACTGCCGTGCCGCACGCGGGTGTTGCCTCGACGCGCGGCGACGACGGCCGCGCGGAGGAGGGGGGAAGGGGCCGGAAGGGCCCTAGCGCATTCGCTTGCTCACGAGACTGCTCCCTCGGGACCAGGACCCCAGGGTGTGCAGGGGTCCGCGCTTGCCGCAGACCTCTCTGCCTGCGGCCTGGTCTTCACCCGGGGCACCCCGCCACGGACGGAGGGTTGCCGGACAGCGGGCCGGGGCCGTAGTCGCTGTCACTCATGACCTTGTCGAGCATCCTGCCACACCTACCCGGTCACCGCGCAAGACGGGGTCCGCACAGTGGACGGGTCCGCGGCGCGCACCCCGGGCGGGGCGGTGCCGCGGACCCGTGGAACCCACGCCCCGTCAGGGGACGTTCGCGCCGACGGCGTTCACGGGCGCCGGTCGCCGGACGGGAGGCCTTCGCGGTGGGCCGCCCGGCGCCGCCGCAGTTCCTCCAGCCATCCCCGCACCTGTTCGTCGTCGTGCAGGTACGGCTCCCCGGGCCCCGGCCGCAGGTCGATTCCGTGCAGGAGCCCCAGCGCCCACCAGGACGGTTCGTCCCACGCGAGCGCGTCGTCGGCGACCCGGCGCCCGGCCCACCGGTCGGCGGCCTCCCGGCTCACGCGCCCCTCGACCACGGCGGCCAGGCACGCCTCGACCTCGTCCGGGTCCGGTCGGCGGTCACCGCTCACGGACCTCACCGCGTCCCGGACGGGGCCGGCGTCCATGGGGGCGGCACTAGCGGTTGCTGACCCGCACCCAGCGGTCCAGGGCATCGCGGGCGGCGCCCGAATCGACGGACTCGGCGGCCTTCGCCATGCCGGCCCGCAACTGCTCGGCCAGCGGCGCGTCCGACGGGTCCAGCGCGACCAGCGCCGCCGCCGCGTTCAGCAGCACCGCGTCCCGCACCGGCCCGGTCTCGCCGGCCAGCAGACGGCGCGCCACGTCCGCGTTGTACGAGGCGTCGGCGCCGCGCAGGGCCTCCACCGGGACCAGGTCGAGGCCCACGTCGCGCGGGTGGAAGACCTCCTCCCGGACGGTCCCGTCCCGCACGACCCACACCCGGGACCCGGCCGTCGTCGTCAGCTCGTCCAGCCCGTCGTCACCGCGGAACACCAGCGCCGACGAGCCGCGCTCGGCGAGCACCCCGGCGAGGATCGGCGCCATCCGGGCATCGGCCACCCCCGTCGCCTGGGCGCGGACCCGGGCCGGGTTGGTCAGCGGGCCCAGGAAGTTGAACGTCGTGCGGATGCCCAGCTCCTTGCGGGCGGCGGCGACGTGGCGGAGCGCCGGGTGGAACTTGACGGCGAAGCAGAACGTGATGCCCGCCTCCTCCGCCACCTCGGCGACCCGCTCCGGGGACAGCTCCAGGTTGACGCCGAGCTTCTCCAGGACGTCGGAGGCCCCCGACGCGGACGAGGCGGCGCGGTTGCCGTGCTTGACGACCTTCGCGCCCGTACCGGCGACGACGACCGCCGACATGGTGGAGATGTTGACGGTCTTCGCGCCGTCGCCGCCCGTGCCGACGATGTCGACCGACCGCCCCGGGACCTCGATGGTCCGGGCGTGGGCGTACATGGTGCGGACGAGGCCGGAGATCTCCTCCACGGTCTCGCCCTTGGCGCGCAGGGCCACCGCGAAGCCGGCGATCTGCGCGTCCGTGGCCTCCCCGCCGAGGATGCGCTCCATCGCCCACGCGGTCGTGTCCGCGTCCAGGTCCCGCCCCGAGAGCAGGGCGTCGAGGAGGGCGGGCCAGGAGCGGCCCGCCGCGGTAGGTCCTCCAGCGGGTGGCACAGCGCTCATGGTCGCTCCTGGGTCCGTGACGGGTGGGACGGGACCAGCCTAGCGAGCCCCGGGGACGGCGAAGAGCCCCGTCCGACGATTGGACGGGGCTCTCGCCGTGGCGACCTTCAGGTCAGGTGATCAGTGGTGGCCGTGGCCCGCGCTGATCTCCTTGTACTCCTCCACCGTGGCCTTGGGGATCTGGTTCCCCTCGCCGTAGTAGCCCTTGCTGAGCTTCGAGCGGAGCTTCTCCTTGGCCGTCGGCTTGCGCTCGACGCCGTTCTCGTCGACCGTCGGGCCGATCTCGGCCGGGGCGTACTGCTCGTGCGCGGTGAGCGCGTGGAGCTGCGCCTGGCTGAGCGGCTCGTGGACCTCGACGAACTCACCGTGCGGCAGCCGCTTGATGATGCCGGTCTCGCGGCCGTGCAGCACCTTGTCGCGGTCGCGGCGCTGGAGGCCCAGGCAGATCCGCTTGGTGACGATGAACGCGAGGACCGGTCCGAGGAAGAAGAAGATCCGGACGAACCAGGTGACCGCGTTGATCGACAGGTGGAAGTAGGTGGCGACGATGTCGTTGCCACCGCCGATCAGCATGATCATGTAGCCGGTGACCCAGGCGACGCCGAGCGCCGTCCGCGTCGGGGCGTTGCGCGGGCGGTCCAGGATGTGGTGCTCGCGCTTGTCGCCGGTGATCCACGACTCGATGAACGGGTACGCCGCGATCGCCGCCAGCATCACGCCGAACAGGACCAGCGGGAGGAACACGCCCAGGACGAGCGTGTGGCCCCACAGGTTGATCTCCCAGCCGGGCATGGCGCGGATGAGGCCCTCGGCGAAGCCCATGTACCAGTCGGGCTGGGCGCCGGTGGACACCATGTCCGGGCGGTACGGGCCGAGCGCCCACACCGGGTTGATGGTGAACATGCCGGCGATGGCCGCGATGACGCCGAAGACCAGGAAGAAGAAGCCGCCGGCCTTGGCGATGTAGACCGGCATGAACGGCATGCCGACCACGTTCTTGTTCGTCCGGCCGGGGCCCGCGAACTGCGTGTGCTTGTGGTAGAAGACCAGGATCAGGTGGGCCACCACGAGGCCGAGCATGATGCCCGGCAGCAGCAGGATGTGGATCGAGTAGAACCGGGCGACCATGTCGTGGCCGGGGAACTCGCCGCCGAAGAGGAACATCGACAGGTACGTGCCCACGATCGGCACGGACAGGATCGCGCCCTGCGTGAAGCGCACACCGGTGCCGGAGAGCAGGTCGTCCGGGAGCGAGTAGCCGGTGAAGCCGGTGAACATGCCCAGGACGAACAGCAGGAAGCCGAACAGCCAGTTGATCTCGCGCGGCTTGCGGAACGCGCCGGTGAAGAAGACGCGCATCATGTGCACGAACATGCCGGCGATGAAGATCAGCGCCGCCCAGTGGTGGATCTGACGGATCAGCAGGCCACCGCGGACGTCGAAGCTGATGTCCAGGGTCGAGGCGTACGCCTCCGTCATCCGGACGCCGTGCATCGGCACGTACGAGCCGTGGTACACGACCTCGTTCATGCTCGGGTGGAAGAACAGCGTCAGGTACACACCCGTGAGGATGATGATCAGGAAGCTGTAGAGGCAGATCTCGCCCAGCATGAAGGACCAGTGGTCCGGGAAGATCTTGCGCATGTTGGCCTTGGCCAGGGAGTAGATCCCGAGCCGGCCGTCCGCCCAGTCGGCCACCCGCTCACCGGCGGGCGCCTTCCGCTTGTCGTGTGCGGTACTCATCCGCGCTCCCAGAATGCAGGACCGACCGGCTCCTCGAAGTCGCCGAGCGCCTCGAGGAAGCCCTTGTCATTGACGCCGATCCGCAGCTGCGGGAGGGCGTGACCGGCAGGGCCGAAGATGACGCGGGCGCCGTCGGAGAGGTCGAAGGTGGACTGGTGGCACGGGCAGAGGACGTGGTGGGTCTGCTGCTCGTACAGGGAGATCGGGCAGCCCACGTGGGTGCAGATCTTGGAGAACGCGACGATGCCGTCGTGGGACCACTCCAGCTCGCGCTTGTCCTTGATGTCCTCCGGCTGGATCCGGACGATCATCAGGGCATCCTTGGCGATCTTGTTGTTGAAGTCGTGGTCCTCCTCGCTCAGGCCCTCCGGCATGGCGAAGGTGAGCGAGCCCACCGCGACGTCCTCGGGACGCAGCGGCTCGTGCGTGTTCATGTTGATGAGCTGCTTGCCCTTGCCCCAGGACGTGTGGAAGAGCTTCTTCTCGGGCAGCGGGCCCAGCTCGCGCAGCAGCACGACACCGGAGAGCGGCACCATGGCCAGCGCGCCGAACATGGTGTTGCGGATCAGCTTGCGCCGGCCGAGCGCGGACTCCTTGGCGCCCTGGGCGAAGTCGGCCATGATCTTGGCCTTGACCTCCGGCGCCGCCTCGATCGGGTGGCGGTCGTCGGCGATCTCCACGTCCGACATCAGCGTGCGGGCCCAGTGGACCGCGCCGGCGCCGATGCAGAAGAGGGCGAGGCCCAGCGTCAGGCCGAGCGACAGGTTGGTCGCGCTCACGTGGCCGAGCGGCCACACGTACACGATCTTGTCGACCGGGAAGATCACGAACGAGGCGATGAAGCCGACCGTGGCCAGCATCGAGATCGTGAAGAGCAGGGCGACCGTGCGCTCCGAGCGCTTGGCGGCCCGCTCGTCGATGTCCTGGATGCGGGGCTTGTGGGGCGGCAGCCCCGGGTTGGCGAACGGGTTCTCGGCTAGCGCCTTGCCGTGCGCGGTGTCCTGCTCGTGCAGGCTCTCTTCGGAAATCTCTTGGCTACTCATGACTTCTTGGCCTTAGCGGTGTGGGCCGCGACCCAGACGGCGACAGCGATCAGCGAACCCAGCCCGAAGATCCAGCCGAACAGGCCCTCGCTGACCGGTCCGAGGCCGCCCAGCGCGAAGCCGCCGGGGGTCGGCGTCTCCTCACCGTTCACGGCCTTGATGTACGCGATGATGTCCTTCTTCTCCTTCTCCGGCATCGTCGTGTCGGGGAAGGAGGGCATGTTCTGCGGGCCGGTCTGCATGGCCTCGTAGATGTGCTTCTCGCTGACGTCGTCGAGGCTCGGTGCGTACTTGCCCTTGGTGAGCGCGCCACCCTCGCCGGTGAAGTTGTGGCACTGGGCGCAGTTGTTGCGGAAGAGTTCGCCACCCCTGGCGACGTCCGCGCCTTCCACGCTGTACTGCTTCTCGGTGGGGGTGATCGGACCGGCACCGAGCGACGCGATGTACGCCGCGAGCTGGTCGATCTGGGCCTGCGTGTAGATGTTCTTCTTCCGCGGGACCTGGGCGCCCGGCTGCTGCGCGGGCATGCGGCCGGTGCCGACCTGGAAGTCGACGGCGGCGGCGCCCACGCCGACCAGGGACGGGCCGTCGGAGGTGCCCTGACCGCCGGTGCCGTGGCAGCTGGCGCAGCCGACGGTGTAGAGCTTCTTGCCCTCCTCGATGGCGAGGGACTGGGCGGTCTCGTCGGCCTGTGCCGTGCTCGCGGGCGCGAACGCGGCGTACAGCCCCCCGGTGGCCGCCAGCGCGAGAAGTAGGACGACGACCGCCGCCAGCGGATGGCGTCGTCGTGCGGAGAGCTTTTTCACGGATTACCCCGGTGTCAGGATCTTCTGCGTCGATGCTTGCTGGAAGTCGGGCCTGGCCCGATTACTTGATCATGTAGATCGTGGCGAAGAGGCCGATCCAGACGACATCGACGAAGTGCCAGTAGTAGGACACGACGATGGCGGCGGTTGCCTGCTCGTGAGTGAACCGCCTCGCGGCGTACGTCCGGCCGAGGACCAGCAGGAACGCGATGAGGCCACCCGTCACGTGGAGGCCGTGGAAGCCGGTGGTCAGGTAGAACACCGAGCCGTACGGGCCGGAGGAGAGGGACATGCCCGCCTCCTTGACCAGCTCGGTGTACTCGAGGACCTGGCCGCCGATGAAGATCGCGCCCATGATGAACGTCACGATGAACCAGGCGCGCAGCTTCTTCACGTCGCCGCGCTCGGCGGCGAAGACGCCGAGCTGGCAGGTGAGGGAGGAGAGCACCAGGATCGTGGTGTTGGTCGCCGAGAACGGGAAGTTCAGGTGGCCCGCCTGCTCGGACCAGTATTCGGCACCCGTTACCGATCGCAGGGTGAAGTACATCGCGAAGAGGGCCGCGAAGAACATCAGCTCGGAACTCAGCCAGATGATGGTTCCGACGCTGGTGAGGTTCGGTCGATTGACCGACGGGTGCGCGTGCCCGGTATCTACTGTCGTTGCTGTCGCCACGACCGACATTATGTCGGTCGCTTATCCCGCCCTCACTCCGGGGGGTGCCGTTCGGAGTGTCCCGGCCCTCCCCGGGCGCCGCGACCGCACCCGAACGGCCCATCGTGGACGCGTCCGAAGCGGTGACGGGACGGTGTTGACGGGCTGTGGGACGGAGTAGCATCCGCCGCATCGGTTACCGAGCACTGCCACGTACGAACTCGGAGGAACCATGCAGCCCCACGCCACCGTACTGGTCTACAGCGATGACGCGAACACCCGCGCGCAGGTGCGGCTGGCGGCCGGGCGGCGCCCCGCGGCCGACGTTCCCCCGGTCGAGTACGTCGAGTGCGCGACGCTGCCGGCGGTCCTGGAGGAGCTGGGCGGGGGCGGTGTCGACGTGTGCGTGCTGGACGGCGAGGCCGTTCCGGCGGGCGGGATGGGCGTGTGCCGGCAGATCAAGGACGAGGTCTTCGACTGCCCGCCGGTGCTGCTGCTGATCGGACGGCCGCAGGACGCGTGGCTGGCGACGTGGAGCCGGGCCGACGCGGCGGTGACGCTGCCGGTGGACCCCGCGGAGCTGGCGGAGGCCCTGGCGGCGCTGCTGCGCAGCCGCCTGTCCGTGGAGGCCTGACCTCCGCCCCCTCCCGCACCGGTGCCGGGGCCCCGGCTACAGCGGCTGGGGCCGCAGCCGGGCGGGGGCGGTGCCCTCGCGGGCCTCGGCGTGGACGGCGCTGCCCCGGCGCCACTGGTCCCAGGGCAGGTTCCAGTCGCCGAAGCCGTTGCCGAACGGGGTCATCTCCTCGCCCTGGCTGTTGACGACCTCGACGATGTCGCCGCGCCGGATGTTCTCGAAGAACCAGGCGGCGTTGCCGGTGGACATCCCGACGCAGCCGTGGCTGACGTTGGCGTACCCCTGCGAACCGACCGACCAGGGCGCGGCGTGGACGTACTCGCCGCTCCAGGTGACGCGGGTCGCGTAGTGGACGGGCAGGTCGTACGCCTCGCTGCTGTCCGCCGCGATGCCGACCGTGGTGCTGCGCATCCGGACGAACGGCTGCTTCTCCAGCACCACCTTGACGCCGTTGCGCGTGGCGAAGCCGGGCTTGCCGGTCGTCACCGGAATGGTGTTGATCACTTCGCCGTTGCGCTTGACGACCATGTGGTGGGTGGACGCGTCGGCGACGGCCTCGACGCGGTCGCCGATGTCGATGCGGAGCGGGGCGGTCGCCGTGCCGTAGAGGCCGTGGGCGACGGGGGCGCCGGCGAGGCGGCTCGTCAGGGTGACGGAGGCGCCGGCGGGCCAGTACTCCTTGGGCCGGAAGTGGAGCTTCTTGGCGTCGACCCAGTGCCAGGCGCCGACGACGGCGGGGGTGGAGCGGACCACCAGGGCGCGCTCGACGGCCGCGCGGCCCTCCTGGGAGGTGACGGGGGCGCTCAGGGTCGCCGTGAGGGGCTGTCCGACGCCGTACTTGCCCGCCTCCGGCCCGAAATCCACCTTCAGGAGCTTCTTGGCCCGCGCCGTCCGGAACGTCAGCGTACGGACGCCCGGGGCCCCGTCGTCGTCCTCCGTGGCGACCCTGACGGTGTAGTGGGCGTCTGCGGCGAGCGGGCGGGTGGAGCGCCAACTGGTGCCGTCGGCGGAGAGCTCGCCCGCCAGGCGGCGCCCGACCCCGTCGACGGCGGTGACGTCCGTGATCCGGGCGTCGTCGTCCGTGGCGGTGACGGTGAGGGGCTTGCCGAGGGGGACCTCGCGGTCCTCGGCGAAGCCGGCGAGGGCCACCTGCCGGGTGGCGTCGTAGGGCCGCGCGGAGAGCGGGTGGCCGTCCGGTCCTCCGCAGCCGGCCACGCCGGCGACCGCGGTGACGGCCAGCAGGGAGCAGCTGAGGGCGATGCGGAGGCTCGGCGTGTGGCTCATAGCCACACCGTAGGAACGGCGGTCGGGGGCGGCACTCCGGATGGGTGCAAAAGAGGGACCCGGCGGCCTCTTCCCGGAGGCCGCCGGGTCCCT
This sequence comes from Streptomyces tamarix, assembly GCF_032423885.1. Lineage (NCBI taxonomy): Bacteria > Bacillati > Actinomycetota > Actinomycetes > Kitasatosporales > Streptomycetaceae > Streptomyces > Streptomyces tamarix. Next base: position 47,396 of record NZ_JAWCTQ010000028.1, on the reverse strand, counting down.
TCACCCCTACGGGTGACTACTGGTTCTGGTTCTCGCCCCGGTAGTACTCGAAGACCCAGCCCCAGATGCCGATCAGGATGATCGGCAGGGAGAAGAACATCAGCCACCAGTCGAGGGCGACGCCGAGGAAGGCGAACGCGCCACCGATGGCCAGGGAGAGCGGCTGCCAGCTGTGCGGCGAGAAGAAGCCGAGCTCACCGGCCTCGTCCGCGACGTCGGCCTCCTTGTCGTCCTGCGCCATGGCGTCCACGCGCCGGGCAGTGAAGGCCAGGTAGTAGCCGACCATGATCGCCAGGCCGAAGGCCATGAACAGCGCGGTGGTGCCGACCGGCTCCTTCGACCACAGGCCGTACAGGACGGCCATGGCCAGGATGAAGAAGCTCAGCCAGATGAACATCTTGCCCTGGATCTTCACTTGCCGGCCTCCTTGCCGCCGACCAGCGCGGTGTGCTCGCGGCCCTGGTTCTCGAGCTGGTCGATCGCGGCGATCTCAGGGTGGTGCAGGTCGAACGCCGGGGATTCGGAGCGAATGCGCGGCAGCGTGAGGAAGTTGTGGCGCGGCGGCGGGCAGGACGTGGCCCACTCCAGCGACCGGCCGTAGCCCCACGGGTCGTCGACCTCGATCTTCTTGCCGTACTTGGCGGTCTTCCAGACGTTGTAGAAGAACGGCAGGATCGACATGCCGAGCAGGAACGAGCTGATCGTGGAGATCGTGTTCAGCGCGGTGAAGCCGTCCGCGGCCAGGTAGTCCGCGTAGCGGCGGGGCATGCCCTCGGCGCCCAGCCAGTGCTGGACGAGGAACGTGCCGTGGAAGCCGATGAACAGCGTCCAGAAGGTGATCTTGCCGAGGCGCTCGTCCAGCATCTTCCCGGTGAACTTCGGCCACCAGAAGTGGAATCCGGCGAACATCGCGAACACCACGGTGCCGAAGACGACGTAGTGGAAGTGCGCGACGACGAAGTACGAGTCGGAGACGTGGAAGTCCATCGGCGGCGACGCCAGGATCACACCGGTCAGGCCACCGAAGGTGAAGGTGACCAGGAAGCCGATCGTCCAGAGCATCGGGGTCTCGAAGGACAGCGAGCCCTTCCACATGGTGCCGATCCAGTTGAAGAACTTCACACCGGTCGGGACCGCGATCAGGAAGGTCATGAAGGAGAAGAACGGCAGCAGCACACCGCCGGTGACGTACATGTGGTGCGCCCACACCGTCACGGACAGGCCGGCGATCGCGATGGTCGCGGCCACGAGGCCGATGTAACCGAACATCGGCTTGCGGCTGAAGACCGGGACGATCTCGGAGACGATGCCGAAGAACGGCAGCGCGATGATGTACACCTCTGGATGGCCGAAGAACCAGAAGAGGTGCTGCCAGAGCAGGGCACCGCCGTTGGCCGAGTCGAAGATGTGCGCGCCGAACTTGCGGTCGGCCTCCAGCGCGAAGAGCGCCGCGGCCAGGACCGGGAAGGCGAGCAGGACCAGGACACCGGTCAGCAGCACGTTCCAGGTGAAGATCGGCATGCGGAACATCGTCATGCCGGGGGCGCGCATGCAGATGATGGTGGTGATGAAGTTGACCGAGCCGAGGATCGTGCCGAAGCCGGAGAAGGCCAGGCCCATGATCCACATGTCGGCGCCGACCCCCGGCGAGCGGACGGCGTCCGACAGCGGGGTGTAGGCGAACCAGCCGAAGTCGGCGGCACCCTGCGGGGTGAGGAAGCCGGCCACGGCGATGATCGAGCCGAACAGGTAGAGCCAGTAGGCGAACATGTTCAGCCGCGGGAACGCCACGTCGGGCGCGCCGATCTGCAGCGGCATGATCCAGTTCGCGAATCCGGCGAACAGCGGCGTCGCGAACATCAGCAGCATGATCGTGCCGTGCATCGTGAACGCCTGGTTGAACTGCTCGTTCGACATGATCTGCGTGCCGGGGCGGGCCAGTTCGGCGCGCATGAACAGCGCCAGCAGACCGCCGATGCAGAAGAAGACGAACGAGGTGACCAGGTAGAGCGTGCCGATCGTCTTGTGGTCGGTGGTGGTCAGCCACTTCACGACGCGGTTGCCGGGCTGCTTGCGCCGGACGGGCAGCTCGTTCTGGTACGGCTCCTTCGAGCCGTCAGCTGCCGTGGCGGCACCCTGAGGTTCGTTGAGGATGCTCACAGTTGGTTCTTCTCCGCATTCCTGGCCGGGTCCGTCTGCTCAATGCCCGACGGGATGTAGCCGGTCTGCCCCTTCTCGGCCAGCTCCTTGAGGTGCTGCTGGTAGCGCTCCGGGGAGACGACCTTGACGTTGAAGAGCATCCGGGAGTGGTCGACGCCGCACAGTTCGGCGCACTTGCCCAGGAAGGTGCCCTCCCGGGTGGGGGTCACCTCGAAGGCGTTGGTGTGGCCCGGGATGACGTCCTGCTTCATCAGGAAGGGGACCACCCAGAAGGAGTGGATGACGTCGCGGGAGGTCAGGACGAACCGGACCTTCTCCCCCTTCGGCAGCCACAGCGTCGGGCCCGGGTTGCCGGTCTGCGGGTTCCGCGTCCCCGGGACGCCGACGTCGTGGACGCCCTCGGCACCGGCGGGGAACTGCTTCTGCCACTTGTCCGGAATGGCACCGAGCTCCGGGGAGGGCTCGGCGCCCGTGGTGGCGTCGCCGTCCACGTTCTCGATGTAGTTGAAGCCCCAGCTCCACTGATAGCCGACCACGTTGATCGTGTGGGCCGGCTTGTCGGAGAGGGCGAGGAGCTTGGACTCGTCACGCGCGGTGAAGTAGAAGAGCACCGAGACGATGATGAGCGGGGTCACCGTGTACAGCGCCTCGATGGGCATGTTGTACCGGGTCTGCGGAGGAACCTCGACCTTGGTGCGGCTGCGCCGGTGGAAGATGACGCTCCACAGGATCAGGCCCCACACGAGCACGCCCGTGGCGAGCGCTGCCGCCCACGAGCCCTGCCAGAGGGAGAGGATCCGCGGGGCCTCCTCCGTCACCGGGGTGGGCATACCGAGGCGAGGGAAGTCCTCCCAGTTGTACGAGCAACCGGAGGCGGTAGCCAGGATCAGGCCCGCAGTCAGCACCTGCGGCAGCTTCCGCCGCATCGGGCGCCGCGACGAGCGGTCGGAGCCGTTGGGACTCACGTAGCGCCTTCCCGAGAGTCTCGCCCGCGGCTCGGCTGCGGCCGTCTCGCTGGTCGGTCGCCGCCCTGACGCGGGCAGGGGTTTGGATGTTTATGCGGACCAAACCCTACTGGACGCTATCCGGGGTCGCGCGGGGAGGGTGCCCAACGCGCCGCCGGGCCCCTCTTTCGGGTTGGGGGCGCAGGTCGCGGGCCCGTCACCCGGTCCGGTGGGGGTGCGGAGTTAGCGTTGCCACGTGGCCTACTTCGACGTCGCTTCCTCCGCTCCCCTCCACCCCGTCGCCCGTCAGGCGCTCCAGGCGTCCCTCGACGAGGGGTGGGCCGATCCCGCGCGCCTGTACCGGGAGGGGAGGCGCGCCCGCCTGCTGCTGGACGCCGCGCGGGAGGCGGCGGCGGAGGCGGTGGGGTGCCGGCCGGACGAGCTGACGTTCACTCCTTCGGGGACGCACGCGGTCCACTCGGGCATCGCCGGCGCCCTCGCGGGACGGCGCCGGGCGGGCCGGCACCTGGTGGTGTCGACGGTGGAGCACTCGTCGGTGCTGCACGCGGCGGACGCGCACGAGGCGGCGGGCGGGGCGGTGACGCGGGTGCCGGTGGAGCGGTCCGGGGCGGTGGCCCCGGAGGCGTACGCGGGGGCGCTGCGCGACGACACGGCGCTGGCGTGCCTGCAGTCCGCCAACCACGAGGTGGGGACGGTGCAGCCGGTGACGCGGGCGGCGGAGGCGTGCCGGGCGGCGGGGGTGCCGCTGCTGGTGGACGCGGCGCAGTCACTGGCGTGGGGTCCGGTGGAGGGGGACTGGTCGCTGCTGGCGGCGAGCGCCCACAAGTGGGGCGGTCCGGCGGGGGTCGGGCTGCTGGCGGTGCGCAAGGGGGTGCGGTTCGCGCCGCAGGGGCCGGCGGACGAGCGGGAGTCGGGGCGGTCGGCCGGGTTCCCGAACCTCCCGGCGATCGTGGCGGCGGCGGCGTCGCTGCGGGCCGTGCGGGCCGAGGCGGCGGCGGAGGCGGAGCGGCTGAGGGAGCTGGTGGAGCGGATCCGGGCGCGGGTGGCGGAGTCGGTGCCGGAGGTGGAGGTGGTGGGCGACCCGGTGCGGCGACTGCCCCACCTGGTGACGTTCTCCTGCCTGTACGTGGACGGGGAGGCGCTGCTGCACGAGCTGGACCGGTCCGGTTTCTCGGTTTCGTCCGGTTCGTCGTGTACGAGTTCGACGCTGACGCCCAGCCACGTCCTGCGCGCGATGGGGGTGCTGTCGGAGGGGAACGTCCGCGTCTCGCTGCCGACGGGGGTGGCGGAGGCGGACGTGGAGCGGTTCCTGGAGGTGCTGCCGGGGGTGGTGGCGGGGGTGCGGGAGCGGCTCGGGGCGCCGGCGGCCGGGGCCGCGGGGACGGCCGGCGGGGGCGGCGAACTGGTCGTGGACGCGCTGGGGAAGCGGTGTCCGCTGCCGGTCATCGAGCTGGCGAAGGCGATCGGCCGCGTGCCGGTCGGCGGGACGGTGCGGGTGCTCGCGGACGACGCGGCGGCGCGGCTGGACATCCCGGCGTGGTGCGGGATGCGGGGCCAGGAGTACGTGGGCGAGGAGCCGGCGGACGGGGGTTCGGCCCACGTGGTCCGCCGGCTCGCGTGAGGCGCCCGGCTACCCGAGGTGGGCCTGGACCTCGGCGGCGGCCTCGTCGCCGTACGCCTTGGTGAAGCGCTCCATGAAGTGGGCGCGGCGCAGGGTGTACTCCTGCGTGCCGAGGGTCTCGATGACCAGGGTGGCCAGCATGCAGCCGACCTGGGCGGCGCGCTCCAGGCCGACGCCCCAGGACAGGCCGGAGAGGAAACCGGCACGGAAGGCGTCGCCGACGCCGGTCGGGTCGACCTTGGCCTCCTCCTCGGGGCAGCCGACCTCGAAGGCGGGCTCGCCGGCGCGCTCGACGCGCACGCCGCGGGCGCCGAGGGTGGTGACGCGGTGGCCGACGCGGCCGAGGATCTCCTCGTCGCTCCAGCCGGTCTTGGCCTCGATCAGGCCCTTCTCGTACTCGTTGGAGAAGAGGTAGGTGGCGCCGTCGAGGAGGGTGCGGATCTCCTCGCCGTCCATGCGGGCGATCTGCTGGGAGAAGTCGGCGGCGAAGGGGATGCCGCGCGTCCGGCACTCCTCGGTGTGGCGGAGCATCGCCTCGGGGTCGTCGGCGCCGACGAGGACCAGGTCGAGGCCGCCGACGCGGTCGGCGACGGCCTTGAGCTCGATGAGCCGGGCCTCGCTCATGGCGCCCGTGTAGAACGAGCCGATCTGGTTGTGGTCGGCGTCGGTGGTGCAGACGAAGCGGGCCGTGTGGAGGACCTCGGAGATCCGCACGGATTCGGTGTCCACGCCGTGCCGGTCGAGCCAGGCGCGGTACTCGTCGAAGTCGGAGCCGGCGGCGCCGACGAGGATCGGGCGGGTGCCCAGCTGCCCCATGCCGAAGCAGATGTTCGCGCCGACGCCTCCCCTGCGGACGTCGAGGTTGTCGACGAGGAAGGAGAGGGAGACCGTGTGCAGCTGATCGGCGACGAACTGGTCGGCGAATCGGCCGGGGAAGGTCATGAGGTGGTCGGTGGCGATGGAGCCGGTGACTGCGATGCGCACGGCGGGATGCTCCTGCGGGGAGACAGCATGGACAGTTCACGCTACCGGGTCACGGGGCGACCGCGAAGAGGAGAAACTACCCGATAGTAGGTCTTCTCGGTCGGGGCCGGCGTGCGTACGGTGCCGGTATGGCGAACCACATCACGTCGCGTGAGCGGCCGGAGCCCGAGTTCACCCTGGCGGAGTTGCGCGGGGACTGCGCGCGGATGGCGCCGCACTGGCCGGCCCCGGCGGACGCCGCGCCCGCGCCCGTACCGCCGTCGCTGATCCACGGGGTGGTGGTGGAGCCCGCGTCCGTCCGGCTGGTCGCCGCCACCGCCGAGTACGGCGCCTGACGCCCGCACGGCGTACGGAACCGCTCGCCCGTCCGCTCCGTCCCACCCGTGTCTCCCGTCAGGCGGGGGTGCGAGTGATGACGTGGACCGACGAAGGAGCGTTGCGGTGAGCGAGACGGAGAACAGCACGGACACGGGCCCCGGCCGCAGGCGGCGGCCGTTCGCCGTCGCCCTGGTGGCGGCGGCGGTGCTGGCGGCGGGGGGCGGAACGTACCTGGCGGTGGACCGGTCGGGCGGCGGCACGGCCGCGGCCCCGGCGGAGGGACGCGGCGCAGGGCCCGCCCTGTCGCCCTCCCCCGGCGGCACGTCCCCGGGCGTCGCGCCGGGCGAGCCGGACCCGGGCGGCGACGACCCGTACCGCCTGGTGGGCACGCTGCCGAAGGCGCCGGAGACGGCGCACGCCTACCGGATGCGGGTGAAGGTCACGGAGGCGGACGTGGCCCGGCTGGCGAAGGCGCTGAACGTCCCCGGCACGCCGGTGAAGGGCCCCGTCGGATGGCGTGTCGGCCCCCGGCACAGCGAGGGGCTGGGGCACTCGCTCGACGTGTACGAGGGGGGCGAGTGGCGGTACGAGGCGCAGGGACCGCTCACCGACAACTGCCCCCGCGGCAAGCGGTGCAAGGCCGACCCGACCGACAGGCCGGTGAGCGACGAGGAGGCGCGGCGGGCCGCCGCACCCCTGATGAAGGCGCTCGGCCTCGCGGACGCCGACGTGACCTTGGCCACCAGCGGGGCGGACCGCCTGGTGACCGCCGCTCCCCGGGTCGGCGGGCTGCCGACCCGGGACTGGGAGACGGTCTTCACCGTGGACGACGGCGAGGGCGTGACCTACGCGGAGGGGCGGCTGGCCGCGTTCGTACGAGGGGGGACGTACCCGGTGATCAGCGCCGAGCAGGCGCTTGGGGAGCTGAACGAGACCGTCCGGGCGATGTGGCCGAGGGGCGGCACGGGCGACTGCGCGACGCCCGCCCCGCTGGACGGGACCGGGGCGGCGAAGGAGCGGGCCGGGGCGGACCCGAGCGGGCCGTGCGAGCCGAGGACGGACCTCCCCAAGTCACCGAAGGAGTCCGTGACCACCATCCGCACGGTCACGCTCGGGCTGTCGGGGGTGACGGGGAAGACCGGGGAGACGCTGGCCCCGTCCTGGCTGTTCGAGGGGGAGCGGGACGGAAAGCCCCACCGGTTCGACTATCCGGCGGTGCCGCTGGAGCGGTTGTTCCCGAAGCCGGAGAAGCCTGAGGCGATGTGGTCGGAGCCGTACGTCGAGCCGTACGCGCCGCAGGACCGGCGGCTGCGGCTGTCCTTCGGCGGCGGGGCGTGCAGTTCGTACCTGGTGCGGGTGGAGGAGACCGCCACGCAGGTGCGGCTGCGGCTGTTCGAGATCCCGGACGGGGCGGGGGCGTGCCCTTCGATCGCGCTGTCGGTGAGCGCGACGGTCGTCCTGGAGGAACCGGTCGGTGACCGTGCCGTGGTGAGCGCCGTGACCGGCAAGCCGCTACCCCGACAGAAGGGCGCGACGCGGTGACGCGGTGACGCGGTGACGCGGTGACGCGGTGACGCGGTGACGCGGCGGCCCCCGGACCGGGAGGTCCGGGGGCCGCCGCCCGCGTCACGGGCGAGGAACTCGCCGACGGGTCAGCTGAAGGAGTCGCCGCAGGCGCAGGAGCCCGTGGCGTTCGGGTTGTCGATCGTGAAGCCCTGCTTCTCGATCGTGTCGACGAAGTCGATGGAGGCGCCACCGAGGTACGGGGCGCTCATGCGGTCGGTGACGACCTTGACGCCGCCGAAGTCCTTGACGACGTCACCGTCGAGCGAGCGCTCGTCGAAGAAGAGCTGGTAGCGCAGGCCGGAGCAGCCACCCGGCTGAACGGCGACGCGGAGCGCCAGGTCGTCGCGGCCTTCCTGGTCGAGCAGGGCCTTGACCTTGGCCGCGGCGGCGTCCGTGAGGATGATGCCGTCACTGACAGTGGTCTTCTCGTCCGATACGGACATCTGCTTCTCTCCCGGGTTGTTCGGAGACTGCTTGCCGACGGTTCCAACCGGCGGGGTCGCCGATTCATTCCGGGCCGCGCCCGGTCCTTCTCCTTCATGCTCGCACACCGCCGCGCGCGCAAGCGCCGAGCCGTGGAGAGCGAATTCGTCACATCGACACTATGGACATCGTCAACGTGACGTGAACCGGTTATGATAGATAGCGTCAATTAGACGAAAAGGCTCAGTAGAAAGGGTGCGTGACGTGACCACCGCCCAGCCCCTGGATGTCCAGCCGACGCCGCTCGCCCTGCTGCTGCTCGGCCGCGAGGCCGACCCCAAGAGCGAGCGGGGCGTCGAGTGCCCCGGCGACCTCCCCTCGCCGTCCGACCCGGACCTGGTGGAACGCGCCCGCGCCGCCAAGGCGAAGCTCGGGGACAAGGTCTTCGTCCTCGGCCACCACTACCAGCGTGACGAGGTCATCCAGTTCGCGGACGTCACGGGCGACTCCTTCAAGCTCGCCCGTGACGCGGCCGCCCGGCCCGAGGCGGAGTACATCGTCTTCTGCGGCGTGCACTTCATGGCCGAGTCGGCGGACATCCTGACCGGCGACGACCAGAAGGTCGTCCTGCCGGACCTGGCCGCGGGCTGCTCCATGGCCGACATGGCCACCGCCGAGCAGGTCGCCGAGTGCTGGGACGTGCTGACGGAGGCGGGCGTCGCGGACGTGACCGTGCCGGTCTCGTACATGAACTCCTCCGCCGACATCAAGGCGTTCACCGGCAAGCACGGCGGCACGATCTGCACCTCGTCCAACGCCGAGCGCGCCCTGAACTGGGCCTTCGAGCAGGGCGAGAAGGTCCTCTTCCTGCCCGACCAGCACCTGGGCCGCAACACCGCCGTCCGCGACCTGGGCATGTCCCTCGACGACTGCGTCGTCTACAACCCGCACAAGCCGAACGGCGGGCTGACCGCCGAGGAGCTGCGCGACGCGAAGATGATCCTGTGGCGCGGCCACTGCTCCGTGCACGGCCGGTTCTCGCTGGACTCGGTCAACGAGGTCCGCGAGCGCATCCCCGGTGTCAACGTGCTGGTGCACCCGGAGTGCCGGCACGAGGTCGTCGCCGCCGCCGACCACGTGGGGTCGACCGAGTACATCATCAAGACCCTGGAGGCGGCGCCCGCCGGGTCGAAGTGGGCCATCGGCACGGAGCTGAACCTGGTGCGGCGGCTCGCGAACCGGTTCGCGGACGAGGGCAAGGAGATCGTCTTCCTCGACCGGACCGTCTGCTTCTGCTCCACCATGAACCGGATCGACCTGCCGCACCTGGTGTGGGCGCTGGAGTCGCTCGCCGAGGGCAACCTGGTCAACCGGATCCAGGTCGACCGCGAGACGGAGAGCTTCGCCAAGCTGGCGCTGGAGCGGATGCTGGCGCTCCCGTGACCGCGCGGCGCGCACACGTCTGAGGGGCGCCCCCCGGTGCGGGGGGCGCCCCTCTCGTACGTGCCACTCGTGCGGGGGCCTACCTGGTGCCGGCCGTCTCCGGTTCGGCGGCCCCGGGCGGGGCCCCGGCCCCGTCCGCCTTCTTCGCCGCGCGCCGGGCGGCCCGGCGCTCCTTGCGGAGCTCCACCATCGCGTACAGCGTGGGCACCAGGAGCAGCGTCAGGAGCGTCGAGGTGATCAGGCCGCCGATCACCACGACCGCCAGGGGCTGGGCGATGAAGCCGCCCTCGCCCGTGATGCCGAGGGCCATCGGGACCAGGGCGCAGATCGTGGCCAGTGCCGTCATCAGGATCGGGCGGAGGCGGTGGCGACCGCCCTCGACGACCGCCTCGACCACGCCGAGGCCCTGCGCCCGGTACTGGTTGATCAGGTCGATCAGCACGATCGCGTTCGTCACCACGATGCCGATCAGCATCAGCAGGCCGATCATCGCCGGGACGCCCATCGCCGTGCCCGTGACGATCAGCAGGCCGATCGCGCCCGTCGCCGCGAACGGGACGGAGACCAGCAGGATCAGCGGCTGGACCAGGCTGCGGAACGTCGCCACCAGCAGCAGGAAGACGATCGCGATGGCCGCGAGCATGGCCAGGCCCAGGTTGGCGAACGCCTCCTCCTGGTCCTCCGAGACGCCGCCGATGGACGCGGTCGCGCCGTCCGGCAGATCCAGGGCGTTGATCTTCGTCTGGAGTTCGGCGCTCACCGCGCCCGTGTTGTCGCCGGTCGGCTTCGCCGTGATCGTCGCGGCCCGCGAGCCGTCGATCCGGGTCATCGAGACCGGCCCGGGAACCAGCCGTACGTCGGCGATGTCGCCCAGCTTGACCGGGCCGAGCGGAAGCCGCCGCAGCTCGGCGAGCGTACGGGCCGGGTCGGCCGACGTGATCACCACGTCCCGCTCGGTGTCGTTCAGGACCGCCTTGCCGGCCGGGGTGCCGCGGACCGCCTGGGCGACGGCCATGCCGAGCGCCGCGTCGCCGAACCCGGCGTCCGCCGCCTTCGCGGTGGCCCGGACCGAGATCCGCGGCACCGACTGCGCCAGGTCGCTCTGGACGTCGGTGACGTCGTCCAGCTCCGCCACCTCCGCCCGTACCGCCTCGGACGCCTCGCGCAGGGTCTTCGCGTCGGACGCCTTGACGACGACGCTCAGGTCCTGGTTGGCGAAGCCGTCGCCGGCGGCGATGGTCGTGTCGCCGATGCCGTCGAGCCGGCCCAACTCCTCGTCGATCCGGTCGCGGACCTCCTCGGACGACGCCGACTCCGCCAGCTTCACCTGGTACGACGCCTGGTTGGCGCCCGTGCCGCCGCCGAACGCGGCCATGAAGCCGGACGAGCCGACCGTCACCTGGTAGTCCTCGACCCCGTCGGCCGACGCCAGGACCTTCTCGACCTTCTTCGCCGCCGCGTCCATCGCGTCCAGGCTGGTGCCCGGCGGCAGCTTCTGCTTCACCGACAGCACGGCCTGCTCGCCCTGGTCGAAGAAGTTCGTCTTCAGCAGCGGCGCCATGCCGAACGTGCCGAGCAGGACGACGACCGCGATGGCCAGGCTGGTGAGGCGGCGGCGCGTCGCGAACCGCAGCACCGGCACGTACATCCGCTGGAGGCGGCTGCGGGCCTCCTTCTCCTCGGCGGCGCGGCGCGCCTCCTCCGGGTCCTCCGACGTGCCCTTGGGGGCGCGCAGGAACCAGTACGACAGGACCGGCACCACGGTCAGCGACACGAGCAGCGACGCCAGCAGGGCCGCCGTGACGGTCAGCGAGAACGATCCGAACAGCTCGCCCACCATGCCGCCGACCAGGCCGATCGGCAGGAACACGGCGACGGTGGTGAGCGTCGACGACGTGACGGCGCCCGCCACCTCGCGCACGGCCGTGAGGATCGCCGCCTGCCGCTCCTCGCCGTACCCCAGGTGCCGCTTGATGTTCTCCAGGACGACGATCGAGTCGTCGACGACCCGGCCGATGGCGATGGTCAGCGCGCCCAGCGTCAGCATGTTCAGCGACAGGTCGCGGCTCCACAGCACGAGCAGCGCGAGGACGACGGACAGCGGGATGGACACCGCCGTCACCAGCGTCGACCGGATCGACGCCAGGAACACCAGGATGACGAGGACCGCGAAGACCAGGCCGAGCGCGCCCTCCGTGGTGAGGCCCGAGATCGACTTGGCGACGGCCGGGCCCTGGTCGGAGACGACGGTCAGCTCGGCGCCCGCGCCCAGGTCGCGCCGCAGCTCCGGCAGCTTCTCCTCGACGGCCTCGGAGATGGCGACGGCGCTGCCGTCCTGGTCCATGGTCGCCATCACGGCGAGGCTCGGCCTGCCGTTGGTCCGGGTCAGGGAGGTCCGGGCGGACTCCTCCTGCTCGACGGTGGCGACGTCGCCGAGGCGGACCGCCTTGCCCTTGCCCGGGGCGGCCGGCGGGATGCGGAGCTCCTCGATCTGCTCCAGCGAGGTGAAGCCGCCGCCGACCTGCACGGTGCGGCTCTTGCCCCCTTCCGCGAACGAGCCCGCGGGGACGGTCGCGCCGCCCGCCCTGAGCGCGTCCGCGAGCTGCGGGACCGCCAGGCCGGCCGCGGCGAGCTTCCGGTCGTCGGGCGTGACGGAGACCTGGACGTCCTGGACGCCGCTGACGGAGACCTGGCCGACCCCGTCGATGTCTTCCAGGGCGGGGACGACGGTCCGCTCCAGCAGGTCGGCGAGGGCCTGCTGGTCCTTGCCGGTGGACGAGGCGGCGAGGACGACGGTCGGGATGTCGTCCGTCGAACCGGCGACCACCTGCGGGTCGACCCCCTCCGGCAGCAGGGCGCGGGCGCGGTTGACGGCCTGCTGGACGTCGGCGACGAGCTGCTTGGTGGACTCGTCGCCGTAGTCGAAGGTGGCCATGATCAGGGCGTTGCCCTCGCTGGCCGTGGAGGTGACGCCCTTGATGCCGTCGACGGCGTCGAGGGCGTTCTCGACGGGCTCGACGACCTGCTTCTCGACCACGTCGGGCGAGGCCCCCTGGTACGGCGCGATGACCGAGACCATGGGGAGTTCGATGGACGGCAGGAGCTGCTGCTTGAGCTGGGGTATCGCGATCGTGCCGAAGACGATCGCGATGATCGACATCAGGCCTGTCAGGGCCCGTTGGGCGAGGCTGAATCTGGACAGCCAGGACATGGCGTCTTGGGTCTCTCTTCCGCGGTGTGGCTCGGCGTGGTGGTCCGGTCCCCCACACCTTCCGCCATCGGAGGCGGGCGTTTTCTCGCCCCCAGGTCCATTCCTGGCGCGGCGCGTACCGCGTACGGAGTACGCGGGGCGGTGCCTCAGTCCACCCTCGGGCGTACCAGCCCCGACTCGTACGCGATGACGACGAGCTGGGCGCGGTCGCGGGCGCCGAGCTTCGCCATGGCCCGGTTCACATGGGTCTTGACGGTGAGCGGGCTGACCCGCAGGCGCTCGGCGATCTCGTCGTTGGAGAGCCCGGCGGCGACGTGGACGAGGACCTCCCGCTCACGGCCCGTCAGCCCGGCGAGCCGCTCGGCGTGCGCGCCGGGGCCGCCGGGGCGCGGCCCGGAGCCGCCGTTCCCGCTCTGGGCGAGGAACGTGGCGATCAGGCCCTTGGTGGCGGCGGGCGACAGCAGGGCGTCCCCGGCGGCGGCGACCCGGATGGCGCTCAGCAGCTCGTCCGGTTCGGCGCCCTTGCCGAGGAAGCCGCAGGCGCCGGCGCGCAGCGACTGCACGACGTACTCGTCGACCTCGAACGTCGTCAGCATCACCACGTGGACGTGGCCGAGGGCCGGATCGGCGGTGATCTCGCGGGTGGCGGCGAGGCCGTCCGTACCGGGCATGCGGATGTCCATCAGGACCACGTCCGGCGAGGCCGAGCGGGTCAGGGCGACCGCCTCGGCGCCGTCCGACGCCTCCCCGACGACCCGCATGTCCGGCTCCGACTCGACCAGCACCCGGAACGCGCTGCGGAGCAGGGCCTGGTCGTCGGCGAGCAACACCTTGATCGGTTCGGTCGTCGTCATGTGGCCCGGTCCTCCCCAGAGCGAGTGGTGAGGGGCAGTATCGCCTGCACGCGGAAGCCGCCCCCGTAGCGGGGGCCCGTGGTGAGGGCGCCGCCGAGGGCGGCGGCCCGCTCGCGCATGCCGACCAGGCCGTGCCCGCCGGCCGTGCCCGCCGGCGCGGGGGCGGGCCCGTCGCCGTCGTCGAGGACGGTGACCTCGATGGTCCGGCCGACGCGCAGGACGCTCACCTCCGCGGTGGCGGACGCGCCGGCGTGCTTGCGGACGTTGGTGAGCGCCTCCTGGATGATCCGGTACGCGGCGAGGTCGACGGCCGCGGGCAGGTGCGTGCCGTGGTCGGTGCGGGCCAGCCGCACGGGGAGACCGGCGTGGCGGAACGTGTCCAGCAGGTCGTCGAGGACGGCCAGGCCCGGCGCGGGTTCGGTGGGGGCCTCCGGGTCGCCGGACTGGCGGAGCAGGCCGACCGTGGCGCGCAGCTCGTCCAGCGCGGAACGGCTGGCCTCCCGCACGTGCGCCAGGGCCTCCTTGGCCTGGTCGGGGCGGCGGTCCATGACGTGCGCGGCGACACCGGCCTGGACGTTGACGAGGGCGATGTGGTGGGCGACCACGTCGTGGAGGTCGCGGGCGATGCGCAGGCGCTCCTCGGCGACGCGGCGGCGGGCCTCCTCCTCCCGGGTGCGCTCGGCGCGCTCGGCGCGCTCCCGGATGGCGTCGACGAACGCGCGGCGGCTGCGGACCGCGTCGCCCGCGGCGGCGGCCATGCCCGTCCAGGCGAAGACGCCCAGGTTCTGCTGGGCGTACCAGGGGGAGGAGCCGAAGAACATGGCGGCGGCCGTCAGGACCGTCATCGTCGCCAGGCCCACGCGCCAGGTGGTGGGGCGGTCGGTGCGGGAGGCGACGGTGTACAGGGCGACGACGGCGCTCATCGAGACCGGTGCGGGCGGGTCGCCGGCGACGAACTCCACGACCGTGGCCGCGCCGGTGGCCGCGAGGGCCCGCAGGGGCGCGCGGCGCCTCGCCACGAGGGCGGCGGCGCCGACGGCCATCAGCAGGACGCCGGTGGGGCGGGGGGCGCGGGTGCCGAAGGTGGGGCCCGTGCCGTCGCCGTGCGGGTCGACGAAGGACCCCAGGACCATGGCCCCGAGGACGGCCGCGGCCAGGAGGGCGTCGAAGGCGAGGGGGTGCGCGCGCAGCCGGTCGCGGCAGCGGGTGAAGGCGTTTCCTTGTGCCGGCACACCGAGAGGGTAGCCCCGCCCGGCTGCCCGGCCGGCCCGGCGGAGCGGCGCCCGGACGGCCCGCCCGGCGCCCGGCACCGGGCCGGGCGCCGGGCGGGTGCCAGGTCAGGCGCCGGGTCGGGTGCCGGCCCGGGGCCGCCGGCCACCGGGGCTGCGGCCGGGGGCGAGCGCTACAGCAGCGCTACAGCGGGGGGATCAGGCCCTCGTCGGAGTCGGAGAGGAGGGAGCGCACGTCCTCCAGGGTGGCGTCCGGGGACGGGAGGATGAGGTCGGAGGGCTCCAGGGAGTCGTCCGGGAGCGGGTCGCCCAGCTCGCGGACGCGCTCCAGGAGGGCGTGCAGGGTCCGGCGGAAACCGGCGCCGTCACCGGTCTCCATCTCGGCGAGCAGCTCGTCGTCGAGCCCGTCCAGTTCGGCGAAGTGGCCCTCGGCCAGCCTCACCTGGCCCTCCCCCATGATCCTCACGATCATGACGCGCCGTCCTTACTGCTTGTCGAACCTCGGCCGCGACGCCTGCCGGTCCTGTTCCTGGGCCTGCGGCGTGGCGTCGCCGCCCTCGATCGCCTGCTGCGCGGCCGTGCCGCCCGCCAGCTCGGCCTTCATGCGCTGGAGCTCCAGCTCCACGTCCGTTCCGCCCGACAGGCGGTCCAGCTCGGCCTGGATGTCGTCCTTCGCGAGGCCGGACTGGTCGTCGAGGGCGCCGGAGGCGAGGAGCTCGTCGATGGCGCCGGCGCGGGCCTGGAGCTGCGCGGTCTTGTCCTCGGCGCGCTGGATGGCGACGCCCACGTCGCTCATCTCCTCCGAAATGCCGGAGAAGGACTCGGCGATGCGGGTCTGGGCCTGCGCCGCCGTGTACGTGGCCTTGATGGTCTCCTTCTTCGTGCGGAAGGCGTCGACCTTGGCCTGGAGCCGCTGCGCGGCGAGCGTCAGCTTCTCCTCCTCGCCCTGGAGGGTCTGGTGCTGCGTCTCCAGGTCGGTCACCTGCTGCTGCAGCGCCGCGCGCCGGGACAGCGCCTCGCGGGCGAGGTCCTCGCGGCCGAGCGCCAGCGCCTTGCGGCCCTGGTCCTCCAGCTTGGCGGACTGGTTCTGCAGCTGGTTCAGCTGGAGTTCGAGGCGCTTGCGGGAGGTGGCCACGTCCGCCACGCCGCGGCGGACCTTCTGGAGCAGCTCCAGCTGCTTCTGGTACGAGTAATCGAGGGTCTCGCGCGGGTCCTCGGCCCGGTCCAGGGCCTTGTTCGCCTTCGCGCGGAAGATCATCCCCATACGCTTCATCACACCGCTCATGGGCTTCGCGCGCCCCCTTCTGACCGACTTCGGCTGCAGCACTCCGACAGAACCCACAGTACGGGCCCTGTCTCCATTACCGCACTGTTCGGGCGCCGATGCGCTCCTCCCCAAGGACGACTGCTGACGGCCCGTCTCCGGCCCAGGGAGTAGATGGCCGCCGGGGCGTCCGCCCCGGGGAGCCGGCCGCGGGACGCGGGCCGTTGCCGGATCGTTCCCCACCGGGGTGGGGTCCATGCGCGGCACCCCGTACCCTTGGGATTTGTGTTCCGTAGCCGTTCGAAGGATGAGAAGGCCCCCACCGGCAAGGTGACGGCGGACCTCTCCAAGCAGCCCCGCGACCCGCAGGCCCCCAAGGGCCGCCCCACCCCGAAGCGGAGCGAGGCCCAGACCCAGCGCCGCCGCGCGGTGACGCCGACGCTCGACCGCAAGGAGGCGATGCGCCGCCAGCGCGAGGCCCGCCGCGCAGACCTGGCCCGCCAGCGCGAGGCGCTGGCCTCGGGCGACGAGCGCTTCCTGCCCGCCCGCGACCGCGGGCCGGTCCGCCGCTTCGTGCGGGACTTCGTCGACTCGCGGTTCTTCGTCGCCGAGATGTTCCTGCCGCTGGCGCTGGTGATCCTGGTCCTGTCGGTGATCCAGATCGGCCAGATGCAGACGATCGCCACGCTGCTGTGGCTGGGCGTGATCGTGCTGATCATCCTCGACTCGATCGGGTTGGCGTTCCGCCTGAAGAAGCAGCTCAAGCAGCGCTTCCCGAACGAGCCGAAGCGCGGCGCCGTCGCGTACGCCCTGATGCGCTCGCTCCAGATGCGCCGGCTGCGGCTGCCGAAGCCGCAGGTCAAACGGGGAGAGCGGCCCTGAGCACCACGGTCTCCGGAAGCGGGGGCGCGGCGGCGGAATGGCTGGACGGGCTCGGCGGACTGCGCGACACCGTCCGCCAGGAGCTCGTCGCGCGCCAACTGGACGAGCAGATAGGCGCCCGCTACCCGGTGGGTCAGCGGCTGCGCATACTCGACGTCGGCATGGGCCAGGGCACGCAGGCGCTGCGGCTGGCCCGGGCCGGGCACACGGTGACCGGCCTGGAGTCCGACCCCGAGATGTTGAGGGTCGCCCGTGAGGCGCTGGCGACCGAGCCGGCCGGCATCCGCGAGCGGTTCCGGCTGATCCAGGGCGACGGCCGGGAGACCGGCGTGCACTTCCTGCCGGGCAGCTTCGATGTCGTGCTGTGCCACGGCGTCCTGATGTACGTGGACGAGCCCGACGCCATGCTGGCCGGGCTGGCCCGGATGCTGGCGCCCGGCGGTCTGCTGTCCCTGGTCGTACGGAACGCGGACGCGCTGGCCATGCGGCCGGGGCTGGCCGGGGACTGGTCGGCCGCCCTGGCCGCGTTCGACTCGGACACCTGCGTGAGCGACTTCGGGGTGCCGACGCGCGCCGACCGGCTGGAGACGCTGACGGCCACGCTCGCCGGGATCGCGGCGCCGCTGCAGGCGTGGTACGGCGTGCGGGTCTTCACCGACGCGGTGCCCACGGACGAGGGCCTGCCCGCGGCGCAGGAGCTGGAGCGGCTGTTGGCCGCCGAGGACCGGGCGGGCCGCACCGACCCGTACCGCGCGGTGGCGGCGCTGCTGCACCTGTGCGGCGTCCGCGGCTGACCCCGCCCGGACCCGTGGCCGGCTCCGCGCCCGGCCGGGCGGAATCCGTCGCGCCCGGCAGGCAGGTGCGCGCGGGACTTCCGCGTCCTCGTCGGTGTGAGTACTGGTGAAGGCGCAATCGACCCCGGGGCCGTGACGCCCCGCCTGCCCGCCCGCGAGACGTGGCGGGCGCTGTACCGGCACTTCCGGCCGCACCGCGCGGCCGTCGCCCTCGGCGCGCTGCTGGCGCTGGTCGGCACCGTGACCGGGCTGGCGCAGCCGCTCGCCGCGAAGACCCTGGTGGACCGGCTCGGCCGGGACGAGCCGATCACGGGCGTCCTGCTCGGCCTGACCGCGCTGGTGGTCGCCGGGACGGCGGTCTCGGCGGTCGGCTCGTACGTCCTGGAGCGCACCGCCGAGTCGGTGGTGCTGGCCGCCCGCCACTCCCTCATCGGGCGGCTGCTGCGGCTGCGGCTGGTGGAGGTGGAGCGGACCCAGCCCGGTGACCTGATGGCGCGGATCACCTCGGACACGACGCTGCTGCGGGCGGTGACGACGCGGTCGGTCGTCTCGGCGGCGACCGGCGGGCTCGGGTTCCTCGCCACGCTCGTGATGATGCTGATGATGGACGCCGTGCTGCTCGGCGTGACGCTCGGCGTGATCGTGCTGATCGGCGGGGCGTTCGCGCTGGCCATGCCGAGGATCGCGGAGGCGACGCGGCGGTCGCAGGCGGCGGTCGGGGAGATATCCAGCCGCCTGGAGCGGGCGTTCGGGGCGTTCCGCACGGTGAAGGCGTCGGGCGCCGAGGCGCGGGAGACGGCGGTCGTGGAGGAGGCGGCGCACGACGCGTGGCGGCACGGGGTGAGGGCCGCGGGGTGGCAGGCGCTCGCCGGGTCGTCGGTGGGGCTCGCGGTGCAGGTGTCGTTCCTGGCCGTGCTGGGCATCGGCGGGGCGCGGGTCGCGTCGGGGGCGATCACCGTCGCCGAGCTGATCGCGTTCCTGCTGTACCTCTTCTACCTGATCGAGCCGGTGTCGCAGTTGGTCGAGGCGGTGACGCAGTACCAGGTGGGGTCGGCGGCGATCGCCCGGATCGAGGAGGCGGAGCGGCTGGCCGCCGAGGACCCGGAGCAGGGGGCCGGGACCGTCGCGGCGGGCGGGGGCGGGCCGGCGTCGGTCGTCTTCGAGGACGTCGCCTTCCGGTACCGGGACGACCTGCCGTACGTGCACCACGGGGTGTCGTTCGAGGTGCCCGGGCCCGGCATGACCGCGTTCGTCGGGCCGTCCGGCGCGGGCAAGACGACCGTGTTTGGGCTCGTCGAGCGGTTCTACGAGGCGACTGGCGGACGGGTCCTCGTCGACGGCCGGGACGTGCGGGACTGGCCGGTCGCCGCGCTGCGGGGCGCCATCGGGTACGTCGAGCAGGACGCGCCGGTCCTGGCGGGGACGCTCCGCGAGAACCTCGTGTTCGCCGCGCCCGGCGCGACGGAGGAGGAGGTCCGGGAGGTGCTCGTGCGGACGCGGCTGGACGCGCTCGTGGAGCGGCTGCCGGACGGGCTGGACACCGTCGTCGGGCACCGCGGCTCGAAGCTGTCCGGCGGGGAGCGCCAGCGCGTCGCCGTCGCCCGGGCGCTGCTGCGCAGGCCCCGGCTGCTGCTGCTCGACGAGGCGACGTCGCAGCTGGACGCGGTCAACGAGATGGCGCTGCGGGACGTCGTCGCGGAGGTGGCGCGGGAGGTGACCGTCCTGGTGGTGGCGCACCGGCTGTCGACGGTGACGCTGGCGGACCGGATCGTGGTGATGGACGCGGGACGGGTCCGGGCGGTGGGCACGCACGCGGAGCTGGTGGCCGGCGATCCGCTGTACGCGGAGCTGGCGGCGACGCAGTTCCTGGCCACGCGGGGGTAGCGGGGAACGAAACGGGGCCGGGGGCAGCGGGGGCACCGTTCCGCCCCCTGATCGGGTGCGCTGCACGGGCAGGGACGGAGGGATGAAAGGGATACTCCGGACATGGACCTCCTGCTGCCGCGTGTGCGCGCGCTGTCGTTGCCCCTCGTCGCCGGAGTGAGCGCGGTCGCCCTGCTGGGCGGCTGCACCACCGGCCTGCCGCCCGCCGGGCCCGCGGCGGCCGGCCCGCGCGTGACGGGCACGGCGCAGGCGCGGACGCAGGCGCCGGCGCAGCGGCAGGCGGGCGACCTGCAGAGCGAGTACCAGGCCGTGATCAAGAACGTGCTGCCGTCGGTCGTCACCATCGAGGCGGGCGAGAGCCTGGGCTCGGGGGTCGTCTACGACGACGAGGGCCACATCGTGACCAACGCCCACGTCGTCGGGTCCGCCCGCAGCTTCCGCGTCACGGTCGCCACGCAGGAGCAGCCCCTGGCGGCGCGGCTCATCTCCAGCTACCCGGACCAGGACCTCGCCGTCGTCAAACTGGACGGCCCCCCGCCCGCGGGGGTGCGCCCGGCCCGGTTCGGCGACTCGGCGAAGGTGGAGGTCGGGCAGATCGTCCTCGCCATGGGGTCGCCGCTGGGGCTGTCCGGCAGCGTCACCCAGGGCATCGTCTCCGCGATCGGCCGCACGGTCAGCGAGGGCCAGTCCGGCGGGGGGACGGGCGCGACGATCGGCAACATGGTGCAGACCTCCGCGCCGATCAACCCCGGCAACAGCGGGGGCGCGCTGGTCAACCTGAACAGCGAGGTCGTCGGCATCCCGACCCTCGCGGCGGTCGACCCCGAGGGCGGCGGGGGCTCGGCGCCCGGGATCGGCTTCGCCATCCCCGTGTCGATGGTGCGGACGGTCGCGGACCAGATCGTGAAGTTCGGGAGCGTGCGGGACTCCGGGCGGGCGGCGCTGGGGATCTCCGGGCGCACGGTCCTCGACGACGAGTACCGCCCGGCGGGGGTCGCGGTGGAGCGCGTCCTGGAGGGCGGGGCGGCGCAGGGGGCGGGGCTGCGGGTGGGGGACACCATCACCCGGGTGGAGGATACGGAGATCACGACGATCACGTCGCTGCTGGAGGCGCTGGCCTCGCTGAAGCCGGGGCAGAAGGTGGCCGTGCGGTACGTGCGCGAGGGGCGCGCGCGGACGGCGCGGGTGACCCTGGGCGAGATGTGACGCGGCGGGCCCGCCGCGGGACGCCGCGGGCCCGCCGGCAGGGTCAGGACTCGGCGTTCAACGGCATGGGGCCGTAGATCCTGGTGCCGTCCTCGAAGAGCGTCACCTGGTCCGCGCCGCCCTCCAGCAGGTCGCGCCACGTCTCGCCGATCCAGGACTCCGCGTCCCCCTGCGTGGTGAACTCCTCCGGCGTCACCGCCGGCTCCACCTCCGTGCCGTCGGACTTCTCGAACCGCCACGTCCACGCCATGCGCGCCTCCCGCGTCCTGCACCTGTGCTGGTTCCTGCCCGCAGCGTAGCCGGGCGCGCAGCCGCGCGGGGCCCGCGGGAGGATCGGGTACGTGGAACTGACTCTGCTCGGCACCGGGGCCCCGACCGGCCTCCCCCGCCCCGGCTGCCCCTGCGCCGCGTGCGCCACCGCCCGCGGCCCGTACGCGCGCTCCGCGACCTCGCTGCTCGTGGACGGCGTGCTGCTGCTCGACCTCACCCCGGGCGCCGCCCTGGCCGCCGCCCGCGCGGGGCACACGCTCACGGGCGTGCGGCAGGTGCTGCTGACGCACCCGCACGACGGCCCGCCCGTGGAGCTCCCCGCCGGGCTGCCGTCCGCGGGCCGCGTCCCGGACGGGCGGGAGCTGGCGCTGATCAGCGGGCACCGCGTCCGGGCCGTGCCGATGGACGCGCCCGGCACCGGGTACGAGGTGACGTCCCCGGAGGGGGCGCGGCTGCTGTACCTGCCGCCGGGCTGCGCCCCCGCCGGGCCGGCCGCGCCGCGGCGCCCGTACGACCTGCTCGCCGCCGACGTGACCGGGCGGCCGGACGCGCTGGCCCGGCTGCGGGCGGCCGGCGCGGTGGGCCGGGACACCGACGTGCTGGCCGTGCACCTGGACCACGACGTGCCGCCCGGCCCGGAGCTGGACCGGCGGCTCGCCGCGGCCGGCGCCCGGGCCGTACCGGACGGGACGACGCTCACGGTCGGCGCGTACCGGGAGGTCCCGTCGCCGCCCCGCCGCACGCTGGTCACCGGGGGCGCCCGGTCGGGGAAGTCCCTGGAGGCGGAGCGGCGCCTGGAGGCGTACCCGGACGTGGTGTACGTGGCGACGGGCGGCGGCCGGGACGGCGACGCGGAGTGGGCGGCCAGGGTGGGCGCGCACCGGGAGCGGCGGCCCGGTTCCTGGCGCACCGAGGAGACCTGCGAGGTGGCCGGACTGCTGGCGGCGGACGGGCCTCCCCTGCTGGTCGACTGCCTGTCGCTGTGGCTGACCGACGCCATGGACCGGGTCGGCGCCTGGGACGACGAGACGTGGGCCCGTACGGGCGAGAAGGCGCTGCGGGAGCGGGTCGACGAACTGGTCGCCGCCGTCCGCGCCACGTCCCGCACGGTCGTCGCCGTCACCAACGAGGTGGGCTCCGGCGTCGTGCCGGCGACGGCGGCCGGGCGGCGCTTCCGGGACGAGCTGGGGCGGCTGAACGCGGCCGTCGCGGACGAGTGCGAGCAGGTGTTGCTCGCGGTGTCGGGGCAGGTTCTCGTACTGCGCGGCTGACCGTCTCCCGGGCCCGGTACTGTTCCGCGAATGAGCAGGCTGAATCTCGACGACTTCTCCGAACTGATCGAGCGCCCGGACAGCGGAATCCGCAGGGACGCCGAGGAACGCCGGGAGCGGCTGGCCGTCCCGCCCGGCGCGCTCGGCCGTCTGGACGAGCTCGGCGAGTGGCTGGCCGCCGCGCAGGGCGCCGTGCCCGTGCGGCCGGTGGAGCGGCCGAAGGCCGTGCTGTTCGCCGGGGACCACGGCGTGGCCGCGCTCGACGTGTCGGGGCGCGCCGCGGGGACGGCGTACGCGCTGGTACGGGCGGTGCTGGACGGGTCCGGCCCGGTGGCCGTGCTGGCGCGGCGCGCCGGGGTCCCGGTGCGGATCGTCGACGCGGGTCTGGACTGCGACCCGGGGCTGCTGCCGGAGGAGGTCGTACGGCACCGGGTGCGGCGCGGCAGCGGGCGCATCGACGTCGAGGACGCCCTCACGGCGGAGGAGGCCGAGCGGGCGGTGCGGCTCGGCATGGCGATCGCCGACGAGGAGGCCGACTCGGGCACCGACCTGGTGGTGCTGGGCGACCTGAGCGTCGGCGGGACCACGGTGGCGGCCACGTTGATCGCCGCGCTCTGCGGGACGGACGCGTCCGTCGTGACCGGGCGCGGCGGCGCGGGCATCGACGACCTGGCGTGGATGCGCAAGTGCGCGGCGGTCCGCGACGCGCTGCGCCGGGCGCGGCCGGTGCTGGGCGACCAGTTGGAGCTGCTGGCGACGGTGGGCGGCGCGGACGTCGCGGCGACGACCGGGTTCCTGCTCCAGGCGGCCGTGCGGCGGATGCCGGTGATCCTGGACGGCGTCGTGTCGGCGGCGTGCGCGCTGGTCGGGCAGCGGGCCGCGTTCCGGGCGCCCGACTGGTGGCTGGCGGGGCAGGCGAGCGGGGAGCCGGCGCAGGCGAAGGCACTGGACCGGATGGCGCTCAACCCGCTGCTCGACCACGGCGTCACCGTGGGTGAAGGAACCGGGGCGCTGCTCGCCCTGCCCCTCGTCCAGGCCGCCGCGGCGCTCGCGGCGGAGCTGCCGGAACGGCCCGACCAGCCGGGACCGGAGGACGCGCGCGGGGAGGGCGGCTCGGACTGACGCCTCCGGTGCGGCCCCTCCCCCGCGGGCGGGGCCGCACCGGCGTCCGGCGTGGCACGCGGCGCCCCCTTCGACCACGTTTCCTGGGGAGATCCGGTTGACCGCCGAACGAACAGCCCTGCCGCGGCGCCGCCGCGCGCCCCGCGCCGACGCCGCGGCCGGGGGCCGCCGGGCGGGTCCGGCCGTACGGCGGTTCGCGCGCCGCGAGTGGGGGCCGCTGGCCGGGGCCGTCCGGGCGGCACCGGCCGGACGCGGGTGGCGGGCCGTCCCGCTGACGCTGGGCGCGGTGTGCCTGACGGCGCTGTTCCACCTGGTGCAGAACCAGCCGTGGGGGTATGGGCCGGTGCGGGCGATCGGGGCGGTGCGGGCCGAGGACCCGGTGTGGGCGGCGCTGCTGCGGACGCCGCTGTCGCTGTTCGTACCGGCGCTCGACCTGCCGGTGTGGGGGGCGCTGGCGCAGGTCCTGGTCGTGTTCGGGATCGCGGAGACCTGCCTGGGCCGGGCGCGGACGCTGACCGTCGCGTACGCGGCGACGCTGGCCGGGACGGCGTACGCGCGGCTCGGCGTCGCGCTGGGCCCGGGGACGCCGCTGCTGGGGCTGCCCGCCTCGGACGCGGGGGTGGTGGACACGGGCCCGTCGGCGGCCGTGGTGGGGCTGGCGGTGTTCGTGTGCTGGCGGTACCGGGCGTGGCTGACGGGGTGGCTGGTGATCGTCGCCATGGTCGTCGAGGTGGTCGTCAAGCCGAACCTGGCCGGCAAGGAGCACCTGGCGGCCCTCGCGGCGGCCGTGGCCGCGTACGGGGTGTCGGCGTGGCGTCGGCGCTCGCGTCAGGGGCCGGGGCCCGCGGGCGGGTCGCCGTCCCCGCCGGGCGGGGGCGGCACGCGGGCGGGGAAGCCGCCGACCAGTTCGTGGAAGCAGCGGGTGAACCGCGCCCAGCGCCGGTCGTAGCGGTGGGCCCGCAGTCCGGCCCTGGCCCGGGCGCGCGGCCGGTTGCGGTAGGCGCGCCGCGCCCAGGGCGAGTCGGGGCGGGCCAGCCGCAGGGCGCCGACGACGGCGACGAACGGCACGAGCGCCCCGATGACGGCCATGCGGAACTTGCCCTTCAGCAGGGCGACGACCACGAAGAGCAGGTTCGTCCCGGCCGTGACGAAGACCTGCGCCCGGTCCCGCCGCTCCTCCGGCGTCAGGGAGTCCACGCCGAACGGCGAGGAGCCGCCCAGGACGAGGGCGACGAGCGCGGCGGTGAGGACGACCGCCTCCACGCTCTTGCGGCCCTGCTCGGTCCAGTACACGTCGGCGAGGTGGAGGATCAGGGCGAACTCGTCGAGGACCAGCCCGGCGCCCACCCCGAAGACCAGCGCGCAGACGGCGGCGGCCACGTCCCCCCGCGCGCCGACCGAGCCGAAGCCGCCGATCAGGGTGAGGACGACGCCGGGGACCACGTGGTGGACGTGGACGCCGCCGGTGGTGACGTTCCGGAAGGGGCCCCGGCCGGCGCGGATGAGCCGGGTGACGGTCCGGGTGACCAGGAACGTCAGCACGAAGGAGGACAGCGCCAGGAGCAACGGCAGCTTGCCCGGCTCGACGATGTCGCGGGTGAACCAGTGACCCATGCCACCTCGTCCGTAATCAGGCGTTATGCGTAATCTACCGGGCGGGGGCGCGTCCGGCGGCGACTAGTGTGCGCGCGGTGACGACCACCGACGCCCTCCCGCGCCTCCACGGCCTGCGCTTCGCCTTCGGCACGCTCACCGTCCTGCCCGCCCGGGTCGCGCGCTGGGACCGGGACGCCGCCCGCTCCGGCATGCTGTGCGCGCCCGTCGCCGGGCTGGTCGTCGGCCTCTGCGCGGCAACGGCCGGCGTGGTGCTCCTGCTGCTCGGCGCGGGCCCGCTGCTCGCCGCCGTCGCCTCGGCGGCCGTGCCCGCCGTGCTCACCCGGGGGCTCCACCTGGACGGGCTCGCCGACACGGCCGACGGACTCGGCAGCGGCAAGCCGGCCGAGGACGCACTGCGGATCATGAAGCGGTCGGACATCGGGCCGTTCGGCGTCGTCACGCTGCTCCTCGTGCTGCTCGCCCAGGTGGCGGCGCTCCACCGGCTGTACGACGGGGGATGGGCGCGCGGTGCCGTCGCGGCGGTCCTCGCCGGTACCGTCGCCCGGCTCGCGCTCACCCTCGCCTCCCGCACCGGCGTACCGGCGGCCCGCCCCGAGGGGCTGGGCGCGGTGGTCGCGGGCACCGTGCCGGCGCGCGCCGCGCTGGTGGCGGGCGTGCTGGTGGTGGGCGCGTGCGCGGGCGCCGGGGCGCTGTCCGGGGCGCCCGCCGGGGCGTACGGAGCGCTGCGCCACGCGCTGGGCGCGCTGGTCGCGCTGGGCGTGGCGGAGTTGCTGCTGCGCCGGTGCGTGCGCAGGTTCGGCGGGGTGACGGGGGACGTGTTCGGTGCGGTCGCGGAGGCGGCGGCGACCGCCGCCCTGGTGGCCCTGACCCTGGGCTGACGGACGCTCAACAGGGCGAAGGCCCTCTGTCGCGCGTTCCCGTGCGCGCGGGGGTCGGCCCCGTAGTTGCTGGAGGGTGAGGCCGGAGGTTCGCGCGTTCCCGTGCGCCCGGGGGCCGGGCCGTCGGTCAGACGGGATCGGGCCGTCGGTCGGACGGGATCGGGCCGTCGGGTGGGCGGGGTCGGGCCGTCGGGTGGGCGGGGTCGGCGCGGGGGCCGGGCCGCTCGCGCACCCGGACCGGTTCACCCCGGCGGGGTGCCCCGGGCGAGGGGCAGGGCCGTGTCCGGCACGTCCTGGCCGGCATCGCGGGATGCTCCCGCGCGCGGGGGTCACGGCAGACCTTGTCGAGCGCGGTGAACGGCTGCCGCGGGGTGCTCCCGTGCGCGGGGGTCACGGGTGCGCCGCGCCCCGACTGCGCGGCGGCGCGCGGGCGTTGCTCCCCCGCCCCTCCCCCCGCGGGTGCT
Organism: Streptomyces tamarix; assembly: GCF_032423885.1. NCBI lineage: Bacteria > Bacillati > Actinomycetota > Actinomycetes > Kitasatosporales > Streptomycetaceae > Streptomyces > Streptomyces tamarix. Next base: position 20,970 of record NZ_JAWCTQ010000028.1, on the reverse strand, counting down.
CCCGCGCGGCGGGCCCGCGCCGCAAGGGCCCTCGGGGACGGCGCGCGCGGGTGCGCGGGCGGCTCGCCCGAACGCGGGAGCCCGACGCGGCTCCCGCGGGCCGCTCCGCGCACCATGGCAGGGAGGCCCCCGCACGGGTGAACGGCCGCCCTCGTGAGCGAAGCCCCTACGCGCGCGTAGGCTCGTGCCCGCCGCGCCCGCGGGCCGATCTACCATGCGGCGGGCACGGTCGGCCCACCCCTCGACCGCCAAAGAACTCAACGGAAGCGAGATTTCACCACCGTGACTGCTCTCACTCTCAGCACCGCCGGTGCCGCGACGCTGCGCGCCGACGCCCTCGTGGTCGGTGTCGCCAAGGCGGCGGACGGCGGCAAGGGGCTCGTCGTCGCCCCGGGCGCCGAGGCCGTGGACTCGGCGTTCGACGGGAAGCTCGCCGCCGTCCTGGAGACCCTCGGCGCGTCGGGTGCCGAGGGCGAGGTGACCAAGGTGCCGTCCGCCGGCGGCCTGAAGGCGCCGCTCGTCCTCGCCGTCGGCCTCGGCCGGGCGCCCGAGAAGGACGAGGCGTACGACGCCGAGGCGCTGCGCCGCGCCGCCGGTTCGGCCGCCCGCGCCCTGACCGGTGTCAAGAAGGCCGGCTTCGCCCTGCCCGTCGAGGCGACGGAGGACGTGTCGGCCGTCGCGGAGGGCGCGCTGCTCGGCGCGTACGCCTTCACCGCCTACCAGGAGCGGGGCAAGGACGCCAAGGGCCCGCTCGCCGAGGTCGTCCTGCTCGGTGCCAAGCCGCGCGACAAGGCGGCCAAGGCCGCCGCGGAGCGCGCGCTCGCGGTGGCCGAGGAGGTCAACCGCGCCCGCGACCTGATCAACACCCCGCCGAACGACCTGACCCCCGAGGCGTTCGCCGCCGTCGTCGCCGCGGCGGGCAAGGAGAACCGCGTCAAGGTCCAGGTGCTCGACGAGAAGGCGCTCGCCAAGGGCGGTTACGGCGGCATCCTCGGCGTCGGCGCCGGTTCGCAGAACCCGCCGCGCCTGGTGCGGCTCGCCTACACCCACCCGGACGCGGAGAAGACCCTCGCCCTGGTCGGCAAGGGCATCACGTACGACTCGGGCGGCATCTCCCTGAAGCCGGCCGGCCACAACGAGACCATGAAGTGCGACATGAGCGGCGCCGCCGCCGTGTTCGCCGCGGTCGTGGCCGTGGCCCGGCTCGGCCTGCCGGTCAACGTCACCGGCTGGCTGGCGCTCGCCGAGAACATGCCGTCCGGCTCGGCCGTCCGCCCGGGTGACGTGCTGCGCATGTACAGCGGCAAGACCGTCGAGGTGCTGAACACCGACGCCGAGGGCCGCCTGGTGCTGGCCGACGCGCTCACCCGCGCCTCGGAGGAGAACCCGGACGCGATCGTCGACGTGGCGACCCTGACCGGCGCGATGGTCCTCGCGCTCGGCAACCGCACGTTCGGCATCATGGCGAACGACGACGCGTTCCGCACCGCGATCCACGAGATCGCCGAGGAGGTCGGCGAGCAGTCCTGGCCGATGCCGCTCCCGGCGGAGCTGCGCAAGGGCATGGACTCCCCCACCGCCGACATCGCCAACATGGGCGAGCGCATGGGCGGCGGCCTGGTGGCCGGCCTGTTCCTGAAGGAGTTCGTCGGCGAGGGCATCATCTGGGCGCACCTGGACATCGCCGGTCCGGCCTTCAACGAGGCCGCCCCGTACGGCTACACCCCGAAGGGCGGCACCGGTTCGGCGGTGCGCACCCTGGTGCGGCTGGCGGAGCGCGCCGCGGAGGGCGACCTGGGCTGACGCCGGCCGGTCCCGGGGAGGGCTGCCGGCCCAGGGGTGGGCCGGCAGCGAAGGGACCCCGCGTCGCGGCCGCCCCGGGCGGCCTCCGGCGAACGGCCCCGGACGTCACCCGTCCGGGGCCGTTCGCGTCCCGTCGGCGCGTCTCAGGAACCGGCCCCGCGTCCCGCACTCCCGCGACAAGTGCGAAGATGGGTTCCCGGCAGGACAGGGCCCCCACCACAGGGCCGAAGAGACAGCGGCCGAACACCAGCCGCCGCCAGTCCCCGAGGACCGGCGACCGGCGCACATGCATGGAGGACGTGACGTGGCGAACGACGCCAGCACCGTTTTCGACCTAGTGATCCTCGGCGGTGGTAGTGGCGGTTACGCCGCGGCCCTGCGAGGTGCGCAGCTGGGCCTGGACGTCGCACTCATCGAGAAGAACAAGCTCGGCGGCACCTGCCTGCACAACGGCTGCATCCCCACCAAGGCCCTGCTCCACGCCGGTGAGATCGCCGACCAGGCCCGCGAGGCGGACCAGTTCGGTGTCAAGACCTCCTTCGAGGGCATCGACATCAAGGGTGTCCACAAGTACAAGGACGACGTGATCGCGGGCCTGTACAAGGGCCTGCAGGGTCTGGTCGCCTCCCGCAAGGTGACGTACATCGAGGGCGAGGGCCGCCTCTCCTCCCCGACCTCCGTCGACGTGAACGGCCAGCGCGTCGAGGGCCGCCACGTCCTGCTCGCCACGGGTTCCGTGCCGAAGTCGCTGCCCGGCCTGGAGATCGACGGCAACCGCATCCTGTCCTCGGACCACGCGCTGACCCTGGACCGCGTCCCGGAGTCCGCGATCATCCTCGGCGGCGGTGTCATCGGCGTCGAGTTCGCCTCCGCGTGGAAGTCCTTCGGCACGGACGTCACGATCATCGAGGGCCTGAAGCACCTGGTCCCGGTCGAGGACGAGAACAGCTCGAAGCTCCTGGAGCGCGCCTTCCGCAAGCGCGGCATCAAGTTCAACCTCGGCACGTTCTTCCAGAGCGCCGAGTACACCGAGAACGGCGTCAAGGTCACCCTGGCGGACGGCAAGACCTTCGAGGCCGAGGTGCTGCTGGTCGCGATCGGCCGCGGCCCGGTCTCCCAGGGCCTGGGCTACGAGGAGCAGGGCGTCGCCATGGACCGCGGCTACGTCCTGGTCGACGAGTACATGCGGACCAACGTGCCGACGATCTCGGCCGTGGGCGACCTCGTCCCCACCCTCCAGCTCGCGCACGTCGGCTTCGCCGAGGGCATCCTGGTCGCGGAGCGGCTGGCCGGCCTGAAGCCGGTCCCGATCGACTACGACGGCGTGCCGCGGGTGACGTACTGCCACCCCGAGGTCGCCTCCGTGGGCATCACCGAGGCCAAGGCCAAGGAGGTCTACGGCGCGGACAAGGTCGTCGCGCTGAAGTACAACCTCGCGGGCAACGGCAAGAGCAAGATCCTCAAGACCGCGGGCGAGATCAAGCTCGTCCAGGTCAAGGACGGTGCCGTGGTCGGCGTCCACATGGTCGGTGACCGCATGGGCGAGCAGGTCGGCGAAGCCCAGCTGATCTACAACTGGGAGGCCCTGCCGGCCGAGGTGGCCCAGCTCATCCACGCCCACCCGACGCAGAACGAGGCGCTCGGCGAGGCTCACCTGGCCCTCGCGGGCAAGCCCCTCCACTCCCACGACTGACGTACCAGTCACCGGGCGCGACCACTTACCGCACAAGTTCGTTAGGAGCAAGTGAAACCATGCCGGTTTCCGTAACCCTGCCGGCGCTCGGCGAGAGCGTCACCGAGGGCACCGTCACCCGCTGGCTGAAGGCCGAGGGCGAGCGCGTCGAGGCCGACGAGCCGCTGCTCGAGGTCTCCACCGACAAGGTCGACACCGAGATCCCCGCTCCCGCCTCCGGCGTCCTGTCCTCCATCAAGGTCGCCGAGGACGAGACCGTCGAGGTCGGCGCCGAGCTGGCCGTCATCGACGACGGTACGGGCGCCCCCGCCGCCGCCCCGGCCCCGGCCGCCGCCGAGGCTCCTGCCCAGGAGGCCCCGCAGGCTCCGCAGGCCCCGGCCCAGGAAGCCCCGCAGGCCCCGCAGGCCGTCCCGTCGCCCGAGGCGGAGGCCCCGGCTCCCGCCCCGACCGCCGAGGCCGCCGCCGGCGGTGGTTCGGCCGAGGGCACCGAGGTCGTCCTGCCCGCGCTGGGCGAGTCGGTGACCGAGGGCACCGTCACGCGCTGGCTGAAGCAGGTCGGCGAGTCGGTCGAGGCCGACGAGCCGCTGCTCGAGGTCTCCACCGACAAGGTCGACACCGAGATCCCCGCCCCGGCCTCCGGCACGCTGCTGGAGATCACCGTCGGTGAGGACGAGACCGCCGAGGTCGGCGCCAAGCTGGGAGTCATCGGCGCCGCCGGTGCCGCTCCGGCTCCCGCCCCGGCCCAGGCCGCCCCGGCCCCCGCCGAGGCCCCGGCTCCGGCTCCCGCTGAGGCCCCGGCTCCGGCCCCCGCTCCGGCGGCTCCCGCCCAGGCCCCGGCTCCGGCTCCCGCTGAGGCGGCTCCCGCCCCGGCCCCCGCCGAGGCCCCGGCTCCGGCTCCCGCTGAGGCCCCGGCTCCGGCCCCCGCTCCGGCGCAGCCCGCCCCGGCCGCTCCCGCCGCCGCCCAGGCGACGGACGAGGGCGCGTACGTGACCCCGCTGGTGCGCAAGCTCGCCGCCGAGCACGGCGTCGACCTGGCGTCCGTCAAGGGCACCGGCGTCGGCGGCCGCATCCGCAAGCAGGACGTCCTCGCCGCCGCCGAGGCCGCCAAGGCCCCGGCCGCTCCGGCCCCCGCCGCGGCTCCGGCCGCCAAGGCGCCGGCGCCGGAGGCGTCCCCGCTGCGCGGCCAGACGGTCAAGATGACCCGCATGCGCAAGGTCATCGGCGACAACATGATGAAGGCGCTGCACGGCCAGGCCCAGCTCTCCTCGGTCGTCGAGGTCGACATCACCAAGCTGATGCGGCTGCGCGCCCGGGCGAAGGACGCCTTCGCCGCCCGCGAGGGCGTCAAGCTCTCCCCGATGCCGTTCTTCGTCAAGGCGGCGGCCCAGGCGCTGAAGGCCCACCCGGTCATCAACGCCCGGATCAACGACGACGAGGGCACCATCACGTACTTCGACTCGGAGAACATCGGCATCGCCGTGGACTCCGAGAAGGGTCTGATGACGCCGGTCATCAAGGGCGCGGGCGACCTGAACCTCGCCGGCATCGCCAAGGCGACGGCCGACCTGGCCGCCAAGGTCCGGGCCAGCAAGATCACTCCGGACGAGCTGGCCGGCGCGACGTTCACCATCAGCAACACCGGCTCGCGCGGCGCGCTGTTCGACACGATCATCGTCCCGCCGAACCAGGTCGCCATCCTGGGCATCGGCGCCACGGTGAAGCGCCCGGTCGTCGTCGACCACCCGGAGCTCGGCGAGACGATCGCCGTGCGCCACATGACGTACCTGACGCTGTCGTACGACCACCGCCTGGTCGACGGCGCGGACGCCGCCCGCTACCTGGGCGCCGTCAAGGCGATCCTGGAGGCCGGCGAGTTCGAGGTCGACCTCGGCCTGTAGGCCCCATCGGCGGCCAGTACGTCCAACGCGGCGCCCCCGCCCGGCAGTTGCCCGGCGCGGGGGCGCCGTCGTCGTCCGGCCCGTTCCGGGCGGAATAATGGCGGCGATGGCGTCGACCGCCGCGGCAGCGAAGGAGCCCCCTCCATGACCACCCCGCCCCCCGTCGTGCACTCGCTGCGGGAACAGATCCGCGAGCACATCGTGGAGGGGATCGTCAGCGGCCGCTGGAAGCCGGGCGAGCGGATCGTGGAGCGCCGCATCGCGACGGAGCTCCAGGTCAGCCAGACCCCCGTGCGGGAGGCGCTGCGGGAGCTGGAGAGCCTGCGGCTGATCGAGTCGGCGCCGAACAAGGGCGTCCGGGTGCGGAACCTGTCCGCGGCGGACCTGGAGGAGTCGTACCCGGTCCGGGCGGGCCTGGAGCAGATCGCCGCGGAGCTGGCGGCGGAGCGCCTGGCGGAGGACTGCTCGGCGCTGGAGCCGCACGTGGCGGCGCTGTACGAGGCGGACGCGCACGGCGACGGGACGGCGCAGGTGCGGCACACGGTCGCCTTCCACCGCGAGCTGGTCCGCGCCGCGCGCAACGCGGTGCTCCTGCACACCTGGGAGGGCCTGGGCATCGAGGTCTTCACGGCCCTGTCGATCCGCTGGCTCGGCACGGTCCAGAAGGAGTACGCCCAGGAGCACCAGGACCTGGTGGCGGCGTTCCGCCGCCGGGACCCGGAGATCGGCACGCTCGTCAAGGCCCACGTCCTGGGCTGCGCCCCCCGCGCGTAGCCCCGCCGGTCCCCGCGCCGCGCGCGGAGCCCGGACCCGCCCTCCCGACCGACGCGCGCGGCCTCGGACCGCCCTCCGCCCCGGGCAACCCTGCGTCGTAAACAAGGGATGCAAGCGCCCGCGCTTCCCGCCCACGCAGCCCCGGGCGACCCTCCTCACCCCCGGCGGCCCTCCCGCCCGACCCGCGTGCCCCCGGACCGCCCTCCCGCCCCGCGCGCGTAGCCCCGGGCGACCCTCCTCACCCCCGGCGACCCTCCCGCCCGACCCGCGTGCCCCCGGACCGCCCTCCCGCGCCGCGCGCGCAGCCCCGGTGGCCCTCCCGCGCCGCGCGCCAACCTCGAACCCGCCTTCCCTCGCCGCCCGCGTCCGCCCGAGCCGGACCGGCACCCCCGCGCGCGATGCGCTCATTCTGCGGCGGGTGCGCTCAAACGATCACCCTTCCCTAAGAAAACACGGCACCGGGTGCCCAAAATCATGGCACCCAATGCCGACTTTGCCCGTTGACATAAGATTTTGCCGCTCGCCCTTTGATCGATCATCGATCACGGTCGTACAGTCATCGACGGACTTCAACAGAGGTCCCCTCGCCCTGTCCTGCCAAGACCAAGGGCTCCCCACCCCTTCGACTCCGGAAGGCGGCGATTATGACCGACCCCACCCGCATCCAGCCGAGCGAGCTCGACCAGCTCCCGGACCGCGACCCCGAGGAGACCGCCGAGTGGCAGGCGTCCCTGGACGCCGTGGCCGCCGCGGCGGGGCCGCACCGTGCCGCGTACCTGATGCGCCGCACCCTGGAGCGGGCCCAGGACGCCGGTCTGGCGCTGCCGAAGCTGCTGGAGACGGACTACGTCAACACGATCCCGACCGCCGCCGAGGCCGGCTACGGCTTCGACGGCGACGAGGAGCTGGAAGCCCGCATCACCGCCTGGAACCGGTGGAACGCCGCCGCCATGGTGACCCGCGGCTCCAAGTACGGCGTCGGCGGCCACATCGCCACCTTCGCCTCCGCCGCCTGGCTCTACGAGACCGGCTTCAACCACTTCTTCCACGGCAAGGAGCGGGACGGCTCGGGCGACCAGCTCTTCATCCAGGGCCACGCCTCCCCCGGCATCTACGCCCGCGCCTTCCTCGACGGCCGCCTCACCGAGGCGCACCTCGACAACTTCCGCCAGGAGGCCGGCGGCCACGGCCTGCCCTCCTACCCGCACCCGCGCCGGCTGCCGTGGCTGTGGGAGTTCCCGACCGTCTCCATGGGTCTGGGCCCGCTCTCCGCCATCTACCAGGCGCGGTTCAACCGCTACCTCACCAACCGCGGCATCAAGGACGTCTCCGCCTCGCACGTGTGGGCGTTCCTCGGCGACGGTGAGATGGACGAGCCCGAGTCGACCGCCGCGCTCGCGCTCGCCGCGCGCGAGGGCCTCGACAACCTGACCTTCGTCATCAACTGCAACCTGCAGCGCCTCGACGGCCCGGTCCGCGCCAACTTCAAGATCGTGCAGGAGCTGGAGGCCCAGTTCCGCGGCGCCGGCTGGAACGTGGTGAAGACCCTGTGGGGCACGGCCTGGGACGAGCTGTTCCAGCTCGACACCACCGGGGCCCTCGTCCGCCGCCTCCGCGAGGTCCCGGACGCGCAGGTCCAGACGTACCAGACGCGCGACGCCGCCTACATCCGCGAGGACTTCTTCGGCAAGGACCCGGTCCTCGCCGAGATGGCGAAGCTGCTGTCCGACGACAAGATCATCGAGTGTTTCCACTACTCGCGCGGCGGCCACGAGGCCCGCAAGGTCTTCACCGCGTACAAGGCCGCGCTGAGCCACAAGGGCGCGCCGACGGTGATCCTCGCCCAGACCGTGAAGGGCCACACCCTCGGCAAGGGCTTCGCGTCCAAGAACGCCAACCACCAGATGAAGAAGCTGTCGGTGGACGAGTTCAAGGACATGCGCGACCGCCTCGGCCTGCCCATCCCGGACAGCGCCTTCGCCGACGGCCTGGTGCCGTACGGCCACCCGGGCGCCGACTCCCCCGAGGTCCGCTACCTCCAGGAGCGCCGCGCGGCGCTCGGCGGCCCCGCCCCGGCCCGCCGCGTCCACCCGGTCGCGCCCCTGCCGGCCCCGGCGGAGAAGGCGTTCGCCGCGTTCGACAAGGGCTCCGGCTCGCAGGCCGTCGCGACGACCATGGCGTTCGTCCGCCTCATCAAGGACCTGGTCCGCGACAAGGAGACCGGCAAGCGCTGGGTGCCGATCGTCCCGGACGAGGCCCGTACGTTCGGCATGGAGTCGCTGTTCCCGTCGCTCGGCATCTACTCGCCGAAGGGCCAGACGTACGAGCCGGTCGACCGCGACCAGCTCATGTACTACAAGGAGGCCGTCGACGGCCAGATCCTGAACGAGGGCATCACCGAGGCCGGCTCGATGGCCGACTTCATCGCCGCGTCCACCGCGTACGCCACGCACGGCGAGCCGATGATCCCGTTCTACATCTTCTACTCGATGTTCGGCTGGCAGCGGACCGCCGACCAGATGTGGCAGCTCGGCGACCAGCTCGGCCGCGGCTTCCTCGTCGGCGCCACCGCCGGCCGCACGACGCTGACCGGTGAGGGCCTCCAGCACGCCGACGGCCACTCCCCCGTCATCGCGGCGACCAACCCGGCGGCGCTGACGTACGACCCGGCGTTCGCGTACGAGGTCGCGGTGATCGTCAAGGACGGTCTGCGCCGGATGTACGGCGAGGGCGCCCCGGGCGAGGACCCGAACGTCTTCTACTACCTGACCGTCTACAACGAGCCGATGCCGCAGCCCGCCAAGCCGGCCGTCGACAACATCGACGAGGGCATCGTCAAGGGCCTGTACCGGTTCAAGGAGGGCTCGGGCGCCGCGGGCGCGCCGCGCATCCAGCTGCTCGCCTCGGGCACGGCGATCCACTGGGCGCTGGAGGCCCAGCGGACGCTGGCCGAGGAGTGGGGCGTGACCGCCGACGTGTGGTCCGCGACCTCCTGGACCGAGCTGCGGCGCGACGCGCTGGAGGCCGACGCGGCGCTGCTGCGCGGCGAGGAGCGCGTACCGTACGTGCGCCAGGCGCTGGCCGACGCGCCGGGCCCCGTCCTGGCCGTCAGCGACTACATGCGCCAGGTCCCGGACCAGATCGCGCAGTGGGTCGAGCAGGACTACACGTCGCTGGGCGCCGACGGCTTCGGCCTGTCGGACACCCGCGAGGCGGCCCGCCGCCACTTCGGCGTGGACGCCCCGTCGATCGTCGTCGCCGCGCTGGCCCAGCTCGCCCGCCGCGGCGAGGTCCCGGCCGCCGCGGTGAAGGACGCCCGGGAGCGGTACGGCCTGTAAGGCCCGGCCCTCCCCCGCCCGTGCCCCCGGCCGCCGTGACGGCGGCCGGGGGCACGGGCGTGCCGGGGCCCCGCCGGGGCAGGATGGCCGGATGCGTGCCGCCCGCCTGATCAAGATGGTGTTGTTGCTCCAGTCCCGGCCGTCCATGACCGCCGCCGAGCTGGCCCGGGAACTGGAGGTGTCCGAACGGACGGTGGCCCGTGACGCCCTGTCCCTCTCCGAGGCGGGCGTCCCGGTCTACGCGGACCGGGGGCGCGGCGGCGGCTACCGGCTCGTGGGCGGCTACCGGACCCGGCTGACCGGCCTCGCCCGCAGCGAGGCGGAGGCGCTGTTCCTGTCGGGCGTGCCGGGCGCGCTGCGCGAGATGGGGCTGGACGACGCGGCGTCGGCGGCCCGGCTGAAGGTGTCGGCGGCGCTGCTGCCGTCGCTGCGGGACGCCTCCCGGACGGCGGCCCAGCGGTTCCACCTGGACGCGCCGGGCTGGTACCAGGAGCCGGAGACGCCCGAGCTGCTGCCGGTGATCGCGGAGGCGGTGTGGGACGACCGGTTCGTCGACGCCCGCTACCGGCGGGGCGACGGCGAGGTGGAGCGGGAGCTCGCGCCGTACGGGCTCGTGCTGAAGGCGGGGGTCTGGTACCTGTGCGCGCGGGCCGGCGACGCGGTGCGGGTGTACCGCGTGGACCGGTTCAGCCGGGTCGCCCCGCGCGAGGAGCGGTTCGACCGGGACGAGTCGTTCGACCTGCCGGGGTTCTGGGAGGAGCGGGCCGCCCAGTTCGCACGGTCCCTGCTGCGCACGGCGGTCGTGGTGCGCCTGTCGGAGGCCGGGGCGCGCGGCCTGCCGTACGTGACGGACCGGGCCGCGGCGCGGGAGGCACTGGAAGCGGCCGGGCCCCCGGACCCCGCCGGCCGGGTGACGGTCACCCTGCCGGCGGAGTCCGAGGAGGTGGCGTTCGGGCAGTTGCTGGCGCTGGGCCCGGAGGCCGAGGTGCTGGAGCCGCCCGCGCTCCGGGAACGGCTGGCGGAGGCGGCGGCGCGGATGGCGGAACTGTACGGGCGGGATCAGCGGTAGTCGTCCGCGGACGCGTCCTTGCCGCCGTCGACGACGTCCCGGAAGTACCCCCAGGCGTCCGGCTGCGATCCGTCGGCGTCGGTGAAGCCGTACTCCTTGGCGAGCTGCCCGCTGTCGAGGGACCGGCCGTTCCAGCGGCCGCGGTCCGGGTCGGCGGCGAGGGCGGCGACGGCCCGGCCGACGTACACGGGCGACTCGGCGATCGCGAAGTGCGGTTCGCGGGCGCAGGCGTCGCGCCAGTTCTCCTCCCGCACGCCGAAGTGGTCGAGCATCGCCTCGGAGCGCAGGAACCCCGGAGTGAGGGCGACGGCGGTGCCGCCCGCGTCCTTCAGGTCGTGGGCGAGGGCGAAGGCCATGCGGAGCGGGGCGGTCTTGGCGAGGTCGAAGTAGAACTGCTCGCGGAAGCGCTTGTTGTACTCGGCGTTGCCGTCGGTCATCTCGACGACCAGGCCGCCGGGGCGGCGCACCAGCAGCGGCAGGGCGATGCTGCTGGTGATGGCGTGGGTGCGGACACCGAGGTCGAGCATGCGCAGGCCCTGGTCGAGGTCGATGTCCCACATCTTGGCGTCCCAGGTCGGCAGGAGCAGGTGGTCGCCGCCCCAGCAACTGTTGACGAGGACGTCGAGGCGGCCCTGCTCCGCGTCGATCCGGGCGACGAGGGCGCGGACCTGGTCGGGCACGAGGTGGTCGGTGGGGACGGCGACGCCCCGGCCGCCGGCCGCGGTGACGAGCTCGGCGGTCTCCTCGATCGTCTCGGTGGCCCGGCCCACCTCGCTGACCTCGTCGCGGGTGGTGCGCCCGGTGGCGTAGACGGTGGCGCCGGCGGCGCCGAGCTGGACGGCGACGGCGCGGCCCGCGCCCCGGGTGGCGCCGGCGACGAGGGCGACCCTGCCGGCGAGGGGCTGCTGGTGCTCGGTGCTGTGGATCGTCATGGTACGACCGTCCCACGCAAAGACGACACCTCCTGTCGGGTTTTCCGGCAGAACCGCTCCGGACACCCGGCGTGACACCCCGCGTGCGCCGTTCCCCGTGCGGTGCCGCCCCCCGCGCCGGATGCTGGTCCCGTGATGGACGAGACGGAGTTCTGGGAGATCGTCGACTCGACCCGCGAGGCCGCCGAGGGCGACCCCGAGGACCACGCCGACCTGCTCGTGGAGCGGCTGGTGCGGCTGGACCCCGACTCCGTCCTCGACTTCGCCCGCCACTTCGAGGCGCGGTACGCCCGCGCGTACACGTGGGACCTGCGGGCCGCCGCCGCGGTGCTGCTGGGCGGGGCCGGGGACGACGCGTTCGACTCCTTCCGGTGCTGGCTGATCGGCCAGGGGCGGGAGGTGTTCGAGGGCGCGGTGCACGACCCGGAGACGCTCGCGGAACTGCTGGAGGACTTCGACCCGGCGGTCGACGGGGACGGCGAGGAGCTGGGGTACGCGGCGGACGAGGCGTACGAGCAGCTCACCGGCGTGGAGGCGCCGGACCCGGGGATCGCCCCGCAGCCGCCCGAGCCGGCGGGCACCCCGCTCGACGTGGACGACGACACGGCGCTGGCGGAGCGGCTGCCGCGGCTGTGGGACCGCTTCGGCGGCTAGCGGGCCCGCACCCGGGGCCGGTCAGCCGGTGAGGGACCGGCCCATGAACACGTCGTCGACGTACACCCCGTCCAGCAGGAACTCCCCTGGCAGGACGCCCTCGACGGCGAAGCCCTCCGACGCGTACAGGGCGCGCGCGGGCACGTTGTGGCCGAGGACGCGGAGGGTGATCCGGGTGGCGCCCCGGCGGCGGGCCTCCTCGCAGGCGGCGCGCAGCAAGGCCCGGGCGAGGCCCCGGCCGCGGGCGGACTCGGCGACGACGAGCCCCTGGATCTGGCGCACGTGGCGGTTGCAGGCGAGGCGGGTGGCGAGACCGAGACGGACGTAGCCCACGGGGCCGTCGCCGAGGTCCGCGACGAGGTAGTCCTCCGGACGGTGGTCGACGTCGAAGAACGGGACGAACGGCGGCTGCGGGCGCGGCATCACGGCGTGGAGCGTCGACCAGGTGGCGTGGTCGAGCAGGCTGAGGGCCTCGGCGTCACCGGAGCGCGCGGCGCGTATGGGAGAGGGGGTCATGACCGTCACTGTGCCACGGGGCAGGATGGGGTCATGTCTCTTTCCCCGGGCTCCTCCTCGTCCCCCGCGTCCCCCTCCCCGTCCCCCCGCGGACGGGTCGCCGTGACCGGTGCCGGCGGGCTGATCGGCTCCGCCCTGGTGCGCTCGCTGCGGGCGGACGGGCACGACGTGGTACGGCTGGTGCGGCGGCCGGCGCGCGGCGCGGACGAGGTGCAGTGGGACCCGAAACGGCAGTACGTGGACGTGGCGGGGCTCGCCGGCTGCGACGCGGTGGTGCACCTGGCGGGCGCCGGAGTCGGTGACCGGCGCTGGACGGAGGCGTACAAGAGGGAGATCCGCGACAGCCGCGTGCTGGGCACGGCCGCGATCGCGGAGGCAGTGGCGGCCCTGGACGTGCCGCCGAGGGTGCTGGTGTGCGGAACGGCCCTCGGGTACTACGGCGACACCGGCACGCGCGCGGTGGACGAGTCGGCCCCGGCGGGCGACGGGTTCCTGCCGTCGGTGTGTGTGGCGTGGGAGGAGGCGGCCGCGGCGGCCGAGGAGGCCGGCATCCGCGTCGCGTACGCCCGCACGGGCCTGGTCGTGGCCGCGCGGGGCGGAGCGTGGGGACGGCTGTTCCCCCTGTTCCGCGCGGGACTGGGCGGGCGGCTGGGCGACGGGCGGCAGTACTGGAGCTTCATCGCCCTGCACGACGAAGTGGCGGCGCTACGACACCTGATCGACACCCCGGACCTGTCGGGGCCGGTGAACCTGACGGCCCCGGAACCGGTCACCAACCGGGAGGTGACGGCCGCGATGAGCCGCGTCCTGCACCGCCCGGCGGTCCTCCACGTCCCGGCCCCGGCCCTCCGCCTGGCCCTGGGCGACTTCGCCCACGACGTCCTGGGCAGCCAGCGGGTCCTGCCACGCCGCCTCCTCGACTCGGGGTTCCGCTTCGCGTTCCCGACGGTGGAATCGGCGATCCGGGCTGCCCCTTTTTAGGCTCGTTCCGCCTCCGGGGCGCTTTCAGCGGGTGTCGAGACGGCGAACGTGCTCAGCGCTTCGCGCCTCCGCGCGATCACCGCCTCGACACCCGCGCGCCCCTTCGGCTCCACGAGCGGCCCACGGGGACACCCGCCCCCTCCCGGCCCACAGGGCCACTCGGCCCTACGAGTCGTACGCCCCACCCACTCCCCGCACAGCCCACGGGGACACCCTCCTCCCTCACCCGGCCCACAAGTCATGCGCCCCTCCGGCTCCACGAGCGGCCCATAGGCGCACCCGTCCCCTCCCCGGCCCACAGGGCCACTCGGCCCTACGAGTCGTACGCCCCTCCCACTCCCCGCACAGCCCACGGGGACGCCCTCCTCCCTCGCCCCTGCGTGGCCCACGGACGTGCCCTCCCCCTTCCCGGCACCCGCCTCCACCCCGCGGGCCGGCCCGGGGAGCGCCCCCAGCCCCCTGGAGCCCGTCGGGGGCGCTCCTCCCCTCCCGGTGTCCGCCGGGGGCGCCCGGTGCGGGGTCTCCCCGCCGGGCGGAGCCGGGGCCGGGGGGAGGAAGCACGGGCGCCGCGCGCCGTACCGGAACATGCGGTGCCGAGGGCCGTGGCAGCACGCGCGTGCTACCTCCGTGCTTCGGTGACCCCCCACGCGCGCGACTCCCCCGTACCGGCGGGTCGGCCTACGCTCTGGTCCCGCTCGGGGCGTCCCAGCCCCGAATTCGGGCATTCCGGGGGCCCGTCCAGGGCATGAGCCACCCACGCACCGAACCGTCACCCGGGGAGGATCACGTGCTCAGTACCGCAGATCACGCGGACGTCGTCGTCGTCGGAGCCGGGCTCGCGGGGCTGGCCGCGGCCCACCACCTGTCCAGTGCCGGGCTGGCCGTACGGGTCCTGGAGGCCGCCCCGCGGGTCGGCGGGCGGATGGCCACCGACCACGTCGACGGGTTCCGCCTCGACCGGACCGGGCAACTGCTCAACACGTCGTACCCGGAGCTGCACCGCGTCGCCGGCGTGGACGTCGGGACCCTGCGGCGGTTCCAGCCCGGAGTGCTGGTGCACAGCGGGGGCCGGCTGCACCGCACCGGCGAGGTGCGCGGCGGCCCGCGGTCCGCGCTGACCAGGGCGAGGGCGCTGGCGAGCGGCCCGCGCCCACTGGACCAGGCCCGTCTCGGCGCGTCACTGGCCCGGCTCGCCGGCACCCCCACCGAACGGCTGCTGGCCCGCCGGGAGCGCGCCGCGACGGAGGCCCTGGCGTCCCGCGGCCTGCCGCCGCGGACGGTCACCACGTTCCTGCGGCCGCTGCTGAGCGCCCTGCTCAGCGACCCGGACCTGACCACCTCCAGCCGGTGCGCCGACCTGGCGCTGCGCGGGTTCGCGCGGGGGCGGCTGTGCGTACCGGAGGGCGGCGCGGCGCGGCTGCCGGAGCGGATGGCGGCGGCGCTGCCCGCCGGGACGGTCCGCACCGGGGTACGGGTCAAGGACGCGTCGATCAGCCGGGTGGTCACGGCGGAGCACGGGGAGTTCACGTGTCGGTCGCTGGTCGTGGCGACGGGGGCGCGAGCCGCCGCGGAGCTGCTGCCGGGGCTGCGGGTGCCGGGGTTCCACCCGGTGACGGTCCTCCACCACACCGCGCCCGAGGCGCCGCTGGCGGCCCCCGCGCTGGTGCTGGACGCGGACCGGACGGGTCCGGTGTCGCACACGGCGGTGATGAGCGAGGTGGACCCGACGCGGGCGCCGCACGGCCGGGCGCTGATCACCTCCACGGTCCTCGGCACGCCCCCGGACGACCTGGACACCCGGGTGCGGCAGCACCTGGCGGCGCTGTACGGCACGGGGACGGCGGACTGGGAGCTCCTGGGAGTACGGCACGACCCGGAGGCCGTACCGGCGATGCCGGCCCCGCACGACCTGCGGCGCCCGGTACGGCTCCTGGCGGGCCTGTACGTGTGCGGCGACCACCGGGACGTGAGCTCCCCGCAGGGCGCGCTCCGCTCCGGCCGCCGCGCGGCCCAGGCGATCCTCCGGGACCTGGGCCTCCCCCCGGCGAACCCGTCCGCGCGCACGGAGGCGGCGGCGTAGGCCGGGGCCGCCCCGCCCGGAGGCGCTCCCCGGGGCCTGCCCCGGGCGCCAGGGGGCGGCGGGGCCCGGGGCCGGGCCCGGGCCTCGCCGCCGCGTTCAGTCCAGCGCCGCCGCCCGCTCCCGGTAGGCGCGGACCGGCAGGGCGTCACGGTGGGGGTCCAGGCGGCACTCGAAGTCGCGGACGTACTCCACCGCGCGGGCCGAACGCATGTCGGCGGCCTGCCGCGCCGCCTCCGCGCCCAGGGCGCACGCCTGCTCCAGTTCACCGAGGGCGAGCCGGGCCGCGGCCAGGACCACACGGCAGAACGTGCGGCTGCGCGCGTACCCGGGCGCGTACAGCTGGAGCGCGCGCTCCGCGTGCTGCGCGGCGGCCCGGTAGTGCCGGAGGTCCAGGTGGCAGTGGGCGGACTCGTCCGCCAGCTGCGCCTCGTCGAAGGAGCGCGCCCAGTGCGGCACCTCCTCGCCGGGGCGGGCGCCCTCCAGCGCCCGCTCGGCGCGGACCAGCGACGACGTGCAGGCCCGCACCTCCCCCAGCACGGCGTGCCCCCGCGCCTCCACCGCGTGCAGCATCGACTGGACGACGGGCGGCGCCGACGAGCCGACGCCCTGCTGGGCGACGCGCGCGAGCTGCACGGCCTCCCGCCCGTGGCCCAGGTACACGGCCTGGCGGCTCATCGTGATCAGGACGTACGAGCCGTACGCCCGGTCCCCCGCCGCCTGGGACAGCCGCAGGGCCTGCACGAAGTACCGCTGCGCCAGCCCGTGCGCGGCGATGTCGTACGACGTCCAGCCGGCCAGCCGGGTCAGGTCGGCGGCCGCGCCGAACAGCCGCCGCCCGGTGGCCTCGCCGTAGCTGCCGCGCAGCATCGGTTCGGCCTCGTGCTCCAGGTACCGGACGAGGGCCTGCCGGGCGTGGCCGCCGCCGTAGGCGTGGTCCAGCGTGCGGAACAGCTCGCCGATCGAACGGAGCGCCGCGATGTCCCCGGCGGTCACGCGCTGCCCCGCCCCGCTCTCGGTGCCCCGCTGGCGGGGCAGGGGAAGGGCGGCGTCGGCCGGGGCGGGCGCCCCGGCGGCGTTCGCCGGGCCGGTCCGGCCGGTGAGGACCGGCCTGCCGGCCGGGCGGGCCGGGGTGCCGCGGAGCGGGCCGCCCGGCCCGGTCCGGCTCCCGGCCGCGCCGAACGGTGCCGTGCCGCCGGCGTCCGGCCCCGGCGCCGTACCGGGGACGCCGCGGCCGGGCGGGCGCCCCTGCGCCGGGACGCGCCCGTTCACCGGGGGCGCCCCGGCCGGGCCGCCCGCGCCGCGCGGGGGCTCGCCGCGGCCGACGTGCTCGTCGGCGCGGCCGATCAGCCAGTCGCGGCTGGGGACGACCAGGCCCGCCGGGGTGAAGGCGATCTTCCGCAGCTCGGTGTGGCTGCCGGAGTCCTTGCGCCACAGCCCGCTGACGATGTCGACGGCCTCCTCGGGCGTGGCGGCGAACTCCAGGCCCGCGTACACGGGCGCGCAGGCGTCGAGGCCGAGGTCCTGGGCGGACAGCCGCCGGCCGAGGCGCCGGGTGAACACCTCGGCGATCAGCGCGGGGGTGGTGCCGCGCGGCTGCTGGCCGCGCAGCCAGCGGGTGACGGAGGTCTTGTCGTAGCGGAGGTCGAGTCCGTGCTCGAGGCCGAGCTGATCCACCCGTCTGGCAAGGCCTGCGTTGGAGAATCCGGCTTCCGCGATCAGTGCGGCGAGCTGGCGGTTGGGGTTGCGCTGCGGGGGTCGATCCGTCATCAGCTGTGCGGTCTCCTGCCTTCCGGGCCGGGGTCAGCCCCCTTGGAACGGCGCGAATTTAACTGTCGCCGGCACCGATACCGCCACCTTCGCCCCATATTCATCCGATCGTGTGAGGGTCAGATTCGGTACTGACGCCCGCGGGCCGCCTCCGGTGCCCCACGCCGCCCCGGCGTCCCTCCGGCCCCCCGTTCCCCCGGCGCGTCAGGCGGG
Organism: Streptomyces tamarix; assembly: GCF_032423885.1. NCBI lineage: Bacteria > Bacillati > Actinomycetota > Actinomycetes > Kitasatosporales > Streptomycetaceae > Streptomyces > Streptomyces tamarix. The sequence goes on along the minus strand of NZ_JAWCTQ010000028.1, from coordinate 3,252 downwards.
GCCCGGCGCCCCGTCCCCACCCCGCCCCGCGCCCCTCCGGACCGCGTCCGCCGGCCCGCATCGAAACCCGCGCGGTCCGCTCCGCGGCGGCCGCCGTACAGTGGCAGGGGCGTGACGCGCATTTCTAGGGAGACGGTGCCGTGAGCGAGCTGCGATTCGTCCATCTGGGGTTCGGTGAGGACGCCGTGGACTACCTGGAGGCATGGGAGAAGCAGCGCGAGGTCCATGCCGCCCGCTTCGCGGACGAGGTGCCGGACACCTGTCTGCTGCTGGAGCACCCGCCCGTGTACACGGCGGGGCGGCGCACCGAGGACAGCGAGCGCCCGTTGGACGGCACCCCGGTCGTGGACGTGGACCGCGGCGGCAAGATCACCTGGCACGGCCCCGGCCAGCTGGTCGGCTACCCGATCCTGAAGCTGCCCCGCCCGGTGGACGTCGTGGCGCACGTGCGGCGCCTGGAGGAGGCGCTGATCCGCGCGACGGCGGAGCTCGGGCTGGAGACGACCCGCGTCGAGGGCCGCAGCGGCGTGTGGGTGCTGGGCGACCCGGTCGAGGAGCGGCCCGCGTTCGGCGGGCTGTCACTGGACTTCGACCCGCGGCTGAACGACGAGGAGTTCGACCCGCGCCTGAGCGGCCCCGAGTACGCCCCGTCCAACGCGGGCCAGCGCCGCGAGGACCGCAAGCTCGCGGCGATCGGCATCCGCGTCGCCAAGGGCGTCACGATGCACGGTTTCTCGCTGAACGTGAACCCGGACAACACCTGGTTCGACCGCATCGTCCCGTGCGGCATCCGCGACGCGGGGGTGACGTCGCTGGCGAACGAGCTGGGCCGCGAGGTGACGATCGCCGAGGTCCTGCCGGTGGTGGAGCGCCACCTGCGGGACGTGCTGGAGAGCGCCGAGCCCCGGCCGCGCGTGATCGACAGGACGCCGGAGCCCGTGGGGGCCCCGGAGGGGGCGGCGACCGCCTGACCCTCCTCAGACCTGGGGGAATGCGACCCTCTGGCCCGAGGTTGGCCAGACGTAAGGCCGCACTTTTGACGGGCGTACCCTGGTGTTCGCCGAAGAATCGAAGCCGTAGGAGCCAGCCGTGTCCGCAGTCGCACCCGACGGACGCAAGATGCTGCGCCTGGAGGTCCGGAACAGCCAGACCCCCATCGAGCGCAAGCCCGAGTGGATCAAGACCCGGGCGAAGATGGGCCCCGAGTACAACCAGTTGCAGAAGCTCGTCAAGAGCGAAGGGCTGCACACGGTCTGCCAGGAGGCGGGCTGTCCGAACATCTTCGAGTGCTGGGAGGACCGCGAGGCGACGTTCCTCATCGGCGGCGACCAGTGCACGCGGCGCTGCGACTTCTGCCAGATCGACACGGGCAAGCCGCAGGCCCTCGACCTCGACGAGCCGCGCCGCGTCGGCGAGTCCGTCGTGGCGATGGACCTGAACTACGCCACGATCACCGGCGTCGCCCGCGACGACCTGGAGGACGGCGGCGCCTGGCTGTACGCGGAAACGGTCCGGCAGATCCACGCGATGACCGCCGGCCGCGAGGGCGGCCACACCAAGGTCGAGCTGCTGATCCCCGACTTCAACGCGGTCCCCGAGCAGCTGGCCGAGGTCTTCTCGTCCCGCCCCGAGGTGCTGGCGCACAACGTCGAGACGGTGCCCCGGATCTTCAAGCGGATCCGCCCCGCCTTCCGGTACGAGCGGTCGCTGGAGGTCATCACGCGGGCCCGCGAGGCCGGCCTGGTGACCAAGTCGAACCTGATCCTCGGCATGGGCGAGACCCGCGAGGAGGTCAGCGAGGCGCTGCACGACCTGCACGAGGCCGGCTGCGAGCTGATCACCATCACGCAGTACCTGCGGCCCTCCGTGCGCCACCACCCGGTGGAGCGCTGGGTGAAGCCGCAGGAGTTCGTGGAGCTGAAGGAGGAGGCCGACGAGATCGGCTTCTCCGGTGTCATGTCGGGCCCGCTGGTCCGCTCCTCGTACCGTGCGGGACGGCTGTTCCAGCAGGCGATGGAGGCCCGCGGCGCGGCGGTGGAGACCGCGCCCGCGGTGTGACGTCCGGCACGGCCCGGCGCACGGCCCGTACGCTCCCGCGCAGGTGGACGCCTGCGCGGCGGTGTACGGACGGCGCCGGGCCGTCGCCGTGGTTTGACCGGTCGGACACGCGCTGGTAACACCGTTGGGTAACACTGGTCGTACGCACCGTGCGGGCGCCCGCCCGGCGGGCACGCGGGCCGGGCCGCCCGCGGCGCCCCCGCCGGCGCGCCGGCTCCCCGCGTCACCCACACCCGCTCACCCGCTCCAGGGGGACACCGACATGCAGGCCCCGAGTCAGCAGGTACGCGTCCACGCCCTCCCGTCCGTCACCGGCGCCCTGCGCGCCGTCGAAGCGCTGTTGCTGCGCGGCGGCCAGCGGACCGCCCGCCGCAACGCCTGGTCGTCCGTGCTGGAGGACCGCCGCAGGGCCCTCGCCCGGGCGGAGGCGCAGCACGTACTGGAGGCCGCGGCGAGCCGGGCGCCGTCGGACACGTAAACTTCAGAGCATGGCGAGGAAGTCGAATGCAGACAGCGGTGACGCCGCTGCGAACCCCGGGCGACTGAAGCAGATCGCTCTGACGTACAAGATGACCCGGCGGACCGACCCGAAGGTCGGGCTTGTCATCGCGGGCGTGGGGATCGTCGTCTTCGGCGCCCTCCTCGCGATCGGCTTCCTGATCGGGCACCCGGTCTACCTGGGCATCCTGGGCTTCCTGCTGGCCTTCCTCGCGATGGCGATCGTCTTCGGGCGACGGGCCGAGCGGGCGGCCTTCGGGCAGATGGAGGGCCAGCCGGGCGCGGCAGCGGCCGTCCTGCAGAACGTGGGCCGCGGCTGGACGACCACACCGGCGGTGGCGATGAACCGCAGCCAGGACGTGATCCACCGCGCGGTCGGTCGTCCCGGCATCGTCCTGGTCGCCGAGGGCAACCCGAACCGGCTCAAGAGCCTGCTCGCGGCCGAGAAGAAGCGGATGGCCCGCATCGTGGTGGACGTGCCGGTGCACGACATCATCGTCGGCGACGGCGAGGGCCAGGTGCCGCTGAAGAAGGTCCGCACGACGATGCTGAAGCTGCCGCGCGTGCTGACCGCGGCGCAGGTCACGGCGGCGAACGACCGGCTGCGGGCCATGGGCGACCTGATGAGCAACATGCCGCTGCCGAAGGGCCCCATGCCCAAGGGCATGCGCATGCCGCGCGGCGGAAGGCTCCGCT
>NZ_JAWCTQ010000027.1:0-96285 GCF_032423885.1 Streptomyces tamarix | reverse complement strand
CCCCCGCGCCCCGGGGGGCGGGGGGCGCGGCGCGCGCCGTGGTGGACGGGCGCCGCTTCGGGCAGCCGCCGTGCCCCGGGGCGTTACGGCGCGGGTCGCCGGCCGGCCGGGTGGCCGGGGGCGGTCAAGGGGCGTCCAGGGTGATGACGGCCTTGATGTCGTCGTCGTGCGCGGCGAACGCCTCCTGGAACCGCTCCAGCGGCACCCGTCGGGTGACCAGGCCCTCCAGCCACGCCGCGTCGGCCCGGGCGAGTGCCGCCGCGGCCTGCCGGTAGTGGTCGAGGTTGGCGTTCACCGAGCCGACGACCGCGTCGTTCCCCAGCACCAGGTCGCGGTTGACCATCCCGGCGTCCACGGTGATGCGCCTGCCGGAGGGGGACACCCCGGTCAGGCACAGGACGCCGTACGGCGAGGTGCCGGACATGGCCGCGAACACGACCTGCGCGGCGCCGGTCGCCTCGATGACGACGTCCGGCCGCACGTCGTCCATCACCTCGCGGGCCCCGGCGCTGTGGTACGCCGCGCCGAGGGACCGTACGAGCGACGGCTTCGGGCCCCGCTCGACGCGGTCCAGCACGTGCGTCTCCAGGCCCCGCTCCACGCCCACCAGCGCGGCCAACAGCCCGATGGGGCCGGCGCCCGTCACGAGGACCCGTCGCGGCTCGAACCACGAGCGGCCCCCCACCAGGTCGACCTGCTGCCACGCCTTGGCCACGACGGACATCGGCTCCAGGAGCGTCCCCACGTGCTCCAGGCGCGGATCCAGCGTGACGGCGTAGTCGCACTCCACGGTCCAGTACTCCGCGCCGTAGCCGTCGAGCTCCTTGACGCCCCGCTCCCGGTAGCGGTCGTTGCGGCACATGTCGAAGTGTCCGCGGGCACACGCCCCGCACGGTACGGGGTCCGGGCGGCGGACCACGCCGACCACCAGGTCGCCGGGGGAGAAGCCGCTCCCGGGCGGCGCCTGCTCCACCCGCCCCAGCGACTCGTGACCGGCCACCATCCAGTCCCGCCCGGCGGGCGCGGTGCCGTACTGCCCGTCGGCGATCTCCCGGTCGGTGCCGCACACCCCCAGCGCCAGGCCCCGCACCAGCAGTTCCCGCGGGCCCGGATCGGGCGGGGGGAGTTCGCGGACCTCCATGGAGGCCCGCGAGCCGGGCCGGACCGTCAGTGCGCGCATGGGCCGTCCTTCCGTTCCGCGTCGGGGGAGGGGAGTCCTGGCCGCGGCTCGCCGCCGTAGCCTCCCGCGTACGGGAGCCTCCCGTGTAGGGGAGCCTCCCGTACGCGGGACCGGCGCCGCGTCCGACGGTAGTCAAGGGTACGGAGGCCGGACGCGCCCCGCTCCCGGAAGGGCGCCGTTCCGGCGGGCCGGCAGGGCCCGCCCGACGGGGAGGACCGCCCGACCCGCCCGCCCGGCCCTCCCGGCGGGCTTCGGCCCCTACGGCGCGGCGCGGGACAGGGCCAGGCCCGATCCGATCAGACGGCGCAGCGCGATCACGGCGGCGGCCGACAGGACGCTGCCCCACGCGGGGTCCCCGGCCAACCGCACCAGCCCGGCCGCGGTCAGGAAGTCGAGCAGCACGGCCAGGGCGCTTCGGAAACGGCCCGTCAACCGCCAGGAGGCCGCCGCCGCGACGAGCCCCGCAGCGGTGATCAGCACGGCGGCGGCCTGCAGCCAGGCGTTCACCGTGGTGTCCTCCGGGCGGGCTGCTCCAGTGGGTCCGTGCCGCGCGCGATCTCCGCGCTCTCCTGGGCGATCTCGCGTCCGAGGAAGTAGTTGAGCGCGGTACGGATGGCCGCGATCGCCGCCAGTTGCCCGATCTCGGTGAAGCTGGGCGCGACCGCCGTGCGCAGCACGTCACCCGCGAGCTGGAACTCGAGGCCCAGCACGAGGAAGCGCCCCAGGCTGAGCCGGATCCGGTTGAACCCGGCCACCCGGCCGCGCCCCCGTAGACCGGCCTTGACGAACTGGGCGAACGCCCAGACGGCGCCGATGAAGATGATCAGCGCCCCGGCGGACTCGACGAGCCGCACCAGGAAGCCGATGGCTTCGCGCAGGGCCGACTCGGGCAGGAGCTCCACCGACACGATCATGAAAGGCGGGTACCCGCGCGCGTCCGCGCCGATGCCACGCGTGCTCCACCCGGCCCACGCCGCCGGTACGCGGCCGGCCGGCGGCCCCGTACCTCACCGGACGGTCCTCACGACGGCCTTGTACCTCACCGGGTGGCCCGCGTGGCGGCTGCGCACCTCACGGGGCGACCCACACAACGGCCCCGCACCTCACGGGGGTGGCCTACACAACGGACCCGCACCTCACGGAGGGGCGGCCCTCACCGCGGCGAGTGCCAGGGCGGTCGTCTCCTCGGGCGTGCCCTCGACGGACACCTCGGCGCCGTGCTCGTCGGGAGCCGGCGGCTCCAGGGCGTCGAACTGCGACCGCAACAGGCTCGGCGGCATGAAGTGGCCGCGCCGGGCGGTGATGCGGGCGGCGATCAGCTCGGCCGGACCGTGCAGGTGGAGGAAGAAGACGCGGGGCGACACGGCGGCGAGCCGGTCCCGGTAACGCCGCTTGAGCGCGGAGCACGTGATGACGCCGCCGCGGTCGAGGTGACCGCGCAGCCACCCGGCGACCCGCTCCAGCCAGGGCGCCCTGTCCTCGTCGGTGAGGGGCACCCCGGCCTCCATCTTCTCGATGTTCCCCGGCGGGTGGAGGTCGTCCCCCTCCTCGTACGGCACCCCCAGCTGCCGTGCCAGGGCCCGGCCGATCGTCGATTTTCCGGAGCCGGAGACCCCCGTGACGACGACCAGCGGAAATACGTGATCCGGCATGTCTCCATCCCTGTTCGGCGCCCGTGTCCCGGGCGGGTCGGGTACCCGCGCGGCACGCCTCGTACGCGACGGGATTGGGTCCGGCCGATCGGGTGACCCGCTGGGGGTACGGCACGCGACGCGAGGAGTGGCCATGACCGGAACCGAGAACCACGAGAGCCCGCTGGAACGGGTCACGGGCGAGAAGGACGTCCACCCGGAGGAGGAACGCGGGCGCGGCCGGCCGGACGACCGGCGGAAGCGCGGCGCGGAGCAGGGGGAGGAGGCGCGTGACGCGCGTCGGGACACGTCCGGGAGCGGCGGGCGGGACACCGGCGGGTAGCGGCGCGACCGCCCCGCGGCCACCGCGTCCCGCAGCCACCGCGCCCCGGGACCGGGTCGCGGGGCGGACCCTCCTCGACCCGTAGCGATTGGTCTGATTCGTGCGTGTATGGCAGGGCAGTGATCTCATGTGGTCATTCCCGTTCATGACGTGAACCCGGCGCGGCGGGTCCCCTGGGTGACGTACGCGCTGATCGCCGCCAACTTCGTCGTCTTCCTGCGCACCCCCGGCATGGCCGGCTCGCTGACCGGCGAGAGCGGCCTCGCGCAGTTCTGCCGGCTGGACTCGTTCCTCGACCAGTGGGCGGCCGTGCCGAGGGAACTCGTCCACGACCGGCTGCCGGGGCTGGTCCCCACGGGCGAGGTCGGCGTGGGCCCGTCCGGCCCGGGTTGCCTGCTGGGCCCGCCCGGCTACGACAAGTCGCCGCCGCTGTCCGTCCTCACGGCGATGTTCCTGCACGGCAGCTGGCTGCACCTGCTCGGCAACATGCTGTTCCTCTGGGTCTTCGGCGACAACATCGAGGACCGGCTCGGCAGGGTGCGCTACCTGCTGTTCTACGGCCTCTGCGGCTACGCCGCCACGTACGGCTTCGCCCTGGCCGACTCCGGTTCGGCCACGCCGCTGATCGGTGCCTCGGGCGCCGTCGCCGGGGTGCTGGGCGCGTACCTGGTGCTGTACCCCAGGGCCAGGGTGTGGGTCCTCGTGCCGTTCCTGATCCTGCTGCCGCTGCGCCTGCCCGCCTGGACGGTGCTCGGACTGTGGTTCGCCCTCCAGGCCGTGTACTCGTACGGGGCGGGCGTCTCGCAGGCCGGGACCGTGGCGTACCTGGCCCACGTCGTCGGCTTCGTGGTGGGGATGCTGTGCGCCTGGCCGCTGCGCCGGGGCACTTCGCCGCCGCCGGAGCCCCGGGGGCCGCTGTGGGGGAGGCGGGCGCGGCCGGCCGGTCCCGCCCGGCCGGGGTGGTCGCGCCCGGGCTGGTGACGGCGCCCGCCGCGCGGCGCACTGGACCCGCCTCCGGCCCAGCAAGCCGGAACGTGTGTCGAGAGTGTCTGGTGGCGGCCGAGTGACCTGTGTTTTTCTGCCGGGATGAACATCGAGAGCTCCGGGACCGCCGCGGAGAGGCCGGTACGGATCCGGCAGAGGACCGAGGACGACGCCGAGAAGTGCGTGCGGGTCCTCGCGGACGTCCATCGGCGCGACGGTTACCCGGTGAACTGGCCCGACCGCCCCCGTGAGTGGCTTTCGCCCGCTCGCCCGCTGGGGGCCTGGGTCGCCGAACTGGGAGGGCGGGTCGTCGGCCACGTCGTCCTGTCCCGCGGCGGCGAGGGGGACCTGGCCCCCGGCCTGTGGGGCGAGCGGAACGGGACGAGCGCGGACCTGACCGCGGTGGTCGGCCGCCTGTTCGTCGCCCCGGGAGCCAGGGGGCACGGGATCGGAGCGCTCCTGATCGGCCGGGCCACGGAGGAGGCACGACGCCGTGACCTACAGCCGGTGCTCGACGTCGTGGCGTCCGACACCGCCGCGGCGGCCCTCTACGAGCGGCTGGGCTGGGAACGGATGGCCACGGTCGAGCAACGATGGAGCCCGTGCCGACCGGTGACCGTCCACTGCTACGCGGCGGCACCGTCTTCGGCCGCCTGGTGAAGCCTCGACACGGTGAAGCCTCGCCTTGGTGAAGCCTCGTCCCCGCCGACGAGCGGACGCGACCGCCTGATCGGTTCTGCCCGGACCGAGCGGTTCTGCCCGGACGCCGCCGCACGGGGACGCGCCTGCGGGTGCCCGGAGCCGTCGCCCGTGCGTCCGGTACCCGCCCGGCGCGGTTCGTCCTGAAGGCGTCGTGGACGACGCGCGTGGCCACCGCGTGCCCGCCGGCCGCACCCGGGCCCGGTGGGCACGCGGCGGCACTCCCACCGGGCCCGCCGGGGCGGAGGAGGCGCGTACGGGGCGAGCGCGTCGCGCCGGGCCGGGGTCCGCGTACGGAAGGCGGCGCCCCCGACCGGGTGGGGGCGCCGCCGTGCCCGTGCGGGACGGGCGTCGGTCAGCCGGTGAAGCCGGCGGTGATGGAGGTGAACTCCCAGTTGGGGCGGTCGCGGTTGACCGACCAGAAGGCCAGGCGGCCGATGTCGTGGGAGTTGGCCCAGTCGCGGATCTGGGTCCAGATCTGGGGCGTGGTGATCTCGCCGGTGTCGCTGCTGCCGTTCATGCCGGAGATGCCGATGTGCGCGTAGGCTTCCGCGTCGGTCCAGCCGAAGACGGACTTGAGCTTGTTCTTCAGGCCCTCGGTGGCCTTGACGGTGCTGCCGTACATGTCGGCACCGCCGCCGAAGTTGAAGGGCATGATGGTGAAGTTGTCGATGTCCGCGTCGAGGGCGTGGGCCCGCTCGATGAGGCGGTTCCCCCAGGAGTTGGGGCCGGAGATGAGGGTCGGGAAGGTGAGGATCGTCCGCAGACCCGGGTTGTTCTGCTTTACGATCTTCAGGGCGGTGAGGATGCGGTCCTGGACGGCGGCGTTCTCGAACTCGTCGGTGTTCTCGATGTCGATGTCGATCGCCTTGAGGCCGTAGGCGTCGATCACCTTCTGGTAGGCGCCCGCGAGGGCCTCGGGGGTGGAACAGTTGGGACCGAGCTTGTTGCCGCTCCAGCCGCCGATGGACGGGACGATGTCACCGCCGGCCGCGCGGATCGCCTTGATGGTGGACTCGTCCACGCCGCCGAGGAGGGGGCGCTGGCTGTCCCACGCCGGGTTGCAGCCGTTCTGGGCGAGGATGAAGGCCATCGTGAACCACTTGGTGCCGGTGGCCTTCATCACCTCGGTGGCGCTCGGCGGATTGCCCCAGCCGAGGTAGAGGTAGGGCGCGGCCTGGATGAAGCGGGGGCCGCCGCCACCGCCTCCGGTGGTGGTCACGGTCCTCGTACCGCTGGCGGGGCCGACCTGGTCGGCGGTGTCGCGCGCCCGGACGCTGTAACCGTACGTGGTGCCGGGCGAGAGGCCGGTGTCGGTGTAGCCCGTGGTGGTGACCGTGGCGACCTTGGTGGTGCCGCGGTACACGTCGTAGTTCTTGACGCCCTTGTCGTCGGTGGCCGCCGTCCAGCTGAGCGCCACCGAGGTGTCGGTGACGGTCCCGGCGCTCGGTGTGCCGGGGGCGGACGGCGGGTTGTCGCCCGGGACGTCCGAGCCGTCGCAGGAGGCTCCGTTGAGGACGCAGTTGGTGACGTTGCCGCCGCCGGTGCCGATGCCGTTGAAGCCGAAGGAGACGCTGGCACCGGGGGCGAGGGTGCCGTTGTACGAGGCGTTCTTCGCCGTCCACCTCGTGCCGGAGTTCGTCACGGTGGCGTCCCAGGCGGACGCGACGGAGGTCCCGGCGGGGAAGTCCCAGGACACCGTCCAGCCACTGATCGCGGTGGTGCCGGTGTTCTTGACGGTCCACTGGCCCGCGAAGCCGCTGCCCCAGTCCTGGGTCTTCTGGTAGGTCGCCTTCGCCTCGGCCGCCTGCGCCGGCGCGGCCAGGCCGACCAGGGCGGCGAGCGGGATGACCAGGCAGGCGAGCACTGCCGTGGTCCGTGTCCACAGACGTCTGACGGTGGGGGATCTCAAGGCGTCTCCATCGAGTGTCGGTTCCGGAGGGGGTCGGGTGGCGCGCCCGCGCGTGCGGCCACCCGTCGTTCATGAGCCTGTTGGTCATGACATGACACTCACACGCCTGGGAGGCTATTGGTGTAAACCAATCCGGTCAATAGGTCTGGACCAATAGGGCGGGGAGGGTCGGCGGGTCGGCCGCCGGGGATCCGGCGCGGGATCCCGAGCCGGGCGGGCGGTTCCGGGGCGCGGCCCTGTCCGGCCCGGGCCGGGTGCTCGTCTTCGCGGGAGGCGCGCCGCTCGTGGCCGACGGCGAGGTGGCGGGCGCGGTCGGGGTCGGTGGGGGCCCGCGAGCAGGGCACCGCCGTGGCCGAGGCGGTCGCCGCGGCTTCGTGAAGACGGCCGCCGGTACGCGCGGCCCAGGACATCCGGTGTGCCCGGGCAGGCCGGACACGAGCACGGGAAGGCGCGAGGACATGGCTGGACCGATTCTCATCACCGGCGCGGGCAGCGGTTTCGGCAAGGAGGTGGCGCTGCGGCTCGCGGCGGCCGGGCACGACGTGATCGCGGGCGTGGAGATCATCGCCCAGGTCAGCACGGTACGCGCCGAAGCCCGGGAGCGGGGCGTCGACCTGCGGGTGGAGAAGCTGGACGTCACCGACCCCGGCGACCGGAAGAGGGCCGGGGCCCGGGACGTCGAGGTCCTCCTGAACAACCGTTCGCCGACGCCCTTGACCAGGGACTCGCCGAGTTCGGCGTCACGGTCGCCACGGTCAACCCCGGCCCGTTCCTCACCGGCTTCAACGACACCATGTTCGAGACGTGGAAGGAACGGCGCGACAACACCGCCGCCCGCCTCTACGACTACGCCGAACCGGCCTTCCCGCACGAGCAGTACGACCCCGAACCGGTCTACGAGCGCACCGTCCGCGTTCTGCTCGGCGACGAACGGCGCTACCGCGACCTGCTGCCGACCGAGATGGAACCGCAGGTCCGCGAGCAGGTCGACGCCCAGTGGACCCGGCAGCTCAACGACGGCCGCCGCCCCGACCTCGTACGGAAGGCGTACGACATCAGCCCCGGCACCCCGGTCCAGGACTGATCTCCTCCAGCCGTCCGGCGCCGAGCGCCGGTGGCATCGCTCCGGCCGCGGGGCGTCCCCCCGCCCCGGGCGCGCCTGCGACACGGCGACGGGCACGGCTGCGCCCCGGGCCGCTCAAGTCCCTTGCCGGCATCTGTCGCCGCCCTGGGAGAAGGGACCGGATCGGGGACGTGTGGACTGCCGATGATCGCTTACGCTGCGATGCCACACCGTTCGATCAGGGGGGAACATGCGCAGGAGCCACAAGGTGGCGTCGGGAGCCGTCGCAGCCGTCATCGCGGTCGGCGGGACCGTGTACGTGCTGCAGGACCGGGCGGAGAAGGCCGAGCGGGAGGAGCTGCGCGTCACCGCCGAGGCGATCTTCCAGCGCGAGGCCGATGCGGATCCGCCGTGGCGGGAGACCCCGTCACCGGCAGGTCGGGTCTGGGGCGAGGCGAAGTCGAAGGCCGTCGTGCACCACATCGAGATGCACGGCGAACGGGCCAAGGTCTGGGTCGACAGCTCCACCACGCCCTACACCACCGCCCCTTCCGGCGCCGACCCGCAGCCCACCATCCCCTACGTGTCGTCCCACGTCTTCCTCTTCGAACCGGACGGCGGCGGTTGGCGCCTGGTCGAGGACCTCACCAAGAAGGAGTTCGCCCACTGACCCCCGGCCGGCCACCCCCGGCCCGCCTCCCGGTCCCACCAGCGATGGCCGGCCCGCAGAGCCTCGCGGGCCACCCGGCCGCCGCGGGCCGACGGCGACCAGGCGCTCGACGACCTCGCGGATCCGCACCGTGGCCACCGCGGCGACACCGGTGCCGGACTCCGGCCGGGCCGCGCCCCACACCGCCGTCCAGGTGGACATCCCGGCGGGGGCGACCCGAGCCGCACCTGGCCGAAGCGGTTGCGCGGGACCGGACCGGCCTGCCGGAACGCCTTGCCACCGGGACAGCGCCGCCTCCTGACGCCGCCACGGTGCCGCCGCGGACCGAGAACTCGGTGGCGGACCCGGACCTGCATGGACGACCATGCACCGCATGAGTGACCGACCCGCGCGATGGACCCAGGCGACCGTCCACCCCGACATGTGGACCGACCCGGACGACGACCCCCGCACCAACGAAGGTCCCGGTCCGGACGGCGAGCCGGCGACGCTGCGGGACTTCCTGACGGATTACCGCATGACCCTGCGGATGAAGTGCGAGGGCCTGAGTCCGGAGCAACTGGCCCGTCGGTCGGTTCCGCCGTCGACGATGTCGCTGCTCGGCCTGGTCCGGCACCTCGCCGAGGTGGAACGCGACTGGCGCAACTGGATCAGCGACGGCGACCCCCTGCCGAAGCTGTACGGCGAGAAGGACGCGGACTTCGACGGAGCCGTCGCCGAGCAGGCCGTGGTCGACGCCGCGTACGCCGATCTGGAGCGCGAGCAGGCCGCGACCGACGCCGCGCTGGCCGAGCACCCGGACCTGGGCGAGCGGGTGGGGAAGGACGAGATCGCGATCCGGGAGCTGCTGGTGCACCGGATCGAGGAGTACGCCCGTCACTGCGGGCACGCCGACCTGCTGCGCGAGTGCGTCGACGGGAGGGTGGGCCAGTGACGGGGGCCGGGGTTCGCACCCGCCCCCACCAGTACGTCACCTCGAAGTGAGAGCCTCGGACGGGGCCGGTCGTGCTCGCCCCGCCGACTCGGGCGCGGCTGGGGCGGCGTCTGCCCGGGCCGGGGCGGCGCGGTGGCCGTCGGAGCGATCGCCGCGCCGTGGTCGACGGGTCGTGGTCGACGGGCCCGGGGTCGTCACGGGTGCCCCGGGGCGGGCTCCGCCTGCGCGGCCCGGTCCGTGGAAGGCGGTGTGGGATCACGCGTCCGTGCGCGCAGCGCAGGCGAGCGGTGAGTTCCCGGACCGGCCGGTGGCTGGGAGCCGTCGAGCCGGCCGGGGCGGACGACGGCCGTCTGGACACCGAAGCCCTCGTCGTGAGGCTCGGGCAGGTGGGGACGGCCTCCCGGCCCCGTGTACGGACCGGGGCGATCGACGGGTGCTGAACGCTCGCCGGGCCCGGCAGGCCGGGGGAGGGTCAGCCGCCGACGTGGATCCCGGGGCGCCGGTCGGGGTCGGGCTCGTTGCTGCGGATGATCTCGCGCGTGACGGGGGCGGTGTCGCCGCGACCGAGGAGGAAGTAGCGGAACATGTGCTTGAGGGGGCTGCCCTCGGCCCACGCGAAGTAGCAGTGGGGCCGTATCCCGGTGGCGTCGCGCAGGGCGAGCAGGACGGCGGCGATGGCGTTGGGCGCGGCCGGGGCTTCGGCGCGCAGGATGCGGTGGCCGTCGACTTCGACCCCGCGGACGGTGAGGGTGTCGCTGAAGTCGGAGGGGTCGACCACGTCGATCTCAAGGAAGATCACGTCGGCGGGGCCGGGCACCGGGTTGGTGCCGCGCTGTTCGCGTTCCTTGGCGCTGTACTCGGCGCTGTCGCCGGCCTGGCGGCGGTTGGCGATGATGTTGATGGAGTTGTCGTGGACCAGGGTGTCGGTGACGAACCGGCGGGCGGCGGGGTCGAAGACGATGCGGTCGGCGCGCAGTTCGGTGGTGCGCGAGACGCGGGAGACCAGCGACACGGTGATGATGCCGGCGATGAAGAAGCCGGAGATGGCGATGCCGTCCGGCTTGTCGACGATGTTCGCCAGCAGGGCGTACAGCAGGACCGCGGTGAGCAGGGCGAAGCCGACGGTGGCCGCGCGTCGGTGGCGGCGGGCCATGGTGACGGTGACGGCGAAGGCGCCGGAGACCATCATGGCCAGGATGCCGGTGGCGTAGGCGCCGGCCTGGGCGTCGACGTCGGCGTCGAAGGCGAAGGTGATCAGGACGCACAGGGCGGTGTAGACGATCACGACCGGCCGGACCGCGCGCCCCCACTCCGGGGCCATGCCGTAGTCGGGCAGGTAGCGGGGGACGATGTTGATCAGTCCTGCCATGGCGGAGGCGCCGGCGAACCAGAGGATGAGGATGGTGCTGATGTCGTAGACGGTGCCGAAGGCCTCGCCGACGTGTTCGTGGGCCAGCCAGGCCAGGGCGCGGCCGTTGGCGGCGCCGCCGGGTTCGAACTCGCGCTCCGGGATGAGGACGGTGGTCACGAAGCTCGCGGACAGCAGGTACACGCTCATGACGAGGGCCGCGGTGGTCAGGAGTCTGCGTGTGTTGCGTACCCGTGCCCCCAGTCGCTGCGCCGCGTCGGCGCCGCCGGCGGCCACGAGGGGCATCATGCTGACCCCTGTCTCGAAGCCCGACAGGCCCAGCACCAGCAGCGGGAACGCGACCAGGGCTGGTGTCATCAGCTCGCCGAAGCCCGCTCCGCCTCCGACGAGGGCGTCCGTCCACGCCGACAGCGCCCCGGGGGCGGTGAACACGTGGACCAGGCCGACGGCGATCACGACCGCGTTGAGCGCCAGGAAGACCGCCACGAGGGGGATGGCGACACTGACCGCTTCGCTGAACCCGAGGAGGAACACCCCGCCGAGGACCAGGAGGAGGACCACGGTGAGGGCGACCTCGTGCCCGTGCAGCGCGGCGGGGAAGAACGGGTTCTCCACCACGTGCACGGAGGCGTCCGCCGTGGACAGGGTGATCGTGATGATCCACGACGTGGCCACGAAGCCGAGCAGGACCAGGACGAACAGCTTGCCCCACCAGAAGGGCAGCAGGTCCTCCAGCATCGCCACGGACCCCGCCCCGTGCGGGCTCTCCCGGGCGACACGCCGGTACATCGGAAGCATCCCCAGCAGCGTCAGCGCCACGATCAGCAAGGTGGCCAGCGGCGAGACCGCCCCGGCCGCGAGCGCCGCGATCGCCGGTACGTAGGCCAGGCTGGAGAAGTAGTCCACCCCGGTCAGGCACATCACCTTCCACCACGCGTGGGGCTCCGTGTGCCCCTCGCCCGACGCCGGTCCCACTGGCTGCACCTGGTGGCGCAGCATCCACCGTGCCACCTTGCCGGTCGGCTGGGCCCGCACGGCGGGACTGGCCACCACTTCGGGCACGGCTGTCCTGTCGCTGTCCGCCATGTCCCCCATCAACCTTCTTCCCGATCGGAGCGTCGGGCCTCGTGCACACGTGCCCGCGAACCGTAATGATCACCGCATGGTGCGGCGCGCTGTTCCCACGACTCCGCCGGTAGGGACATCCGTTGCCGTGAGGCACCCGGACGCCGGACTTCCCCGTACTGCCTTCTGCGTCAAGGCCGGGTGCGAACGAACACGCCGATACGAACGCTGCATGCTGCCAGAGCGGTTCACCACGCGACAGCGCGGGGTTCGCATTTCTGCTGCGGCGAATGATTTCCGTTAAAACAGCGTCAATGTTTCGCTAAGACCGCCCCGTGCGCGAGTCCGATAAGCGCGGGGCCGGTAAAGTCCGAGTCGGCGGGCCGCCCGAAGCGGTGTGCCCGGGACGGCGGGACGGTGAACGCGCCGCCGGCTCCGGAGCCCTTCCACGGGTGAAGGCGCCGCGATGAAGACCTCCCGTGACGCGGACGGCGGTGTCCGCCGCGCCGTCCTCGCCGGTGTGCCGGCCCGCTCTGGCCCTCCCTCTCGTGGACGCCCTGACCAGCTCTTTGTGGCTGCTCGACGCTGCCGCGTGGTCCCCGCTCCCCGTATTCCCGGCGCGGCCGGCCCACCGGCCCCGGCCATCGCCGGCCCCGGACCGCTGCCGCACCGTCGCCGTCTTCCCCGCCCGTGACGCGCGGGCCGTGCCGGCCGCCGACGGCACGGGGGAAACGGCCACCGAACTTCACGGGAAGCCCACGGTTCCGGCTGGCCTTTCGCAGCCGATGACGATGCGCGGTGACGCACGGCCGGGCACATCCTTCCACCGGACTGGGAGCGGGCCGTGACTACCGCCACATCGGATGTACTAGCACCCTTCCGGGGGCACGCCGACTGATTGCGGAGGCACCGATGGGGGGAACTGGTTTTCCCGCCGATCCAGTCGCACCTGCTGATCATTCCAAAAGGAGATGCGCAGGCGCCGAAGAGGGCAAGCGCTCCTCGGAAAGGGCCAACGGGAACGCCGGCTGTTTTATCGACCCGAATCCCTTTGGGCTCCCTCACCGCCGGCTCCACCGGCTGACCGGCCCCCGTCCCACACGGGCACGGCGGCGCCCCCACCCGGTCGGGGCGCCGTCCTCCGGAGTGCCCCGTCCGCGCGTGGACGCCGAGGCCGCGGGCGTCGTCCGTCCGCGGTCGCGGACGGCTCACCCCATCGACCGCCACGGGGCCGGGGCGCTCGCGGACCGGACGGCGACGGCGATGATCCGCCCGGATACGCTGATCCGCGGTGACCGGTGCGAGGGGGCGTGGCGAGCCAGTACTTCGACCTGGGGGACGAGCACCTCTGGAACCGTCCGGGGAAGCTTCCCGGGTGTTCCCGCGCCACGGGGAAACGTCCGAGGGGGAGCCGGGGGTTTCCTCGGGCATCGGCCCGGTGGAGAACAACGAGTGCCGGATCGATCCGGCCGCCTTCGAGACCTTCGTCAACGCCCTGCCGGAACACCACCGGAGAACGAGCCACGCCCTCGCGCGGGCCCTCTTCGAAGGTTCCACCGCCATCGTGCTGGTCCTCGCGGAACGCGCCGCAACGACGGTGGTCCGGGCGCGGACCGGCACCGAACTGGAAGGTCACCGTGAAGACGTGCGGACCCCGGCCCTCACCGGCGTGCCCACCCCTGCGGAAGGCGGGGCCCCGATCGGGGGACTGCGCGAGCGAGCCCGGGAGTCGATCCGCCCCATGCCCCGCCGACCACAGCGGCACCGCACGATGAAACGATCCTCGCCTCCTGTCCGTCCCCCTTGAGAAAGGGCGCCCCATGACCGAACTCCTCCGCGCCGCCATCGCCGTCGACAAGTCCCTCGACGCGGGAGCGGCGGCCAACGCTTCCGCGATCGTCATGGGGCAGTTGGCCCGCCTCGACGACCGGATCTACGCGGACGACGTGTGCGACGGCGAGGGATCCCTCCACGCCGGGATCCGCTTCAACACCCTGGTGCTCTCCGGCCGGAGGAACCACTTGACGGCCCTCGCGGAGTCGGCCCGGGCCGAGGGGCTGCCCGTCGTGCTGTTCACCGCCCAGGGCCGGACACTCGACAACTCCTTCGACGCCTACCGGGCCATGGTCGCCACCGCCCGCCCGGGCGAGCTGAGCGTCTGCGCGGTCGGTGTCGTGGGGGAACACGACCTGGTCCGTTCCCTGACCAGGCGCTTCAGCGTCTACCGCGGCTGAGGCGGTGTCGGGCGGGTGGTCCCGTGCGCGCCGAGACCGTCGGGGCGCCCACCGGCGCGCGGCCCCGGCCGGACGAGGGGCGGTCCGCCCGCCGGACCGCGGTCGGTTACGCCCGCCGGCCCACGGGCCGTTGCGCACCCCGAGCCGTCGGGCGTGCGGGTGCCGGCCGGCTGAGGGGCGCCCCGCGAAACACCGGTGAACGCGACCGGCGCGGAGCGGGACGAGCGGGCGGACGTCCGGTGCGCGCGACGGGACCGTGTGGGCGGGGAAGGGCCCCGCGGCGGGGCTCCGGTGCGCGTACACGGCCCTGCCGGGGGCACACGGCAGGCACCCGTCGGAGGGGTGGCCGGGCCACCCCTCCGACCGGCCGTGCGGTGGACCGCCACCGCGCGTGACGCGGCGCGGGACCGCCGGGGCTCGGGACGGAAGGGACGACATGGGTACGGTCGTGCATGTGCCGCAGACGCGGGACATGGTCGGGGAGGAGCTCTCCGGGGACGAGGCGTTCACCGCGCTGCGGCGTTACGGAGGACGCGATCTCGTCCTCGACTCCTTCGCCCGCTTCCGGTACGCGGACGGCTTCAGCTTCGCCCGCTCCCTCGGCTACCAGGTGGTACTCGGCATCGTGCCGTTCACCATCGCCCTGGTCGGGGTGGCGACCACCATGCACACCGAAGGGCTCGGCCAGGTCATCGAACTGACGCTGGCCCGGATCGTGCCGGGCACCAGCGCGGACCTGGTGCGGCAGGCCCTGGCCGACACCCGGCGCAGCGCCGGGGCGGACGTCGCGGGGGCCGTGGCCATGTGGCTGGGCCTCGGCTTCGCCGTCCTCAACCTCGCCTCCGCGATGGGGCAGATCGAGCGCGGTTGCAACCGGATCTACGGCATCGAACGCGACCGCCCCTTCCTCGCCAAGTACGGCCGGGGCGTACTGCTCGCCGTGTGCGCGGGACTCCCGCTGGGCGGCGGTTTCCTGGCCGTCGTCGCCGGCCGGGACATCGGCGTGTCCGTGGTCCGGGCCCTGCACTGGCCGCCGTCACTGCTCGACTGGTGGCAGCCGCTGCACGTCCCGGTGGGAGTGCTGCTCGCGGCGCTGGCGTCGGCCGTGATCTTCCGCTGGGCGCCCCGCCGCGACCAGCCGGGCTACACATGGCTGGTGTTCGGTTCGGGCGTCCACCTGTTGCTCTGGGTGGTCGCCACTTGGCTGCTCGCCCTCTACGTCGGCGAAAGCGGCTCCTTCGGCGCCGTGTACGGGCCCCTCACCGCTTTCGTCGCCCTGCTGCTGTGGGCCAACGTGACCGGCGTCGCCCTCTTTCTCGGCGTGGCCTTCGCCGCTCAGCTCGAAGCCGCGAGGGCGGGCATCACGAAACCGGTCCACCCGGACCCCGGCCCCGGCGCCTGACGGCACGCGGCGACAGCGATCGTCGGCAAGGGAAACCGCATCCCGGGGCTCGGCTGAGGATCACGGACGCGGACGGCACACGGCCGGCCTGCTTCGGGATCAACGCCCCCGGCCCTGGCGGGCGGGTCGCCGAGTTCGAGTGCGTCACGGACGCAGACCGGCCGAGGACCGGACCCGGGTCGCCTGGGCCACTGGACTGCGACACCTGTCCCCGGACCACACGGCCCGGAACGGGGTCCGGCCGGAGACGGCCCGGTCCGTCCCCCGCCACGCCGCGGTCGACTTGCCGGGCGCCGACCACTTGGGCGTCGACGGCACAGGAGCCGCCCGCGTGGTCTCCCGGCGCACGGCGGACTCCGTCAGGAGCCGGTGGCGGCACGCCGCAGTATCTCCGCCGCCCAGGTCTCGACCGGTGCACCTTGCTTTTTGGCGGCTGTCCGGATCGTCGCCAGGACTTCGGCCGGGAGTTCGAGCAGCAGGCGCGCTTCGGGCGACGGGCCGGCGTCCACGGGGTCCGGCGCCGAGTCGGGCTCGGCCGCGGGGGATCCGGTACTGCTCACCTCGGCGCGCCTCTCGGTCTCGGTCGGCGTCACCTCACCTTGCCGCGTGCGCAGGCTGCTGCGGACCTCTCCGCGCAACTTGTTCCTGCTCCAGCCCAGTTCCTCCGCTTTCCGCAGCCAGTAGTCCTGCTCCGGCTGGTCGAGCGATACCACCTCAAGGTGATGGCTGAAGCTGAGATTGTGCCGCCTGCGGGGCATCGGGAAGTTTCGCGCGACCCATGTGTAGTTGCGGAGGGTCTGATAGCTGAGCGATGTCTGCTTGATGGCTTCGTAGTACCGGTCGTGAAACTGGGACTCTCCGTAGACCAGCCAGTCGGCTATCCACCAGGTGGACGAGTCCGCGAAGGAAAACAGCTTGGTGCCGACCTGCTCCCATGCATTGAGGCTCTGCTTGGAAGTGAACAACAAGCCGGACTTGTGGAACTGAACACCGATGTTCAGAGGTTTCCCGGCAGCGCTTGTAGCTGCCATCTTGTGCGTCGCTGTCCCATTTGGTCGTGTTGCGACGGAAGTAGTACGCATGGATCCCCGTATTTGCTTTTGCGCTCTGCGTATGGCCACCGAGGCGATCGTGAGGATGCCTCTCGGTGTCCGTGCACCCGCCGTGGGGCCGGAATCGGCATCGTAAGCGCATATGACGGACTGTTGGGTCAGTCGTTGTGAGGTCTTTTCTTAATCAAAACCATTTCACCACTGGTTTTGCCTTTTATGCCGTTAATGTGCGCACTGTCGCTCTATGTCCGATCTGCCCGAGGGGTCCCGTAAGGGCTCCGCGGCTCGTCCTTGCGTAACGTGCACGTCAACCAGCATGCCGCTCCCGGCCGATCGGCGCGACAGCGCGGCCCGAACCTGTCTCGCCGGCGAGACAAGCGGCGACTCCGGCCGGCGATGCGCGGCGTCAGAGGGATACGTCCGCGGCGAACGGCCCCTGCTAAAAATGGTGACGACCCCGGAAAAGGGTGTTCTTGTTTGCCTCGCGTTTCTTCGCGCTGAACCGCCTTGTATGCGCTTGCGTCAATTGCGCAGGGCGAGTCTGAAAGTAAGCTGTTTTCGTCGGAATGGCCGATCGGTTGGGGAGGGCTTTCGTGCCCGGAATGCGTCACGCGGATGGGCGGGATGTGCCGGATGAGGATGGTGACGGTCCCGTGGGCAGGCATCGTTCTCGGGTGGTTCCCGTCACGTCCGCGCAGCGGAGGATGTACTTCGCGTCGACCATGCGGCCGGACAATGCGGCTGATGTCTGGGGTGCCGTCCTCGTCGTCGCCGGTGATCTCTCCGTAGAGAGACTCGAGCGCGCGCTCAAGGTGCTGCGCGGCAGGCACGACGCGTTGCGCAGCGTTTTCCTGGAGAGTGACGGCGATGTTCTCCAGCTCGTGAAGGCCGAGGGCGAAGATGCCGCACGGCCCCTGATCGACGTCGTCGAGGCCGAGGGGGATGCGCCGGGCGAGCGCCGTGCATGGGCGGATGCGGAGGCCAGAAAGATGCTCGACGTTCCGTTTGACATTTCGTCGGGACCGCTTTGGCGGGCGAGCGTGATACGAATATCGCCCACGCTGCACCTGCTGACCTTCGTGTTTCATCACCTCATCACCGATGACATATCCGCGCAGATATTCGCCGGAGAGCTTCGTCTCGCCTATGCCGACCCGAAGGCGCCCGCTTTCGGGACGCAGGCTGCGCAGTACTCCGATTTTTTTCCGGTGGGGAACAGGGCGGAGGTGGACAGTGAAGGGCTGGACTACTGGTGCGGTCGGCTGTCCGGTGCCGAGCTGACGCGGTTGCCCGAGGACGGCGGGGAACGTCCGGACGGGATCGTCGGTCACCGGCTGCCCGTCGCACTTCCCGAGAACGCGGTGGCGGGATTCGAAGCCTTCTGCAGGGATCGCTCGGTCACCCTGTTCACGGGCATGCTCGCGGTGTACTTCGTTCTGCTGCAGCGTTGGGCGGGAGCGAGCGACATCACGGTCGGCACGCAGGTGGTCAACCGGCCGCACTCGGCCCTTTTCGAGACGATCGGGTTCTTCTCCAACACGGTGGCGCTGCGCTGCCAGGTGCTGCCCACGCTGACCTTCGATCAGTTCCTCGGTAGGGTGAGCGAAACGGTTCACGAAGCGCTCGACTACCAGGACGTGCCGTTCGAGGCCGTGGTCGCGGCGCTGGCCCCGCAGCGGGAAGCCGACCGCAACCCCCTGTTCCAAGCCGCCATGAGCTACGGCACGGTCGACCCGAGTGACGTGTGGGCCCTTGACGGTCTCCAGGTGACGCCCATGCCGGACCCCACGGAAGTGTCGGGGACCCAGTTCGACCTTTCCCTGGACGTACAACGGCTGGCGGGCGACGTCACCGTCACCGTCGAATACGACCGCCGGCGGTTCTCCGGGGCTGCCGTGCGACGGTTCGCCGATGCCTACGCCAACCTGCTGGGCTCACTGAGCCGGGCCTCCGACGTCCCGCTCGGGAACATCCCGCTGCTCGACCCGGCAGCCCGTGCGGAAACGCTGGCACTCGGCGCGAGTGGCGCACCGCAGGACGGCCGCGCCCCCGCGGAACCCACGTCGGCGTGGGACCTCTTCGAACGGACCTGCGCGGCCACACCCGACAGGGAGGCGGTCGTCGCGCACGGGGAGCACCTCACCTTCGCCGAACTGGCCGACCGAACCAGGACCATGGCCGCGGGACTGCGGGCCCGCGGCGTGCGGACCGGCACCGTGGTGGGGAT
Source organism: Streptomyces tamarix (assembly GCF_032423885.1). Taxonomy (NCBI): domain Bacteria; kingdom Bacillati; phylum Actinomycetota; class Actinomycetes; order Kitasatosporales; family Streptomycetaceae; genus Streptomyces; species Streptomyces tamarix. Next base: position 77,520 of record NZ_JAWCTQ010000027.1, on the reverse strand, counting down.
CTGCCTGACCAGGCGCAGCGATCTGATCACCGCGATGCTCGCCACCTGGTGCGCGGGCGGTGCCTTCCTGCTGCTGGATCCGGAACACCCCGAAGCCCGCCGGCGCCTGCTCCTGGAGGAGGCGGACACCGACCTGCTCGTCGCGGACGAGGCCTTCGCCGGCGTGGAGACCGTTTCGGCGGCCGTGCTCCTCGCGGACGCGGCAGGGGACGCGGCCACCGGCAGTGGCCTCGCCCGTCGCCCGGCCGCCGCTCCGGCCTACCTGGTCTTCACCTCGGATGCCGCGGGACGGCCGAAGGGCGTGGTCATCGACGACGAGAGCCTGGTCGCGTTCGTCACCACCCACCTGGCGCCGATGTACGCGCGGCTTCCCGCGGACCGTCCGGTGAACATCGGCGCGCTGACCCCCCTGACCGGTGACGGGTTCGTCAACCACTGTCTCGGCATGATCGCCTTCGGGCATCGGCTGCTGTTGCTCGACGAAGAGGAGCGAACCGATCCGACCCGGCTCCTCGCCCGCGGATCGAATCCGGAGACGGCGATCGATGTCCTCGACTGCGGCAGCAGCCAGATGGAGGTCCTGGTCGACGACGGGATACTGACGCTGCCGCACCCGCCGAAGATCGTGGTGATCGGTGGCGAGAGGGCGTCCGACCGGCTGTGGCGGCGTCTGCACGACCAGCCCGGGCTGCTCGCGTTCACCACGTACGGCCTCACCGAGTGCACGGTCGCGTCCACCGTGGCCGAGATTCGGGAACACCCACAGCAGGTGGCCGGGCGAGCGGTCGGCACGTCCCAGATCTACATCGTCGACGACCAGCTCCAGTTGCTGCCGCCCCTGTTCGTCGGTGAGGTCTGCGTCGGCGGGATCGGCGTGGGCCAGGGATACGCGGGACGGCCCGCGGGCACCAGCGAGCGATTCGTCGCCGACCCGTTCAGCCGTGTCCCCGGACAGCGCATGTACCGCACCGGTGACAAGGGCCGGCTGCGTCCTGACGGGCAGGTGGAGCTCTGGGGCCGCCTCGACGACCAGGTCAAGGTCCGCGGTCTGCGCGTGGAGCCGGGAGAGGTCGAGTCCGCGCTGCTCGCTCACCCCGCCGTCGCCCGCGCCGCTGTCCTCGCGACCGACCCGGGCACGCGCATGGCCCAACTGGTGGCGTACGTCGTGCCGGCCGACGACTCGGGCCAGGGCGGACCGTCACCGGCAGCCGTACGGGAATTCCTGTGCGGCAGGCTCCCCGCCGCGATGCTGCCCGACCGGGTGGTCGTCGTCGACGGCCTCCCGCTCACACCCAGCGGCAAGCCGGACCGCAAGGCACTGCTGGGCACCAAGCCGTCGAGCACGGCCCCGGCCGGAGGCCGGAGCACCCCGGCATCCGCCGGCTCCCGCGAAGAGAAGCTGTGCCGGATCGTCGCCGAGGTCATCGGTGTTCCGCGGGCGGGCCTTGAGGACAACTTCTTCGACCTCGGCGGAGATTCGCTGCTCGCCATGATCGTCATCGGTCGAGTGCGCACGGTCCTCGGCTGCGAGCTGAAGCTCCGGGTGATCTTCGAAGCGCAGTCGATCGGGGAGGTCGCCGCTCAGCTCAGCACCGACGACAGCAGGCCCCGCCCCGTGCTGGGCAGGCGTGGGAACTCGTGACGGCGGCGGCGCGACCGTACTCCCGCCGCCACGGGGCGGCCGGGGCGGCCCGGGTGAGAGAAGCAGACGCATGACGAACGTGGGTGGAGAAGGCTCGATGGACTGGCTGCTGTCACAACTCCAGCGGCGCGCCGACGCCGAGGCGATGGCCGGGTACGGCGGCAGGACCACGTACGCCGAGCTCGGCGAGCGGACCACCGACTGGCTGGACACGCTGGATCGACGCGGGACGGCCGCGGGCGAGATCGTGGCGGTGGTCGGAAACGCCTCGCCGTCCGTCGTCGCGCTCTTCACGGCGCTCGCCGTCCGAGGCTGCGTCGTGGTTCCGTTCGCTCCCACCGATCCGCCGAAGGAGCAGCGGGCCCGCAGGATCGCGACGGTACACGCGACCACGGTCATCGAGTTCGACGGCCCTGACGAGTGGAGCATCCGGACGGTCGCGGCACCGGAGGGGCCCCGGCCCGACCTGCTGACGAAGCTGGCCGCGTCGGGGGAGGCCGGCCTGGTGCTGTTCTCCTCGGGCTCGACGGGCGAGAGCAAGGCGGCACTGCTCTCGCTGCCGCGGCTGCTCGGCGGATTCAGGGCGTCCTCCCGCCCGCGCAGAACGCTGCAGTTCATGGCGCTCGACCACATCGGCGGAGTCAACACGCTGTTCCGCACGCTCGTCGGCGGCGGCACGGTCGTCACCGAGCCGCGGCGCACCCCGAAGCACGCGTGCGAGGCCATGGAGCACCACCGCGTTCAGGTCCTGCCCACCACGCCGACCTTCCTCAACATGCTGCTGCTCTCCGGTGCGTACCGGGACCACGACCTGTCCTCGCTCGAACTGGTCACCTACGGCACCGAGCCGATGCGCGAGGTCACCCTCGCGCACGCCGCCGAAGTCTTCCCGCAGGTCCAGTTCAAGCAGACCTACGGCTTGACCGAGACCGGCATCCTTCCCACGCGGTCCGTCGCCTCGGACTCGCTGCAGATGGACGTCGGCGGGCACGGGTTCAGCACGGACGTGCGCGACGGAGTGCTCTGGATCAAGTCTCCGAGCAGCATGCTCGGGTATCTCAACGCGGCCAGTCCGTTCGACGAGGACGGGTGGCTCAACACCGGAGACGCGGTCGAGGTGGCCGAGGACGGTTCGCTGCGCGTCCTCGGGCGGCTCTCGGCACTGATGAACGTCGGCGGCGAGAAGGTGTCCCCGGCCGAGGTCGAGAACGTGCTGCTCCGGGCGGACAACATCCGGGACGTCGTCGTGACCGGACGCCCGAACGCCGTCACCGGGGAGATCGTCGCGGCCACGGTCGAGCTGGTCGAGCCGGAGGAGCGGCGGGAGCTGAGCAGGCGGCTGCGCCGGCTCTGCGCGGAGCATCTTCCGCCCCACAAAGTCCCGGCCGTCATCACCGTCTCGGACGGACCGTTGCACGGCCAGCGATTCAAACGAATGGGAAGTGTGCGATGAACGGCCCCGTAGAACAGCGTCCCGTGGCGGTCATCAGCGGCGGCAGCCGTGGCCTGGGGCTGGCACTCGTGACGGACTTCCTGGAGCGCGGCTACCGGGTGGAGACCTTCAGTCGCACCGAGTCCGCCGAACTGGCCGCACTGCGCGCGTCGCACGGCCCCGAGGCACTGTCCTGGTCCGCGGTCGACGGAACGGACGCCGCGGGGGTCGAGGAGTTCGTCCGCGCGGCCGTGCGCCGCCGTCGCCGCGTCGACGTGCTGGTGAACAACGCCGCGGTCGGGCTGGAGGGCCTACTGACGCTGACCCCGCCGGCGGCGATCGACGCCGCGCTGCGGACCAACCTGACGCTGCCGGTTCTGCTCACCCGGGCCTGTCTGAAGCCGATGCTCGCCCGCCGGGACGGCGTGGTGATCAACCTGTCGTCGATCAACGCGCTGCGCGGGCAGACCGGCGTCGCGGTGTACGGCGCGGCGAAGGCCGCGCTCGACGGACTGACCCGCGGCCTGGCGCGGGAGGTCGGCCCGGCCGGCGTCCGCGTGGTCAGCGTCGCCCCCGGCTATTTCGACAGCGAGATGACCGCGGGCATCGGCACGGACCAGCGCCGTCGCATCGTGCGGCGCACACCGCTCGGGCGGCTCGGCTCGGTGGAGGACGTGCTCGGCACCGTCCGGTTCCTCACCTCGCCTGCGGCGAGCTTCATCACCGGCCAGACCATCGCCGTCGACGGCGGCTACACCTGCTGAGCCCCGACCGCAGGGACCGGGACAAACGTGAACGGGAGTGAGATTCGAATGAACAGGCGCGAGACGGTCAAGGCCGTGCTGCTCGAGATCGTGAACGAGGTGGCCGAGCCGGTCGAGCACCTGGACGAGGACCAGTTGCTCGTCGACCAGCTCGGTCTGACGTCACTGCACCTCGCCCGGCTGATCGCCGTACTGGAACTGGAGCTGGACACCGATCCGTTCTCCGACGAGGTGCCCATCACCAGCGTGCGCACGGTCGGTGACCTGCTGGAGGCGTACGACCCGGTCGTCCTGCCCCGGCTCGGTGGCGGCGAGCCGTCATGACCCGACAGGAGCCGGGCGGGGGCCCGATCGCCATCGTCGGCATCGCCGCACGCTTCCCCGGAGCCTCGGACGTGGACGAGTTCTGGGACGCGATCCTCGCCGGACGCGAGGCGATCCGCGACCTCGACGACGAGGAACTGCTGCGCGCCGGTGTGGACCCGGAGTGGCTCAAGGACCCCGACTACGTCAAGGCGACCGCCTCGATCGACGACGTCGACCGCTTCGACGCGGCCTTCTTCGACATCTCGGGCCGCGAGGCCGCGGCCATGGACCCGCAGCACCGCGTCTTCCTGGAGACCTGCTGGCACGCCCTCGAGAACGCGGGCCTCGCCACGTCGGCCGGGGCCGGGGCCCCGGTCGGTGTCTTCGCCGGCAGCGGCGGGGTCCTCACCAGTTACCTCCCCGAGGTGCTGGAGAACGCCGGGCCGCTGGCCGACCCGACGGCCTCGCTCGAACAGCTCGGCTCCGACAAGGACTTCCTCGCCACCCGGGTCTCGTACAAGCTCAATCTGACCGGACCCAGCCTGACGGTGCAGACGGCCTGCTCCACCTCGCTGGTCGCGGTGCACCTCGCCTGCCAGAGCCTGCTGCGCGGCGAATGCGAGGCGGCCCTGGCCGGCGGCGTGAACATCCGGATCCCCACCGCCGGACACTGGCACCGACGGGGCGGCATCCTGTCGCCGGACGGCCGCTGCCGCCCGTTCGACACCGGCGCGCAGGGGACGATCTTCGGCAGCGGCGTGGGCGCCGTCGTCCTCAAGCCGCTCGCCGCCGCACTGCGCGACGGCGACACCGTCTACGCCACGATCCTCGGCACCGCGATCAACAACGACGGCGGCGGCAAGGCGAGCTACGGCGCCGCCAGCCTGCCGGGCCAGTTGGGCGCCATCCGCCAGGCGCTCGCCGTCTCCGGCGTCGATCCCGCCACGATCGGCTACATCGAGGCCCACGGCACCGGCGTGCCGCTCGGCGATCCCACCGAGATCGGGGCGCTGAAGAAGGTCTTCGGCCACGACGGGCCCTGCGCCATCGGCTCGGTGAAGGCGCTGATCGGGCACATGGAGGCCGCGTCGGGCATCGCCGGCCTGATCAAGGCCGCGCTGGCGCTGCACCACGGAGTCATCCCGCCGAGCCCCTACTTCACGGCGCCGAACCCCCGGCTGCGCCTCGACGCATCAGGTCTCTTCGTCCCCCCGGACCGGCTGCCCCTGCCCGGATCCCCGCGCCGCGCGGCGGTCAACTCCCTGGGGATCGGCGGCACCAACGCGTTCGCCGTGCTCGAGCAGGCGCCACAACGCGTACCGGAGGCCGCGCGTCCCGGGCCCGAACTCGTCACGATCACCGCGAAGTCGGCGGACGCGCTGCGCACTCTGGCGAGCACGTGGGCGGACCGCCTCCGCGAGCCCGGCGCCGTCCTGACGGACCTGGCCCACACCAGCCACGTCGGGCGCAGGCCGCTCCGGCACCGGCTCAGCGTGCTCGCCGACACCGGGGAGGCGGCAGCCGAGCGGATCGAGTCGTGGCTGCACAAGGGGACCGGGCAGGTGGACGCGGGCGAAACCGCGCGGGCCAAGCCGCGGGTCGCGTTCCTGTTCCCCGGACAGAGCTCCGAGTACCCCGGAATGGCCGTGCGGCTCTACCGGGAGCACCCGGTGTTCCGCGCGGCACTGGACCGGCACGCGGCGCTCTTCCGTCGTCTCACCGGCGTCGATCCGCTCGACGTGTTCACCGACCCGGCGGCACAGACGCGCGCCGATCTGCTCCAGCCCGCGGTCTTCCTCCTCCAGGTCGCGCTCGCGGAGTTCTGGACGTCGTGCGGGGTGCGGCCGGACGCGGTTCTCGGGCACAGCCTGGGTGAGTACGCGGCCGCCTGCGTGGCCGGGGTGTTCACCGTCGAGGAAGGGCTCGAACTGGTCTGCGAGCGCGGTCGCGCCTTCGCGGCCGTGCCCGGCGGCGGCCGGATGCTCGCAGTGGGCTGCACCGACCTCGCCGAACTGGAGCGCCTGGTCGCGGCCCAGGGCGGCACCGCGTCGGTCGCCGCGTACAACGCGCCGGAGCGGGTGACCGTGTCCGGCTCGGACGCCGAGGTGAGCGCGCTGGAGAGCGCGTTCGAGCGGCGGGGCTGGCAGACGATCGCGCTCGAGACGACACACGCCTTCCACTCGCCCCTGGTCGCCCCGGCCGTCCCGGCCCTGATCGCCGCGGCGGGCCGGATCACCCACCGGCCGCACACCGTCCCGATGATCCTGAACCTCACGGGGAAACCGGCCGCCGCGGACGAGCTCGGCGCACCGTACTGGGGACGCCAGCTCACCTCGTCGGTGAGGTTCGCCGCCGGCGTGGGCGAACTGCTCGGCGCGGGATTCAACACCTTCGTCGAGGTGGGGCCCGGCCGGACGCTCACCACCGCGGGCCGCGCACAGTCCGGTGACGACGCCGTGTGGCTGCCCGGCCTGTCCGCCAGGAACCCCGACCGGGCCACGGTCCTCGCGCACCTGGCCCGGCTGGAGCGGGCCGGGGTACCCGTCGACTGGGCGGCGTACTACGCGCCGTTCCGCACGGGCAAGGCGCCCGCACCCTTGTATCCCTTCGCCCGGACCCGGCACTGGATCGCACCGGCGCCGGCCCGTGCCGACACCGCACCGTCCGCGCAACCGGCCGGTGGCCCGCCCGAACTGAGCCGCCTCGCGCTGCCGCGGTCCGCGCAGCGGCGCTACGAGACCACGGTGGCCGCGGCGGCCCCCCGGGTACTCGCCGACCACGAGATCTCCGGCCGCCTCGTCGTGCCGGGGGCCTACCACACGGCATGCCTGGTGGAGGCGGTGGCCGCCGAGTCCGCGACCGTCGTCGAGGACCTGGTCTTCCCGCGCGCGCTGGACGTCGGAGCGGACGAACGCCGGGTCCAGCTCGTGCTCACCCCGGCCGGGGACGGCAGGTTCGTGGCGCAGTCGCTCAGTCTGGCGCGTGAGGACGCCCCCCTCGCCGACGAGTCCTGGTACGTCCACGCGGAGGGACGCGTACGGCAGGCCGACGACGCCGACACGCGACCGCGTCCGTGGGCGGATCCGTCGGACTACCGGGCCGGCCTGCCGGTCCTCGCCGCCGAGCTCTACCCGCTCTTCGAGTCGACCGGTTTCCGGTTCGGCCCGGCCTTCCAGTGGATCAAGGAGCTGCGCCTGGTCGGCGAGGACAGCACGGGCGACCTCGGCTTCCCGGCCGCCTCGCCGCGCGAGCGGACGATGGCGCTGCTCGACTCCTGCGTCCAACTGGCGATCGCGGCACGGATCGTCCGAAAGGCTCCCGAGGACGGCGTGCTGCTGCCGTTCAGGATCGAGCGGGCCGTGTTCCACCCGACGTCGAGCGCGGTGGAGTCCGGTGTCGCGTTCATTCGGCACCGGGTGGCCGAGGCGTCGCGGGCCGTGGCCGACGTCTCGCTGACCGACCACGAGGGCAATCCGCTGCTGGAGCTCTTCGGCCTGGAACTGAGGGCCGTGTCCTTCCCCTCGTCCTCGCGCGGCGAATCGGCCCGGCCGGAAACCGAAACGCAGATCTACGCCGAGGAATGGGAGCCCGTCACGGCGGCCGGCGACGCGTCGTCCACCGCCGGACAGTGGATCGTGCTCGCCGACGGCCAGGGGCACTGGCGGCAGGCGGTCACGGCGCTGGAGGCGAGCGGAAACCGGTGCGTGATCGTCGAGGTGGGCGAGACCTTCGCACGCCGCGACGACCGCCGCTACGCCCTGGACCCCGCCGACGCGGACAGCCTGGTGCGGCTCTTCCGCGACACCGGGCCCGCGAGCATCCTGCACTGCCTGGGACTGGACGGGCTCGGCCCGGCCGGGCAGGAGACGCGAGCCGCCTGCGGAAGCCTGCCCGCCCTGGTACGGGCCACCGAGCGCGCGGCCTGGACACCGGGCTCCGTGGTGCTGCTCACCCGCGGGGCGGTGGCCGTGCACGACTCCGGCGAGGCCAGTGATCCGTACGGCTCGATGCTGTGGGGGCTGGGCCGCAGCGCGATGCTGGAAGCGCCTCGGCTGAACGTACGGCTGCTCGACATGGACCCGCGGGACCTCTCCCGTGCGCTGCGCACGCTCCCCGAGGTGCTCGCCCCGGCCGTCGCGCCGGCGGAGGCCGCGATCCGGGACGGCCGCGTCCACCAGCCGACGCTGCGCCGCGCATCGACGCCGGCGGCACGTCCGGACCGGTTCGCCGCGGACGGGTGCTACCTGATCACCGGCGGGACCGGGGCACTGGGTCTGCGCACCGCGGCGTGGCTGGCCCGGCGCGGGGTGCGCCACGTCGTGCTCGCCTCGCGCCGCGCCCCCGAGGCGCGGATCGCGGAGCAGGTCCGCGAACTGGAGCAGTCGGGAGCGAGGGTCACGCGGGTCGGCCTGGACGTGACCGACGAGGCCGCGGTCAACCGACTGGTGGAGCGCGCGCAACAGGAGTGGGGCGGCCTCAAGGGTGTCGTCCACGCGGCGGGCTCGCTCGATGACGCGGTGCTGCCGCAACTGAGCTGGGACCGCTTCCAGGCGGTGCTCGACCCGAAGGTGACCGGCGGCTGGCACCTGCACCGCGCCACCCTGGGCATCGACCTCGATCACTTCATCCTCTTCTCCTCCACGGCCGCTCTGCTCGGTGCGCCCGGGCAGGCCCATTACGCGGCGGCCAACGCCTTCCTCGACGGGCTCGCGCACCACCGGCGGGGACGGGGACTGCCGGCCCTCAGCGTCAACTGGGGGCCGTGGGAGGCGGGCATGGTGGCGCGGCTGAGCCGGCGCCTGCAGGACCGCATCCTGGACGGCGGATTCACCCCGCTGGCGCCCGATCCGGCCTTCGCCGCACTCGACCGGCTCCTGGCCGGGCCCGGCGGCCAGTACGGCGTCTTCTCCGTGGACTGGTCCCGCTATCTGGCCCGGTTCCCCGGCGGGAGGGCCGTCGCGGCGGACCGGGAGCCGGGGACGCGGTCCGGAGACGGAGCGGATTCGGTCAGGCGACTGCGCCGGGACCGGCCCGGCGCCACGCCCGAACGCCGCCGCGAACTGGTGCTGGAGTACCTGCGCATCATGCTGGCCACGCGGCTCGGCATGTCCGAGGCCGCGGTCGACGAGGACCTCTCCCTCCAGGAGGCCGGGTTCGATTCGCTGGTGGCGGTCGAGGTCCGTGGCCAGATCTTCCGTGACCTGGACATCGACCTGCCGCTCACGGGCCTCCTCGAAGGCAAGGCCCTGCGGCTGCTCGTCGACGAGTTGGCCGACCGGCTGGCGCGCGAAGCGCCGTCCGCGCCGTCCGTGCCACCGTCCGCGCCGGCCGCCGCCGACGCGGCACCGCCCCGCGCGGCCGACGCGGAGCCCTTCTCCCCCCAGGAGGCGGAACGGCTCCTGGCCTCTCTTGACTCGCTCACTGAGGACCAGATCCAGGCACTGCTGCCCTGGCTGGCCGATCAGGACGCCGCCGGATCGACCGAGGAGTGAATCCCATTACCGACTACGACATCCGGAAGAGGCTCGAGGCGGCCCTCCGGTCGCGTGCCCGGCAGGCGCGCACCGACCACCCGCTCTCGTACGCCCAGCGCTCGCTGCTGATGCTGCACCGGATGAACCCGGGAAGCGCGTCCTACAACGTCGCTTTCACCGCGCGGTTCACCGGCGGGTTCGACTCCGGGACGCTCTCCCGCGCGATCCGGTCGCTCGTCGGGCGGCACGAGGCCCTGCGCACCACGTTCCCCCGCGTGGGCACGGACGGCCAGGACGACACCACGGGCCGACAGACGGTGCACGGGTGGCTCGAACCCGACTTCGCCGAACTGGACGCTCGCCAGTGGAGCCGGCAGCAGGTCGAGGAGGCGGTGCGCGGCGCCTACCGCGAGCCGTTCGACCTCGTCACCGGGCCGCCGATGCGGGTACGGGCGTACCAGGTGGCGCAGGGAGAGGCCGTCGTTCTGGTGGCCGCCCACCACGTGGTGTGCGACTTCTGGTCGCTCGGCGTCATCGTGGCGGAGCTCGAGGAGCTCTACCGCGCGGAGGCCGAACGGCGCCCGCCGCGGCTGCCCGGACGCAACGTCCCGTACAGCGGGTTCGTCGCGTACCAGGACGAGTTGATCGCGGGCGAGCGAGGCGGACGGGCGCGCTCCTACTGGCACGCCCAGCTGTCCGGTCCGCTGGAGACGGCCGAGTGGCCGCGGTTCGATCTCGATCCGGCGGACGCCGACGGGGGCGGGGCGATCGTCTTCCCCTTCCCCGCCGATCTCGCCCACGGTGTGTTCGCGCTGGCCACGCAGGAGGGGGTCACGCCCTACACGGTGATGCTGACGGCCTTCCAGGCCCTCGTCAGTCGCTACACCGGACATCGGGACGTCCTGGTGGGGACACCGGTCGCCGGCCGGACCGACCCGACGATGGCCGAGTGCGTCGGAAACTTCGTCAATCCGGTCGTGCTGCGCGCCGACCTGAGCGGCGCGGTGTCCTTCCGGGAGCAGCTCGGCCGCACCCGCCGCACGGTCGCGGAGGCACTGGAGCACCAGGACTATCCGTTCGAGCTGCTCGTCAGCGAGCTGGCACCACCCCGGGTGGACGACCGCAACCCGGTCTTCCAGACGATGTTCAGCTATCAGAAGCCCAGCAGGTACCCGGCGCTCGCGGGTCTGTACGTGGCCGACGAGGGTGCGGCCCCGGTCGCCTGGGCCGGGCTGACCGCGGAGCCGTTCCGGCTGGCCCAGCAGGATGACCAGCTCGAACTCGTGCTGGAGGTCGTGCACGACGGCGACCGGCTCGTCGGGGTGCTCAAGTACCGCACGTCCGTCTTCTCCGCCGCGGCGGCCCGCCGCGCGACCGAGCACTACCTGACGCTCCTCCGGGCCGCGATCGCGGACCCCGACCGCAGCACGGCGGACCTGCCGATGCTGACCGGGGCCGACCACGGCATCAACCGGCACTCCGCTCCGGTGCCCGTCGCGCCGGCCGACAGCCTGGCGGTCCGTTTCCGGGAAGCCGCTGAGCGGCATGCCGCTCGTACGGCGGTGCGCTTCGACGGAACCCGGCTCACCTATGCCGAACTCGACGAACTCGCGGGGCGCTGGGCGGCCAAGCTGCGTGCCGAGGGGGTGGGGCCCGGCAGCCGCGTCGCCCTGCTGCTCGAACCCTCACTCGATACGGTCGTCGCCATCGTCGCGGTCCAGCGGGCACGAGCGGCCTACGTGGTCCTCGACCCGTCGTCCCCCCCGGCCCGGTGCCAGGCCGTGCTCGAGGACAGCGAAGCGCGCGTGGTGCTCACCCAGCCGTCGCTGGTCGGCATGCTGGACGGCACGGCGGCACGGACCCTGGTCATGCCGGACACCGAGTTGCCCGTGGACGGCGGCACCGGCGACCTGCCGGGCGCCGCGGACGTCGCGTACACCGTCTACACCTCCGGCTCCACGGGGACGCCCAAGGGGATCGACGTCGAGCACGGCAACGTGCTGAGCCTGCTGGAGTCCATGCGCACGTGCGTCGCCATGGACGAGACCGGGGTCGGGGCGCTCTTCCACTCGACCGGATTCGACCTGTCGGTCTGGGAGCTGTGGGGCACCCTGCTGGCCGGGGCGTGCCTGGTCGTCGTGCCGTCGGCCACGTCCCGATCGCCCGATCTCCTCCACGCGCTGCTCGCGGCGGAACGGGTCACACACCTGGTCCAGACGCCCTCCGCCCTGCACGGCCTGTCGGCCGTGGTGCGGCGGAGCGGGGCACAGGACCTGGCCCTGCGGCACCTCCTCTCGTGCGGTGAGCCCCTGCCCGCGCCCCTCGCCCGGGCCACCCTGGAGTGGTGCGGGACGCTGTGGAACATGTACGGCCCGGCCGAGACCACGGTCTGGGTCACCGCGCAGCGGGTCCGGCCCGAGGACTGCGCCGGCACCGGAGTGCCGGTCGGACTGCCCCTCGCCAACACGCGGGTCCACGTACTCGACGAGCACGGGAACCCCGTGCCGCCGGAGTTCACCGGCGAGCTGCACATCGGTGGGCAGTGCGTCGCCCGCGGCTACGTCAACCGGCCGCAACTGACCGAGGAACGCTTCCTGGACGACCCGTTCGAACCCCGGGGCAGGCTGTACCGCACCGGCGATCTGGCACGGGTCAACTCCCGAGGACTGCTGGAGGTCCTCGGGCGCACGGACAACCAGGTCAAGATCAGCGGGTTCCGGGTCGAGCTGGAAGAGGTGGAAGCGCGGCTGGACGAGGTGCCCGGGGTCAGGAGGTCGACGGCGCTGGTCCTCGGCGCGGGCGCGGGCGACAGCCGCCTCGTCGCCTGCGTGATGGTGGAGCCGGGGCACCAGGTGACGGAGAGCAGCCTCAAAGCGGAGTTGCGCTCCACGCTGCCGCCCTACATGGTGCCGACCTCGGTGGGGTTCTTCGACTCGTTCCCGCTCAACGCCAGCCAGAAGGTCGACCGTGCTCGACTGGCCGGGCAGTTCGCGAGCGCGATGGCGCGCACCGAGCCCGGCGGCGCAGTGGCGCTGAGCGCGCACGAGCGGCGGGTGGCCGGCGTCTGGCAGCAGGTGCTGCACCGCGAAGGCATCGGACGCGACGACAACTTCTTCGACCTCGGCGGCAATTCCATGCTGCTGATGCAAGTCCACCAACTGCTCGCCGACGAGGCCGCGGACGGTTCGCTGAAGGTGTCGGAGCTGTTCCGCCACCCGACCGTGGCCAGCCTGGCCGCACGCCTCGGCCGGGCCCCCTCGGCGCCTGCCGCGGGAAGCGGCCCCGGCCGGACGCCCAGCCGGCGGACACGGCTGACGGACGACACCGTCCGCGGCACGCGCCTGCGCGCACGAGAACGACACCGCCGGAACGCGGAAGGAGACAAGGGTGCCTGACGCCGTTACGTCCACCCCGGTGCCCCGGGCCAATGACGTGGCCGTGATCGGGATGTGCGGCCGGTTCCCCGGCGCCCCCGACCTGGCCGACTTCTGGAGCCGGATCCGCGCCGGAGACGACCTGCTGACCTCGTTCACCGACGCCGAGCTCGCCGCCGCCGGGGTGCCGGAGCGGCTGCTCGGCGATCCCCGCTACGTCAAGCGGGCCGCTGCCCTGCCCGACGCGTTCAGTTTCGATCACGAGTTCTTCGGCGTCACCCGACGCGAGGCCAAACTGCTCGATCCCCAGCAGCGGATCCTGCTGGAGGTCGCCTGGGAGCTGCTGGAGACCATCGGCCACTCCGGAGGGGCGGGCGACCAGTCCGTCGGAGTCTTCGCCGGTGCGTCGGTCAACACGTACCTGACCAACGTCGTGGCGCGTGCCTGCGATCCCCTGACGCACGAGGGCACCGAGCTCATGCTCACCAACGACAAGGACTACCTGACCACCAGGATCTCGTACAAGCTGGGCCTCAAGGGCCCGAGCGTCAATGTGCAGACCGCCTGCTCGACGTCGTTGGTCGCGGTGCACATGGCCGTGCAGAGCCTGCTCACCGGTGACTGCGACATCGCCCTGGCCGGCGGCGTCTCGGTGATCGCCAACCAGTACCCGGGCTACGTCTTCAGCGAAGGGATGATGTTCTCCCCGGACGGCCGGTGCCGCCCGTTCGACGCCGCCGCCGAGGGCACGACCTTCGGTGACGGGGTGGGCCTGGTCGCCCTGAAGCGCCTGGCCGAGGCGATCGACGACGGAGACCGGATCCTCGCCGTGGTGAAGGGCTCGGCGATCAACAACGACGGCTCCGACAAGGTCGGTTACTCGGCGCCGAGCATCGACGGACAGCGGGCGGTGATCACCGAGGCGCAGGCGGTCGCCGAAGTGGACAGCGACACCATCTCGTACGTCGAGGCCCACGGAACCGCGACGGCCCTGGGCGACCCCATCGAATTCGCCGCGCTGAGCGAGGCGTTCGCCGAAACCGGCAGCGGCCGGGTCGGCCACTGCGCGCTCGGCTCGGTCAAGGCGAACGTCGGGCACCTCGCCGCTGCGGCAGGGATCACGGGCTTCATCAAGACGGTGCTGGCGCTGCAGCACCGGGAGATCCCGGGCCATCCGAACTTCACGAAACCGAACCCGGCCATCGACCTGGCCGACAGCCCGTTCTACATCAACACCCTGGCGACGGCCTGGCCGGCGGGAGAGACTCCCCGGCGGGCCGGCGTCAGCTCGTTCGGCATCGGCGGCACCAACGCCCATGTCGTCCTCGAAGAGGCGCCTTTGCCGCCCTCCCGGCCGACGCCGGCCGGGGGAACACGGTTGCTCGCGCTCAGCGCCAGGACGGACGGGGCGCTGCGGGAGCTGGCCGGACGGCTGGCCGACGCGCTGGAACAGGCAGACGCACCCGACCTCGCCGACGTGGCCCACACGTTGCGGACCGGCCGGCGCGGCTACGAGCACCGGTACGCCGTCGTCGCGCACGACCGTGCCACCGCCGCGACCGGATTGCGCGCGCTCGCCGACGGCAGCGCCGCGGTCCGGCCGGCGGTGCGGAGCGCCCCGGCCGTCTCCTTCCTGTTCGGCGAGGTCACGGCCGCCGACTTCCGGGCACTGGCCGGGGAGCTGGCCGCCGTCGCCGAAGAAGCGCAGCGGTCCATCGACAGCGCCGCCGTCTGCGCCGAGCACCCGCTGGCGGGCCGGTTGACCGCGAGCCAGGTCCTCGCGACGCTGTGGACGGAGTCCGGCGTACGGCCCGAGGCGGTCGGGGGAGCGGGCACCGGCGAGGTCCTCGCGGCCTGCTTCGGCGGGGTCCTCACCCCTGCCGACACGCTGGCGCTGCTGTCCTGGCGGGCCGGACTGCTCGACTCTCCGCCCACGATCACGCCGCGGGCCGCGCGGATTCCCCTCCTGTCGGCCGTCGTCGGCGGCGAGTTGCCGCAGTCGCGGATGCTCGACCCGTTGCACTGGACCCGGGACGTGTGGGAGGGGCAGCGGCTGGCCGAGGCGTGCGCGGGCCGGACGGGGGACGGTGCGACGGTGCTGGCCATCGGAGACCTGCCCGACGGACTGCCCGGCGAGCCCGGGCCCGGCACCGAGCCGGTGCCGTCGCCCGTGGCCCGGCTGTTCTCCGAGGCGGCACGCCTGTGGACCGCGGGCGTGCCGGTGGACTGGTCGGCCTGGTCCGGCGGGGAACCCCGCCGCGTCCCGCTGCCGGTGCAACCGCTGAACCGCAGCCGTCTGCGCCTTGAGCCGCCCCCTGCTCCGGGCCGGGAACCGGTCCGCGCCCGGACCCCGGCCGAATGGCTCTACACCCCGTCCTGGCGGCGGCTCGGTCCCGTGGGCGGTGCGCACGCGGCGAGTGCTCCGCCCGTCGGCCCGTGGCTGCTGTTCGCGGACTCCGGCGGGACCGGGGACGCGCTGGCCGGTGTGCTGCGGGACCGGAACGCCACTCCGGTACTCGTGCGCCACGGCGGCGCGTTCGCCCGGACCGCGGCCGACTCCTTCACCGTGGACCCCGCGGACCCCGGCGACTACGAGAAGCTGTTCGCCGCGCTCGCTGCGGACGGGCTGACCCCGGAGCGGGTCGTGCACCTGTGGTCCCTCGACATCGCGCCGGGGGGCAACGCGACCGACGACCTGGACCGTGCCTGCGACCTCGGGCTGTTCTCCGTGCTCGACATCGCCGGGCGGCTCGTCCGCGACGGGGGCGGCGCGGGCGCGCACCTGGCGGTGGTGGCCCGCGACGTGCACGTCGTCACGGGTGGTGAGGCCGTCGCGCCGGCCGCGGCGATGACCGATGCCGTGCTGCACGCCCTGCCGCGGGAATGCGCGGGGCTCCGCTGCCGCGGCATCGACATCGGCACCGCCGTCGTGGCGCCGGAAGCGCTCCTCGCGGAGGTCACCGCCCCGACCGCGGCTCCGGTCGCGTTCCGGCACGGGCAACGCTGGGCGCAGCATGCCGTCCCGGTCGCGGCCGACTCCGGCCTGCCGGAGCGGCCCGGCCGGCTGCGGCCCGGCGGCGTGTACCTCATCACCGGCGGTCTCGGGCGGCTGGGCCTTGCCCTCGCCGGTCACCTGGCCCGCGTCGCCGGAGCCACGCTGGTGCTCACCGGCCGGACCCCCCTCCCGCCCCCGGACGCGTTCGACCGGTGGATCACCGAGCACGGGGCCGCCGATCCGGTCAGCCGGAAGATCGAGGCCGTCCGCGCCGTCGAACGGCTCGGTGGCACCGTCATGGCGGCATCCGTCGACGTCACCGACGCGAGGGCGATGCGGGAGCTGGTCAGCGCCGCACGGCACCGGTTCGGCCGGATCGACGGCTGGTTCCACTGCGCCGGCGCACCGCACCAGCGGGCGGACCACCGCACCGACCGGGCCGCCTGGCGGGCGGCCCTCGCCCCGGCGGTCCGCGGAGCGCTCGTGCTGGCCGAGGTCTTCGCCGACGCTCCCGCCGACTGCGGCGGCGTCATGATGTCCTCCCTGGCCTCGGTGCTCGCCGACAGCGGCTCCGCGGGGCACGCGGCCGCCTGCCGCTTCCTCGACGCGCAGGCATCGGCTGTGGACGGCCTGGTCAGCATCGGCTGGGAGGACCGGGCCCGCCCCGGCCCCGGACCGGTCGAACGCGGTGCCGACGTCCTCGAACTCGTCCTGCGCGCAGACCTGCCGTCCCGGCTCGCGGTCTGCACCACCGACCTGGAGCGTCGCATCCAGCGGCAGTGGACCCGCCCGGAGCCGGCGCGGCCCGCCGGCTCCGCTCCCGGACGGCCGTTGCGCGGCGACGCGTTGAAGAGCGCACTGGCGAAACTCTGGTCCCGGGCGCTGCGGACCGAGGTGGACCGCTACGACCGGAGCATCTTCGACCTGGGCGGCGACGAGCTGCTGGCGGTCAGGCTCGCCCGGCGCATCGCGGAGGAACTCGACGTACCGCTGACGACGAGGGAACTCCTTGCGCACCCGACGATCGACCGGCTGGCGGCGCGGCTGGACCCGGAACGGACGGCGGGGTGACGGGCCCGTGCCCGGCGACGTGACCCGGCCCAAAACCAGTTGCCGCAGGAGCGGCCGTGCCGGCTGACATCAACCACGAGGAGAACACCGTGGAGCCACTGCTCCAAGAGATCGTCACCATCGTCGGTGACTATTTCGACGTCCCGCCCAGCCAGTTGGACCCCGACGTTCCGCTTCCGGATCTCGGCGCGGACTCGATGGCGCTGCTCGGCATGCTACGGCTGTTGGAGGACCGGTACGGCTGCAAGATATCGCTCCGGCAGCTCTTCGACGACGTACAGACCCCGTCCGACCTGGCCGCCCACCTGACCGCGCACGCCGCGGCCGACAAGCTGCCGACGGAGCGGACGGTGCCGCCCGCCGCGCCCATCACGGACACCGCCGCCGTCGGCACGGCACCGACCCCGGTGCCCGATCCGGTGACGCCGGCGCCGGCCGTGGGCGTCCCGCCCGTCGCGGCACCGGCGGCCGGATCGCCGACGGCGGCCGTCTCGCCGGCCGTGCAGAGCCTGATCAAGGACCAACTCCTCATCATGCAGCGTCAGTTGGACCTGCTCGCGGGCGGCGGGGCCGACGCGGTCGCCCCGGCCGCCGCGCCCGGGGCCGACGCTTCGACGTCCGTGCCGCGGCAGGCGCCGGCCCGGTCGGCGGTGCCACTCGGCCCCGGCGCGCGCGGCACCGCGGTCGGCCCCGTGGAGACGGCGCAGCGCACCCGCTACCTGAAGGCCCTGGCCGACCGATTCGGTGCCCGGACCAAGGGCTCGAAGGCATCCGCCCAGCGGTTCCGGCCGATCGTGGCCGACAGCCGCTCCAGCATCGGCTTCCGGCCCTCGACCAAGGAGATGGTGTACCCGATCGTCGCCGAGCGCGGGCGGGGCGCGCGGGTGTGGGACGTCGACGGCAACGAGTACGTCGACCTCACCATGGGATACGGCGTCCACCTCCTCGGGCACAACCCGCCGGCCGTCATGTCGGCCCTGCGGGAGCGGATGGAGCTCGGCTTCGGCCTCGGACCGCGTACCCAGCTGGTCGAGGACGTCGCCGGCGCGCTGCTCGAACTCACCGGCATGGAGCGCGTCGCCTTCCTCAACACCGGAACCGAAGCGGTCATGACGGCGGTTCGCATCGCTCGGGCGGCCACCGGCCGCGACAAGATCGTGATCTTCTCCACCGGGTACCACGGCCACTTCGACGGTGCGCTCGCCGTACCGTCCCACGAGAACGGCGTGTTCGGCACCAGACCGCTCGCGGCGGGCGTCTCACCGCGTGCGGTGGAGAACGTGTACGTGCTCGAGTTCGGCACGGACGAGGCACTCGACTTCATCCACAAGCACGGCCCGGAGCTCGCGGCGGTGATGACCGAGCCGGTGACGCTGCGCACTCCCGGCGTGCAGAACCCCGACTTCCTGCGCGAGCTGCGGGAGATCACCCGGGCGCACGGCACGAAGCTCGTCTTCGACGAGATGGTCACGGGCTTCCGCTGCCATCCGGCCGGTGTCCAGGGCCTGTACGGCATCGAGGCGGACCTGGTTACCTACGGCAAGGTGATCGGAGGCGGCATGCCGCTCGGTGTGATCGCCGGACGCGGCGGGGTCATGGACGTCATCGACGGCGGCGTCTGGAACTTCGGCGACGACTCCCGCCCGACGGTGGAATCCACCTTCTTCGCCGGTACGTTCAACCAGCATCCGCTGTCCATGGTGGCGGCGAAGGCGGTCCTCGATCACCTCCGCGAGCAGGGCCCCGGCCTGCAACGGGACCTCGACCGGAAGACCGAGACGTTCGTGGACCAGTTGAACGCCGACTTCCACGAGCTCGACGTGCCGATCGCGGTCCGCCGCTTCTCCTCGCTCTTCCGCTTCGAGCACGACGTGAACATGGACCCGTTCTACGTCAACCTGCTCGACCGCGGCGTGTTCGTCTGGGAGCTGCGCAACTTCTTCCTGTCCACCGCGCACGAGCAGGCCGACCTCGACCACATCCGCGCCGCGGTACGTGAATCCGTCGCCGAGCTGCGGACCAACGGCATGCTCGACGACGGCCGCACCGGCGCGGCCGGTACCCGGCCGGGACCCGCGCCGCTGCGCGGCACCCTCGCGCAGCGGCAGCTGGCGGACCTCGACGAGGGCGGCGTGCCCGCCTATCAGACGTCCCTCGGGTACTGGCTCGACGGTCCGCTCGACCGCGCCGCGCTGCGCGCCGCCGTGCAGGGGCTGGTCGCGCGCCACGAGGCCCTGCGGACCACGCTCGGCGCGGACGGTGACACGCTCGTCGTCCACGACCCGACACAGACGGTGCTGAGCGACGTGCTGACCGAGCACACCTGCGAGGACGAGGACGACCTCGCAGACCTGCTGCGGACCTGGGCCGGCCGACCGCTCGACCTGGTCGACGGGCCGGTGTTCCGCGCGGTCGTGGCGCAGGTCGCACCGCAACGGCACCTGTTGCAGATGGCGGTGCACCACGCGGCGGTGGACGGCTGGTCCCTCGGCGTCCTGCTCGACGACCTCGTCGCGCTGTACAACGCCGGCTGCCGGGGGGAGAGCCCCCAACTGCCGCCGGCGGCCCAGTTCCGCGACTACCTCGCCTGGCACGAGCGGGTCGCCGCCGGTGCCCCGGCCGCCGACCACCGTGCATACTGGCGCTCCCTCCTCAAGGAGGCGCCCACGCTGGAACTGCCGGTGTCGGGACAGCCGGAGAGCTTTCCCCACCTGGCGGTACGGCACAGCGTCCTCCTCGACCCCGAGTTCTGCGGTCGGATGCGCGAGGCCGCCCGTACCGAGGGCGTCACGGTGTTCGCCTACCTGGTCGCGGCCTGGGGGGCCCTGCTGCACCGGCTGACGGGGCAGGACGACGTCGTCGTACCGGTCGCGTCGACCCGGCGCCCGCAGGAGCTGGACCAGGTGGTCGGGTACTGCTCGAACGTGCTGCCGCTGCGCCTGCGCCTGCCGGCGGACGTCCTGGCCGTGGACTATGTGGCCGAGGTCCTGACGCACCTGGTGACCGGGCTCGAAAGCCAGGACTACCCGTTCGCGGACCTGCTCACGGAATGCGCACCGCCCGGAGCGGGCCTGCGCGGCGACCTGTTCACCACGTCCATCTCGTTCTACCGCCAGGTGGCGGTACCTCCCATGGACGGGCTCGCGGTGTCGGAGGCCGGGCCGCTGCCGATCACGCACACCGGCCACCCCCTGGCGCTGTACGTCATGGACGGCACCGAGGGGTTCCGGTGTGACTTCGAGCTCGCGACCGACGTCCTCGCCCCCGACCTCATCGAGCGCATCCCGCGGTACTACCGGAATCTGCTCGGCGCCATGGTCGCCGATGGCGAGCGGCCGCTGGCCGAACTGGACCACGAGGTCCACGGAAACCGGATCGGGAGCTAGCGGCTCCGGCCGCTCACCCGGCACCGGGCTGGAATTCCCCCTTCACACGGCACGACCCCCTATGAGTCCTCGGACATACGGAGACATGAATCCATGATTACGGCCGGCCTCAAGCTCACCCAGAGCGGCGGTATCGCGCTGCTCAACGACGACCGCCTCGAGTTCAACATCGAGATGCAGAAGCTCGCCAACGGTTCCCGCTACAGCAACGTGGACGAACTCGACGACCTGGTCACGATCACCTCCACCTTCGGATACCAGCTCGGAGACATCGACACGTGGGCGGTGGACGGCTGGGACGGCGCCACGGAAGGACGTGTCTCGCTGCTCAGCGGCGGCAAGCCGACCGAACTCGTCGTGGCGTCGTACCGGGAGACGGAAAGGGTGCCCGACCCGGGGCTGCCCGGCCACCGGGGCGACCTGGTCATCGGCGGCCGGACCATGGACTACGTGAGTTACGTTCACGTGGCCGGCCACCTCGCGTCGGCCTACTGCACGAGCCCGTTCGCCCGGCGCGGCGAGCCGTCGATGGTTCTGGTGTGGGACGGCGGCTGCTTCCCCCGCCTCTACTGCGTCGACGCGGACGGCCGCATCGAGCCGGGTGGCGAGGCTTTTCCGCTCATCGGGCACACGTACTCGATGGCCTCCCAGTACTGGGGGCCGTTCAAGCGCCCGAACAAGTCGACCCACGTCGACGACCTCGCCGTCGCCGGAAAGATGATGGCGTACATCGCCCTCGGCACGCCGCGGGACGACATCAAGAAGGTCTTCCGGGAGAGTTTCCACGAGCACTTCGAAGCGGACTCGCCGCGTGTGCGGGCCTACCGCCAGAAGATCATCGGGTGCGGCAGCACCGGAGAGAACTCGCACGCCTACGTCCATGAATTCCTCACGGCGGTGCAGAAGGTCACCAGTGGACTCGGCGCAACCGACGTGGACGTGCTGGCGACGGTCCACGTCTTCCTCGAGGAACTGCTGATCGAAGGCGTCACCTCGAAGATCCGGGCGTGGAAGGGCAGCACCCCCTGGAACCTCTGTTTCGCCGGCGGGTGCGCGCTGAACATCAAGTGGAACAGCGCTCTGCGCGCCCACCCGATGATCAAGGCCATGTGGGTTCCCCCGTTCCCCGACGACTCGGGCGTCGCCATCGGCACGGCCTGCCTCGCCGCGGCCGACGGCCAGGGCCTGCGGCCGATCGAATGGGGCACGCGGCTCGGGCCCGGCCTCGAGCCGACGCGAGACGTGCCGCGGGGGTGGACCGTGTCGCAGTGCGGACCGGAGGAACTCGCCCGGATCCTCCACACCACGGGCCAGGCCGCGGTCGTGCTCAACGGCCGCGCGGAGCTGGGGCCGCGGGCGCTCGGCGGGCGGAGCATCATCGCCCCCGCCACGGAGGAGTCGATGAAGAAGCTCCTGAACGACGCGAAGGACAGGGAGCACTACCGGCCGGTCGCGCCGATCTGCCTGGAAGAGCACGCTCCCACCGTCTTCGATCCGGGTACCCCCGACCCCTACATGCTGTTCGAGCACTGGGTCCGCCCCGAATGGATCGACCGCGTTCCGGCGATCATGCACCTGGACGGCACCGCTCGGCTGCAGACGGTCAACGAAGGCGACGACCCGAACCTGCACGCCATTCTCCGCGAGTACCACCGGATCAGCGGAATTCCGGTCCTGTGCAACACGAGCGCGAACTACAACGGCCACAGCTTCTTCCCGGACGCCGCGTCGGCGATGGAGTGGGGCCGCCTCGACCTGGTGTGGAGCGAAGGCGTCCTCTACCGTAGGGAAGATTCCACTCGTTAGGCCCTGGCCGCATTGACGGGTGTGACCGCCGCCTGACGCCCGGCGTCAGGCGGCGGCAGCCACGACCTCCCCTGTGTCTCGCCGGCGAGACACATTCCTGTGCTCCGTCGAGTGCTGCCCGGCGTTTATTAAGGCTTGCGGATCTCGCGTGCTAATCTCGCAAAGTCAATTGATTATTGGAAATTCGCGAAGTGGGTCCGGAGAAATGCAGTCGGAGGAGAGCCCTTTCATGTCCAGACCCGATGTTCCGATGCTTCTCGCGAAAAACGCCGCAGAGCGGGCCAAGCGACTGCGGCCGGACGGCAACGACCAGTACGTGCAGCTCAGTGGCGAGCACGCGCACATGAACGAGGACCCGTTCACCGATCGCACGGAACGCGAACCGCACCGCGACCACGTCACGTTCGCGTTCATCGGCGGCGGTTTCGCCGGCCTGATGACCGGCGCGCACCTGAAGACGGCAGGGGTCACCGACATCAGGATCGTCGAGAGCGGAGGCGACTTCGGCGGAACGTGGTACTGGAACAGGTACCCGGGTGTTCAGTGCGACGTCGCTTCCCTGGTCTACCTGCCGTTGCTGGAGGAGACCGGGTACGTGCCCTCGGAGTGGTACGCGCACGGCCCGGAGATATTCGAGCACTGCCAGCGCATCGGCAAGCAGTACGGGCTGTACGAGAACGCGCTCTTCCACACCCGGGTGACCGGCCTGGAGTGGGACGAGACCACTCGGCTGTGGACGGTGCGGACCGACCGCGGCGACGAGTTCACCGCGCAGTTCGTGAGCTGGGGCCTCGGCCACCTGTCCGTACCGAAGCTGCCCGGCATACCCGGCATCGAGACCTTCGCGGGCCACGCCTTCCACGCCAGCAGGTGGGACTACGCCTACACCGGCGACCCGGACGGCGGACCGCTGGACAAGCTGCGCGACAAGCGCGTGGCGATCATCGGTACCGGCGCCACCGCGGTGCAGTCCGTTCCCCACCTGGCGACCGCCTGCCAGGAGCTGTTCGTCTTCCAGCGCACCCCCTCCGTGGTCGACGTGCGGGACAACCGGCCGATCGACCCGGAGTGGTTCGCCGGGATGGCCACGCCGGGCTGGCAGCAGCGCTGGCTGGACAACTACGCGGCCAACATGGCCTCGGCCGAGCAGCCGGCCGAGGATTTGATCAATGACGGCTGGACCGCCCTGGCCAGGATGTGGCGCGAGGCGGAAGGCGCGTCGAGCCCGGCACCGGACGCGTCCGAGGAGATCAGCGCCGAGGTGTACGCCGATCTCGAGAAGATGAGGACGATCCACGCCCGGGTGGACGACACGGTCAAGGACCCCCGGACCGCCGCGCTCCTCAAGCCCTGGTACCACCTTCCGTGCAAGCGCATCACCTTTCACGATGAGTACCTGGACGCCTTCAACGTGCCGACGGTTCACCTGGTCGACACGGACGGGAAGGGAGTCGAGCGGATCACGCCGCGAGGTGTCGTGGTCGACGGCACCGAGTACCCGGTGGACTGCATCGTCTACGCGTCGGGCTTCGAGGTCGGCACGGCGCCCACCCGGCGTGCCGGGTTCGACCCCGCCGGCCGGGGCGGCAAGCGGCTGTCGGAGCACTGGGCCGATGGCATGCGCACGATGCACGGCATCCATGTGCACGGGTTTCCGAACGCGTTCCTCGTTCAGCAATTCACGGGCGGGGTGCGGTTCTCCAACCTGTCGCACAACTTGTCCGAGGCGGCCAAGACCGTGGCAGCCGTCGTGGCGCACGCGGTCAGCGAAGGCGTCGACGTCGTCGAGGTCACCCGGGAGGCGGAGGACTCCTGGATGGAGCAGGTGGGCGTCGATCCGGAATGGCGTGACTTCCTGGCCACCGGATGCACCCCCGGCTATATCAACAACGAAGGAACGGACCTCGGCGCACATCACCTTTTCGATGAGTTCGCGGGCGCCGATGGGCCGGGGTTCTTCCGGCTCCTTCAGCAGTGGCGTGCGGCCCGGGATTTCGACGGCCTGAAATTCGACCGGGCCGAGTGAGGCTGTCCCGCCGGCCCCGTCCGTAGACGTGTCCGTGCGTTCGTCCGTGCATCCGTCCGTGTAATCGTCCGTGTATGAGTTCTGGGAGCCCGCATGATTCCGTTGTCGTTCGCGCAGCAGCGGCTGTGGATCGTCGGCCAGTTGGAAGGGCCGAGCGCGACGTACAACATGCCGTTGGCGTTGCGTTTGTCAGGGGCGTTGGACCGGGACGCGCTGACGGCGGCACTGGGCGATGTGGTGGGACGGCACGAGAGTTTGCGGACGGTTTTCCCGGTGGTGGGCGGCGAGCCGGCCCAGCGGGTAGTGCCTGCCGACGAGGTGGTGCTGCCGTTGGTGTGGGCCGACGCGGGCGGTCGCCGGATCGCGGATGTGGTGGCTGAGGCCGCGGGGTACGTGTTCGACCTCGCGGTTGAGGTGCCGGTGCGGGTGTGGGTCTTCTCGGCGGGACCCGATGAGCACGTGCTGGTGCTGGTGCTGCACCACATCGCCTGCGACGGCTGGTCGGTGGGGCCGTTGGGCCGGGACGTGGGACTCGCCTACGCGGCGCGTGTGAAGGGAGCGGCGCCGGAGTGGGACGAGTTGCCGGTTCAGTATGCGGATTACACGTTGTGGCAGCGCGAGTTGTTGGGGACGGAGAGCGATCCGGGCAGTGTGATGGCCCGGCAGTCGGATTTCTGGCGCGGGGCGTTGGCGGGGTTGCCGGAGGAGCTGGGGCTGCCGTACGACCGGCCGCGTCCTGTGGTGGCCGGTCACCGTGGTGGTGAGGTGCCCGTGGTGGTCGGCGCGGGTGCGCACGCGCGGGTCGAGGAAGTGGCGCGGTCGGCGGGTGTGACGCCGTTCATGGTGGTGCAGGCGGCGCTGGCGGTGTTGTTGTCGCGGCTGGGGGCCGGGACGGACGTTCCGTTGGGCACGCCGGTGGCGGGGCGTGCTGACGAGGCGCTGCACGACCTGGTCGGGTTCTTCGTGAACACGTTGGTGCTGCGCACCGACGTCTCGGGGGACCCGACGTTCCGGGAGCTGCTGGCGCGGGTCCGGGAGACGGACCTGGCGGCGTTCGAGCACCAGGACCTGCCCTTCGAGCGGCTGGTGGAGATCCTCGCCCCGTCCCGCGCGGTGGCCCGCCACCCGCTGTTCCAGGTGATGCTGGCCTTCGAGACCGGTGCCGGGAGCTCCTTCGAACTGCCGGGGCTGCGGGTCGACGAACTGGAGGTGTCGGGGGGAAGGACGGCCAAGTTCGACCTGAACTTCGAGTTGCGAGGACAGTACGGTGCGGACGGGCGGCCGGCGGGGATCGAGGGGGTCGTCGAGTACGCCACCGACCTGTTCGACCACGACACGGTCCGGGAACTGGCCGGGCGCTTCAACCGGCTGCTCGAGCGGCTGGTGACCGACCCCGACCGGCCCATCGGGCGCGTGGACGTCCTGACCGACCGGGAAGGCCGGTTGCTGATCGAGGAGTGGAACGACACCGCGCACGCGGTGCCGCAGGACACCCTGCCCGCGCTCTACCGGGCCCAGGTCGCCAAGACGCCGGACGCGGTCGCGGTGGTCTGCGGTGACACGAGCCTGACCTACACCGAGCTCAACGAACGGGCCAACCGGCTGGCGCACCGGCTGGTCGCGTGGGGGGTGGGCGTCGAGGGACCGGTGGCGCTGATGCTGCGGCGGTCGGCGGACGTGATCGTGGCGGTGCTGGCCGTGGTCAAAGCCGGTGGGTTCTACGTGCCGATCCACGCCGGTTTCCCGCCGGAGCGTGCGGCGTGGGCGGTGGACGACTGCGGCGCACGCGTCGTGCTGACCGATGATGCCACGCTGCTCGCGGGGACGAGGTGCGGTGCGCGGGTGATGGTGCTGGGGGACGTGGACCTCTCCGGCGAACCGGCCAGTGACCCGGACCGGGTCGTGAGCGCCGATCAGTTGGCGTACGTCATGTTCACCTCCGGGTCCACCGGGGTTCCCAAGGGGGTGGCGGCCCGGCACCGGGACGTCACGGCGCTGGCGTTCGACCGGCGTTGGCGCGGCGGGGCGCACGGGCGCGTCCTGGTGCACTCGCCGCACGCTTTCGACGCCTCGACGTACGAGATGTGGGTGCCGCTGCTCTCCGGGGGTCGCCTGGTGATCGCACCGCCGGGGGACCTGGACGCCCGGGTTCTGCGCCGGCTGATCGCCGAGGAGCGGATCACGGCGCTGTGGCTCACCGCGGGTGTGTTCGCGCTCATGGCGGAACAGGCCCCGGAGTGTTTCGCGGGCGTGCGCGAGGTGTGGGCCGGCGGCGACGTCCTCTCGCCGGTCGCCGTACGGCGGGTGCTGCGGGCATGCCCCGGTCTCGACGTGGTCAACGGGTACGGCCCCACCGAGACCACCACGTTCGCCACCAGCCGCCGGCTGCGTTCGGCCGATGACGTCGCCGACCGGGTGCCCATCGGCCGACCGCTGGACAACATGCGGGTGTACGTGCTCGACGGCGGGTTGCGGCCGGTGCCGGTGGGCGTGGCCGGTGAGCTGTACGTGTCCGGTGCGGGGCTGGCCCGGGGGTACCTCGGCCGTCCGGGGTTGACCGCGGAGCGGTTCGTGGCCTGTCCGTTCGGCGTGCCCGGGGAGCGGATGTACCGGACCGGGGACCTGGTGCGGTGGCGGGCGGACGGGAACCTCGAGTACCTCGGCCGGGCCGACGACCAGGTGAAGATCCGGGGGTTCCGGGTCGAGTTGGGCGAGATCGAGGCGGTGCTGGGCCGGCATCCGGAGGTCGGGCAGGTCGCGGTCGTCGCCCGGGAGGACCGGCCCGGGGACAAGCGTCTGGTGGCCTACGTGGTCCCGGCCGGTGCGGGTGCGCCGGACGCGGCGCAGGTGCGGCGGTTCGCCGGGGAGGGGCTGCCGCGGTTCATGGTGCCGACCGCGGTCATGGTGCTGGACCGGCTGCCGCTGACGCCCAACGGGAAGCTGGACCGCAGGGCCCTGCCCGCCCCGGACTACGCGTCGGCCTCGACGCGCCGCGCCCCGACCACGGTGCGGGAAGAGCGGCTGTGTGCGGCGTTCGCCGAGGTGCTGGGGCTGCCCGCCGTGGGCGTCGACGACAACTTCTTCGACCTCGGCGGCCACTCCCTGCTCGCCATCAGCCTGGTCGCCCGCATCCGGTCCCTGCTCGGCGTCGAACTCACCCTCCGCACCCTGTTCGAAGCCCCCACCGTCGCCGCCCTGGCCGGTGCGCTGGACGGGGCCGAGTCCTCGCGTCCGGCGCTGGTGGCCGCGGCCCGTCCGGAGCCGCTGCCGCTGTCGTTCGCGCAGCAGCGGCTCTGGTTCCTCGGCGAGCTGGAGGGGCCCAGCGCGACGTACAACGTTCCGGCCGTCATCAGGTTGTCCGGGGCGCTCGACACGCGTGCGCTGGCCGCGGCGCTGCG
This sequence comes from Streptomyces tamarix, assembly GCF_032423885.1. Taxonomy (NCBI): domain Bacteria; kingdom Bacillati; phylum Actinomycetota; class Actinomycetes; order Kitasatosporales; family Streptomycetaceae; genus Streptomyces; species Streptomyces tamarix. The sequence continues at coordinate 49,846 of NZ_JAWCTQ010000027.1, read as the reverse complement.
GGATGTGCTCGGACGCCACGAGGTGCTGCGTACGCGCTTCCCGGTGTTCGACGGACAGCCGTATCAGCAGGTGGTGCCGGTCGAGGAGCTCGGCGAGGTGCTCACGGTGGTGCCGGCCGATCAGGCCGGGCCGTCCGGCGTGCCCGCGCGGGTGATCGAGGCCGTGAGGTACGGCTTCGACCTGTCCGCCGACGTGCCCTTCCGCGCCTGGCTGTTCGACGCCGACGCGGGCGAGCAGGTGCTGGTGCTGCTCGTGCACCACATCGCCGGCGACGGCTGGTCGATGGCACCCCTGGCGCGGGACCTGTCGGTGGCGTACACGGCGCGCCGTGCCGGCCGGGCTCCGGACTGGGTGCCGCTGCCGGTGCAGTACGCGGACTACACGCGCTGGCAGCGCGAGCTGCTCGGCTCGGCGCAGGACCCGGAGAGCCTGCTGAGCAAGCAGTTGGCCCATTGGCGCCGGGCACTGGCCGGGTTGCCGGAGGAACTGTCGCTGCCGGTCGACCGCGCCCGCCCGGCGGTGGCCACGCACCGGGGCGCGAGCGTGCCGCTGGACGTTCCCGCCTCGATCCACGCGCGGGCCGCCGAGCTGGCCCGGGCCGAGGGCGTGACCGTGTTCATGGTGCTCCAGGCCGCGCTGGGCGTGGTGCTCTCCCGGCTCGGCGCCGGCCCGGACATCCCGATCGGAACCCCGACGGCCGGACGCACCGACACCGCGCTCGACGACCTCGTCGGGTTCTTCGTCAACACTCTGGTGCTGCGCACGGACCTCTCCGGCGGCCCGTCCTTCCGCGAGCTGCTGGCCCGCGTGCGCGAGCAGGCGCTCGACGCGTTCGCGCACCAGGACGTGCCCTTCGAGCGCCTGGTCGAGGAGCTGGCCCCGGCCCGCTCGATGGCCCGCCACCCGCTGTTCCAGGTGATGCTCTCCCTGCAGAACAACACCGATCCCGTGCTCGACCTGCCGGGCCTGCGCACGAGCATCCTGCCCGACGGCGACACCCCGGCGAAGTTCGACCTGAACGTCGACCTGAGTGAGCGCTTCGACGACCGCGGCCGGCCCGCCGGGATGACCGGCGAGCTCACCTACGCCGTCGACCTGTTCGACCACGCGACCGTCGAGCGGATCGCCGAGCGCTTCAGCCGCGTCCTCGGCACCCTGACCGCCGAACCCGCGCAGCGGGTCGACCGGGTCTCGCTGCTGTCGGCCGCGGAACGGCAGGAGGTGCTGCACGTCTGGAACGACACCGCCCGCCCGGTCCCGCCCACGACGCTGCCCGCGCTCTTCCAGGCCCAGGCGGCCCGTACCCCCGAGGCCACCGCGGTCGTCTTCGACGACACCTCCCTGACCTACCGCGAGCTCAATGCCCGCGCCAACCGACTCGCCCACCACCTGATCGACGACGGAGTCGGCCCCGAAGACGTGGTGGCCCTGGCGCTGCCGCGGTCGACCGAACTCATCGTGGCGATGCTCGGCGTGGTCAAGGCGGGCGCGGCGTATCTGCCGATCGACGTCGACTACCCGGTGGACCGGGTGCGGTTCATGATCGAGGACTCGAAGCCGTCGTGCGTGGTGACGCTTCGGCGCACCGCGGCACGCCTGCCGGCCGACGCGCCCCTGCTGGTCCTCGACGACCCGGCCACTGAGCAGAGGCTGACCGCGGACCCGGCGTCGGACCACGACCCGACGGATGCGGACCGCACCACCCCGCTGGACCCCGCGCACCCCGCCTACGTCATCTACACCTCCGGTTCCACCGGAACCCCCAAGGGCGTGGTCATGCCGCACCGCGGCATCACCAACTTCATCACCGTCCATCGCGAATCGGTCTTCGCCGCCGCCGCCGTGTCGCCGCACGGCCGGCCCCTGCGCGTCGCCCTGACCAACTCCATATCCTTCGACGCCTGCTGGGACCAGCTCTCGGGCCTGATGGAGGGGCACGAGCTGCACGTCGTCAGCACGGAGGTGCTCTCCGACAACGGCCTGCTCGCGACGTGGCTGGACGAGCACGACGTCGACTTCCTCGAGCTGACCCCCTCCCACATGGCCTCCGCCGTGGCGGGCGGCCTGTTCGACGGCCGGCGCCGCCCCGCGCTGCTCGTGGTCGGCGGCGAGGCCGTCCCCGACGCGCTCTGGGAATGGCTCGGGTCACTGGGCGACGGCACCCGCAGCTTCAGCTTCTACGGGCCCACGGAGTGCACGGTCTACCAGGTCTTCGCCGAGCCCCGGTCCGCACCGAGGCCGATCCTCGGGCGACCCACGTTCAACATGCGGGCGTTCGTCCTCGACGACGGCCTGCAGCCGGTCGCGCCCGGCGTGACGGGGGAGCTGTACGTGGCCGGTGCCGGCCTGGCACGGGGGTACCTCGGCCGTGCGGGACTGACCGCGGAGCGGTTCGTCGCGTGCCCGTTCGGCGAGCCCGGGGAACGGATGTACCGGACCGGGGACCTGGCCCGCCGACACGCCGACGGCAGCCTGGAGTTCGCCGGCCGGGCCGACGACCAGGTCAAGATCCGAGGATTCCGGATCGAGATCGGCGAGGTCGAGGCGGCACTGGGCGGGCACCCCGGCGTCGCCCGGGCCGCCGTCGTGGTCCACGAGGCCGTCCCCGGCGACAAGCGTCTGGTCGGTTACGTGGTACCCGGCCCGGGCCAGGGCCCGGAACGGCTCGCCCAGTTGCCCGGCCTGCTCAGGCGGCACGTCGCCGGGATCCTGCCGGAGTACCTGGTGCCGGCGGCGGTCGTGGTCCTGGACCGGTTGCCGTCGACGCCCAACGGGAAGCTGGACCGCAGGGCCCTGCCGGCGCCGGACTACGCCGCCGTCTCCACCCACCGCGCCCCGGCCACGGCGCGGGAGGAGATCCTGTGCACCGCCTTCGCCGAGGTGCTGGGCCTGCCCGCGGTCGGCGTCGACGACGACTTCTTCGCTCTCGGCGGTCACTCGCTGCTGGCGACGCGGCTGGTCGCCCGCGTCCGGGCGCTGCTCGGGGCCGAGCTCGCCATTCGCACCCTGTTCGAGAACCCCACCGTCGCCGCCCTCGCCGGTGCGCTGACCGGGGCCGAGGCCGGGCCTTCGCGCCCGGCGATGAAGGCCGCGGTTCGCCCGGATCCGATGCCGCTCTCGTTCGCGCAGCAACGGCTGTGGATCGTCAACCAACTGGAGGGGCCGAGCGCGACGTACAACATGCCGTTGGTGCTGCGCCTGTCCGGGACACTGGACCGGGGCGCACTGGAGGCGGGGCTCCGTGACGTGGTGGGGCGGCACGAGAGCCTGCGGACGGTCTTTCCGGCACCCGACGGCGAGCCGTTCCAGCGGATCGTGCCCGCCGGCGAGGTCGTGCTGCCCCTCGTGTGGTCCGACACCGGTGCCGACCGCGTCGCGGATCTGGTGGCCGAGGCGGAGGGGCACGTGTTCGATCTGGCCGCCGAGATTCCCGTGCACGCCCGGGGGTTCTCGGTGGGCCCGGACGAGCACGTGCTGGTCCTCGTGCTGCACCACATCGCCTGTGACGGCTGGTCGGCGGGCCCCCTGGGCCGGGACCTCGCGGCTGCCTACGCCGCGCGGGTCGGCGGCACGGCGCCGAAGTGGGACGAACTGCCCGTCCAGTACGCCGACTACGCCTTGTGGCAGCGCGAACTGCTGGGCGACGCGGGCGACCCCGACAGCCTGGCGGCCCGGCAGGCGGTGTTCTGGCGCGGCGCGCTGGCGGGGCTGCCGGACGTGCTGCCCCTGCCCTTCGACCGGCCGCGTCCTGCGGTGGCCAGCCACCGTGGTGCCGAAGTACCCGTGGCGATCGACGCGGACGCGCACGCACGGGGCGACGACCTGGCCCGCCGGACGGGCGTGACGCCGTTCATGGTGGTGCAGGCGGCGCTGTCGGTGCTGCTGTCGCGGTGGGGCGCCGGGACGGACGTCCCGCTCGGCACGCCGCTGGCCGGGCGCGGTGACGAGGCGCTGCACGACCTGGTCGGGTTCTTCGTCAACACCGTGGTCCTGCGCACCGACCTGTCGGGGGAGCCGACGTTCCGCGAGGTGCTGGAACGGGTCCGGGAGACGGACCTGGCGGTGTTCGATCACCAGGACCTGCCCTTCGAGCGGCTGGTGGAGGTCCTGGACCCGCCCCGGTCCCTGGCCCGCCACCCCCTGTTCCAGGTGAACCTGTCCTTCGACAGCGCTGCCGGCGTCTCCTTCGGCCTGCCGGGGCTGCGCGTCGACGAAGAGGTGGTCCCGGGGCGGACGTCGGCCAAGTTCGACCTGAACTTCCTGCTGCGAGGGGTGTACGGGGCGGACGGGCGGCCGGCGGGGATCGAGGGGGTCGTCGAGTACGCCACCGACCTGTTCGACCACGACACGATCCAGGCGCTGGCCGGGCGCTTCGCCCGGCTGTTCCAGGAACTGATCACCCACCCCGACCGGTCCATCGGCACCACCGAAGCCCAGGAACCGCCGCCCCTGAGAGGGCCCGGCCCCGGAAAGCGGCGGGTGCTGGTCGGCTCCCGCCCTTCGCGGGAGCAGCCCACCGGCGGAACCGCACGGGCCTGAGATTGCCCCGCACATGGTCTTCGGCGGCTGCCGAAGGAACGTACTTCGAAGGTTTCCGCTTCTCCGGAAAGTTGGGCGAACGCATGCCAGAAATCCTTGGTCATCCGGATGGAGAACCCGGCTCGACAGGAAGACGCCGATGACGCGACGCGCCGGGGCGAAGCCGCGCTCACTCTTGCGCCACCGGCACTTCGTCCTGCTGTGGACCGGCCAGTCGGCCTCGCTCCTCGGTACCCAGATCACCTACGTCGCGATGCCGCTGACCGCCGTCCTGCTGCTCGACGCGACGCCGCTGGAGGCGGGGGCGCTCGTCGCCCTCGAAACGCTGCCGTTCCTGCTGTTCGGCCTCTTCGTCGGTGTGCTGCTGGACCGCCGGGCACGCCGTTCCGTGATGATCGTCGCCGACGTCGTACGGGCCGCGGCCCTCGCCTGGATCCCCGTCGGGCACGCGCTCGGCGTGCTGAACATCGGCCAGCTCTTCGTCGTGGTCTTCGTCCTCGGCGTGATGACCGTGTTCTTCGACCTCGCGTACCAGTCCTACGTGCCCGGTCTGGTCGGCCGGGACCGGCTCCCCGAGGCGAACGGGAAGCTGGAGCTCTCGGGCTCGATGGGGCAGGTCGCCGGGCCGGGCGCGGCGGGGCTGCTGGTCTCCGCGCTCGGCGCGCCGGTGGCGATCGCGGTGGACGCCGTGAGCTACGTCCTGTCCTTCTTCACGACGGCGGGACTTCCGGCCGACGAGGCACCGAAGCCGCAGCCCGGTGCGTCGGCCCTCTCGGTCCGCGCCGCGATCCGTGAGGGATTCGCCGTGATCTGGAGGCAGCCACTGCTGCGCTGGTTCACCACCGCCGCGGTGATCATCAACCTGTTCTCCGGCGCGCTGATGTCGGTGTTCTTCCTCTACTTGATCCGGGTGCTCGGGATGGGCTCGACGCAGGTCGGCCTGATCGTCGCGGTCGGCAGCGTGGGCGCGCTGACCGGCGCCCTCCTGGTCGGCCGGCTGACCGGACGGTTCGGCGTCGGACCGACACTGATCCTGACGATGGCGTTGCCCGGCCTCGGCTACCTCGTCCTCGCGGCCGTGCATGGCCACTCGCCGGCGGTGATCGCCGTCGTGGCGGCGGCCTCCTTCGCCGTCCAGTTCAGCGTGCCCGTCTTCAACGTGACGGTGATCAGTTTCCGGCAGGTCACCACCCCGGACGAACTGCTCGGGCGGGTGAACGCCACGGCGCGTACCTGTGCCCTGGGCGCGTACTCGCTCGGCTCGCTGCTCGGCGGCGCGCTCGCGTCCGGGGCCGGGCTGCGGACGACCGTCCTGCTGGGCGCCAGCGGGACGTTCCTGGCCGCCCTCGCCCTGCTGTGCTCGCCCGTGCGCGCGGTACGCCGCCTCGACGCGCCGCCCGCCGACACCGCTTCGACCCCCGCGCCGGTGTCCGGCGTACCCATTCAGGAGCAAACATCATGACAACGACGTCGACGTCCCCGGACGTCCCGGTGCAGGAGGAGGGCTACCAGCTCTCTCCGCAGCAGCTCGCCCGGTCGGGCCAGGCCGGGAGCACGGCGGTCCGCACGGTCCGCACCGCCGCACGCGTCCCGGTGCCGGTCCTGGAGGCCCGGATCGCGGCGGCGGTCGCCGCGCACGAGATCCTGCGCACGCGGTACACCGAGTTCGCGGGGCTTCCCACCCTCGTCCAGGTCGTGGATCCGGTCGGCCCGGTCACGGTCGAGCAGGCGGTCGCAGAACGCACGGTGCTCCGGGCCGGCGCGCTGACCGTCGAGCACGCACTCGGTCCGGACGGCACGCTGCTGGTTCTCACCCTGCCGCGGCTGAGCGTCGACGACGCCTCCTGGCAGCAGCTCGTCGGCCTTCTGCTCCAGGACCCCGAGGACCTTCGGGGCACGGCCGCCGACGGCGCCGCAACCGATGACGAGACGCTCCAGTACGCCGATGTCGCCGCCTGGCTCGGCGAAGTCCTGGAGCAGTCGGCGCGGCCGCAGGAGACCGGCGACACCGGGCGGCAGCCGTCGACGCCGTCCTCCGCGCCGCCCTTCCTCCTGCCCGCCGACCTCGGGGACGGGGCCGCCGAGCCGGTGCGCGTCTCGACCGTCGTCCAGGGGCCGGCGCTGGAACGGCTGGACGCGCTCGCCGGACGGTGCGGCGTGAGCGAGTCGGCGGTGCTGCTGGCCCTGTGGCGCTCGCTGTACGACCGGTACTGCCGCGACGCCGACGACCACGTGGTCGTGCTGGCCGACGGCCGGTCCACGGACGGCCTGGAGAACGTGCTCGGCCTGCTGGAGCGCCCGGTACCGGTGCGGTTGGAGATCGCCGCGGACACCCCGGTCGCCGACGCGCTGCGGACCGCGCAGGACGCGCTCCGTTCCGTCGCGGCGATCGAGAACCAGGTCGACCCCGGGACCGTGGCGTCCCCGCACCGCGCACCGGGCGGCGCCTCGCTCTCGTACCGCCACCGCCAGGACCAGTGGGCCGATGCGATCTCGGCCGAGACATCCGCGTACGACGTGCCCGGTCCGCTCCACCTCGACTGCGTCCGCGGACCGCGAAGCGTGCACCTGACCTTCGTCGGTACCGGCGGTCGCGTCGCACGGGCCGATCTGGACCTCGTCGCGGCGGCCTTCGAGCACCAGCTCGCTGATGCGCTGTCCGGCGGCACGGACCGCGCCGTCGGCGGCCTTCGGCTCACCGCGCCGAACGCGTCGACCGCGGGCGCCGAGCCGCGCGCGCGGTACGCCCCGGTGCTCGACCGCTTCCTCCGGCAGGCGGACCGCACGCCCGCGCGACCGGCGCTGCGCTGCGGCGAGACCGTCGTGTCCTACCGGGACGCGGCGCTGCGCGCCGACGCGGTGGCACACCTGCTGCGCGAGCACGGCGTGCGGGCCGGACAGCGGGTCGCGCTGTTCGCGCCGGCCTCGGCGGAGACGGTCGTCGCGATGCTCGGGGTCTGGCTCGCCGGCGCGGCGTTCGTCCCCCTCGACCCTTCGTGGCCGCGACAGCGGATCGAGATGATCCTGGGGGAGGCCGACCCCGCGCTGCTGCTCACGCCCCTTCCGAAGGCCGATCACCCGGTCTCCGTCCGCACCGTGACCACGGCCGACGCGGCCGTGGACCCACAGCGCGCGGCGCCGTCCGGCGCACCGGCCGCGGGCGCCGCCTACGTGATCTTCACGTCCGGCACCTCGGGCCTTCCCAAGGGCGTCGTCATCGGGCACGAGCAGCTGGCGCACTACGCCGCCGCCATGGGTGAGACGCTCATGCTGTCCGAGGGCGCCGAATGCGCAGCGGTCTCCACGCTCGCCGCGGACCTTGCCTATACGGCCGTCTTCCCGACCCTGGCGAGCGGCGGATGCGTCCAACTCGTCCCCGCCGAGACCGCCACGAGCCCCGCCGCTCTCACCGAGTGGTTCCGGACGCACCCCGCGGCCGCGCTGAAGCTGGTCCCCTCGCACCTCTCGGCGCTCCTGGCGGAGGCCGACGATCCGGCGGCGTTGCTGCCGAGCGAGGCGCTCGTGCTCGGCGGCGAGCTGCTGCCGCGTCCGCTGTACGAGAGGGTGCGGGAGCTCGCGCCGTCGCTGCGGGTGTACAACCACTACGGCCCGACCGAGACGACGGTGGGCGCCTCGTGCCTCGCGCCGGACGAGCCGGTCGACGCACGCTGCTCCTCGATCACGGTGGGCGGCGGCCTGGGGGAGAACGCCCTGACGGTGGTCGACGAAGCGGGCGTCCCGCTGCCGCCCTGGTGCCCCGGCGAGGTGGTGGTCAGCGGTCCCGGCGTGGGCCTCGGGTATCTCGCGCGGTTGCGCGAAGGGCTGCCGGGCTTCGGCACCGCCGAAGCCTCGGACGGCTACCGGACCGGCGACCTCGGCCGCCTCGTGCCCGGCGCGGGCGTCGAGATCCTCGGCCGGATCGACGACCAGGTGAAGCTGCGCGGATACCGCCTCCAGGTCGGTGAGATCGAGGCGCTGCTCACCGGGCGGTGCGGAGTCGGAGCCGCGGCCGTCGTGGCACGCGCCGACGACAGCGGTCTGGTGACGCACCTCGATGCCTACCTGGTCGCCACGGACGGTTCCGCGCCGCCGGTCGAGCAGGTGAGGAAGGCCGTCGGCGACTGGCTGCCGGCCGCCCTGGTGCCGACCGGCTGGCAGGTGCTGGACCGGCTTCCGCTGACCCGCAACGGCAAGCTGGACCGTCGCGCCCTCGCTCCGGTCGAGCCGCCGAAGGCCAGGGCCGGCCGACCGCGCGACTCGGTGGAACAGCGCCTGCTGGCCATCTGGTCCTCCACTCTCGACCAGGACATCTCGTCCCCGGACGCCGACTTCTTCGAGTTCGGCGGGCAGTCCCTGCGGGCGATCAAACTCATGGCCCAGATCAACAGCGCCTTCGGCTGCCGTTTGCCGATGTCCGCGGTGTTCACCGCGCCGACCGTCGCGGCGATGGCGGTCCTGGTGCGCGGCAGCGAAGCCCAGGACTCGAACCTGGTCCCGCTGCGTGCCGCTTCCGGAGCGGACGTCGGGGCCCCGATCTTCTGCGTCCACCCGGGCGGTGGCAACACGCTGAGCTACTGGGAGCTGGCCCGTGCGCTGCCGGCGGACCGGCCGGTCTTTGGCATCGAAGCCTGGGGTCTGCACGGCAGGCCGCCGCAGGAGGACTTCACCGCCATGGCCGAGGGGTACGCGGCGACCGTCGCGGCCGCCGGCGACGCCCCGCCGGTGATCATCGGCTGGTGCTTCGGCGGCCTGATGGCCTACGCCACGGCCAAGGCCCTGCGCCGCTCCGGGCACGAGGTGGCGCAGCTGATCATCGTCAACTGCGGTGTCCCCGCCGCCGACGACGGCGCACTGGCGCAGAAGCCCGCCGACTACCTCGTCCGCCGCTTCGCCTTTCACTACCAGTTGGACCTGCCGGCGGGGGAGTTCGGTGAGCGGGAACTGCTCGCGGCCATGCAGGACGTCGGGCGGCTGCCCCCGGACGCGGGCGAGGCGGAGCTGCGGAGCCTGCTGGACGTCTACACGACCAACATGACCGCCTTGGACCGCTACTTCGTACAGCAGCGCAACAGTTTCGACCGCCCCGACTTCCCGGTGCTGTTGGTGCGGGCGGAGCCGACCGGCGAGCCGCACGACCCGGACCGCACCTGGGGCTGGGGATCGGTGGTCGGCCCGGAGCTCGGCTTCGCTTCGGTGCCCACCACCCACCACGGCATCATGCGGCAGCCCCACGTCGCCCGACTCGCCGAGCTGATCGGACGGGAGCTCGAATCGTGACCCGCGCAGGGATCCACCGCAGAGGAAATGAGGACGCAGGACATGCATGAAGCAACTCCCAAGGCGCCGGGACCCCGCTCCCTCCAGCGCGCGACGCGGCGGCCGGTGCACGTCCCGGCCGGGGACGCGGTCACCGTCGGTTTCCTGCCGGAAGCACCGTCGACGCCCGTCCTCGTCACACCGGACGGCCCCGGTGCCGACCTGCCCGGCTGGCTGCGCGCGAACCGGGACGCCGTCGAAGCGAAGCTGCTGCGGCACGGCGCGGTCCTGTTCCGCGGGTTCCACGGTGGTTCGGTGGAGAAGTTCGAGCAGGCCGCCTCGGCCGTGTGCGGCACCCTCTTCCGTGAGTACGGGGACCTCCCGCAGGAGGGCGAATCGGACCGCGTGTACAAATCGACGCCGTATCCCGAAGACCTCTCGATCCTCTTCCACAACGAGAGTTCGCATCTGCCGCAGTGGCCGATGCGCCAGTTCTTCTCCTGCATCGTGGCCCCGCACACCGGAGGCCAGACGCCGATCGTCGACTGCCGTACGGTCCTCGACCGTATGCGTCCGGAGCTGGTCGAGCTGTTCGCCACCAAGAAGCTCCGTTACGTCCGCAACTTCATCGAAGGCGTCGACGTCAGCTGGTCGCGCTTCTTCCGTACCGACGATCCGGCCGAGGTCGAGCGCAAGTGCGCGGAGGAGGGGACCGGCTTCGAGTGGACGCCGGACGGCGGCCTGCGGACCTCGCGCCAGGCCGAGGCGGTGCTGCGCCACCCGGTGACCGGCGAGGCCGTGTTCTTCAACCAGCTCGCCCTGCACCACCCGTCGTCGCTCGACCCGGAAACGCGCTCCTCGCTGCTCGCGATCTGCGGCGATCAGGGCATGCCGCGCAACGTCTTCTGGGGCGACGGCACGGTCATCGACGACGCCGTCGTGGCCGAGGTCCGCGACCTGATGGACCGTGAGTCGGTCGCCTTCTCCTGGCAGGAGGGCGACGTCCTGGTCCTCGACAACATGCTGGTCGCGCACTCGCGCAGCCCCTTCACGGGGCCGCGGAAGATCGTGGTGGCGCTCGGCGACATGACCGGCGGGCCCGTACCTTCCCCGAGTCCGGTGAGCCCGGTCTGACGGGTCACGGGACACACCACTGGGGGCGCCCCACCGATGCTCCATCGGTGGGGCGCCCCCAGTGTGAAACCGGCGAGCGGCTCCGGACCTAGACCGTGTTCGCCACGGGGACCGGAGCGGGCAGCGCCTTGCGGTCGTGCTTGCCGTTCGCGTTCAGCGGCATCCGCTGGAGCAGGGTGATGGTGGACGGCACCATGTAGTACGGCAGTTGGGTGCGCAGGTACTTCCGCAGAGCGACCGGGTCGGGGTTGAACCCCGGCCGCGGCTCGACGTAGCCGGCCAGACGCCGGTCGCCCGGGGTGTCCTCCCGGACGATCACGGCGGCGGCCTGGACGTCCGGGTGCTGGCCGAGTACCGACTCGACCTCCTCCAGCTCGATCCGGAACCCGCGCAGCTTGACCTGCCGGTCCACCCGGCCCAGCACCTCCACGTCGCCCGTGGGCAGCATCCGCGCCAGGTCGCCGGTGTTGTACAGGCGGGCGCCCGGCCGGTCCGAGAAGGGGTGGGCGAGGAACCGCTCGGCGGTGAGCGCGGGGCGCCCCACGTAGCCGCGGGCCAGGGCAAGGCCGCCGATGTAGAGGGTGCCGTTCACTCCGACGGGCACGGGCTGGAGCCTGCTGTCGAGGACGTAGAACTCGGTGTTGGGCAGCGGGCGGCCGATCGGGACCGGCTCCTCGTCGCCGCGCTCGGGCATCGGAGTCTCGAACAGGCCGCTGTCCACGGTCGATTCGGTGATGCCGTACGAGTTGACCAGACGGGTGCCGGGAGGACACAGCTTCGCCAGGTCCCAGTAGTCCCGCATGAACCAGATGTCCGCGCCGACGGCCAGCACCTTGAAGTTGTCCAGCAGCCGCCCCTGGTCGGCCACGTAGGCGCTGAGCCGGCGGACGACGACCGGGACGAGGTCGGCGAAGTCGATCCGCTCCCGCTGGAGCAGCGCGTACAGCCGTGCCGGATCGAGCAGCGTCTCACGGTCGCACAGCACGAGCGTGCCACCGGAGCACAGCGCGCGGACCATGTCACCGGTGAACACGTCGAAGCCGATGTTCGCGGCCTGGAGGTGCCGGTGCACCACCGTGCCCAGGTGGTAGACCCGCTCCCAGGAGCGGAAGGCGCTCATCAGGGCGCCGTGGGTGAGCATCGCACCCTTGGCGCGGCCGGTCGATCCCGAGGTGTACACGAGGAAGGCCAGGTTGTCCGCGTTCGGTTCGGCGTACGGGGCCCGCGCGGCGGCGGACGGCCCGGCCTCCGCCGCGTCGACGCCCTCGGCGAGCCAGTCGTCGAAGTGGCCGACGCTCAGCCCGTCGGTGAGCCCCGGTATCGCGGCCGCCACGTCGTGGCGCGTCAGGAGCAGGCGTACGGAGGCGTCCGAGAGCACGTACCGCAGGCGGTCCACCGGGTGGTCCGGATCGAGCGGCACGTACGCGCCGCCCGCCCTGAGGATGCCGAGCAGAGCCGCCACCGAGTCGGGGCAGCGCGGCGCGCACAGCCCCACCCGGGACTCCGGGCCGACGCCGAGTGCGCGCAGCCGGGCGGCGATGATCCCGGCCCGCCGGTCGAGCTCCCGGTAGCTGATCCGGTCCTCCCCGTCCACCACCGCCACGGCGTCGGGAGTGGCGCGGGCGTGCTCCTCGAACAGGTGGTGCACACACAGGTCGGGGGAGACCTCGACGGAGATCAGGTTGTCCCGGGTCAGCACCTCGGTCCGCTCCGGTTCCGAGAGCAGCGGCAGCCGGGACAGCGGCAGATCGGGGTCGGCCACGGCGCCGGCCAGCAGCCGTTCGAAGTGACCCGCCATCCGCTCGACGGTGGCGTCGACGAACAGGTCGACGTCGAACCCCCAGTCACAGCGCAGCAGTCGCCCCTCGTCGACGACACGCAGGCACAGGTCGTACATCGCCGTGGCCCGGTTCTCGCCGTTGAACGGGCCGGTGCGCGGCCCCGGTGCGGTCCGCGCGGCGGTGTGCAGCGACAGCATCGTCCGGAACAGCGGGGCACGGCCGGGATCGCGCTCCTGCCGCACCTCCTCGACCACGCGCTCGAACGGAACGTCCTGGTGGGCGAAGTCCGCACGGCACACCTGCCGGGTGCGCGAGAGCAGCTCCCGGAACGTCGGGTCACCGGTCAGGTCCACGCGCAGGGCCAGGGCGTTCGCCAGGCGGCCGATGAGCGATGCGGTCTCCGGCCGGTCGCGGCCCGCCACCGGCGTGCCCACCACGATGTCGTCCTGGCCCGAGTAGCGGTGCAGCAGGGCCGAGTATCCGGCGAGCAGCGTGACGAACAGGGAGGCGTCCGCGTGCTCGGCCACCTGCTTCAGTCCGGCGGTCAGGTCGGCGGACAGGGTGAAGGAGCGGGTCCCTGCCGCGTACGTCCGGACGGGCGGCCGCGAGCGGTTGCGGTCGGTCGGCACCCGCAGGGTGGGCAGCTCGCCGCGGAGCCGCTCGCGCCAGTGCGCCAGCCCCTGCCGTGCCTCCCGGTCCGCCGTGCCCTCCGTGAACCGCACGCGCTGCCAGTGGGCGTAGTCGGCGTACTGGACGGCGAGCGGCGGCAGTGGATCGACACCGCCCGCGAGGAAGGCTTCGTACAAACGGCCGACCTCGTCCGTCAGTACCGTCATCGACCCGTCGTCGCCGAGCGTCGGGTGCAGGTTGATCAACGCGACGGTCTCCTGCTCGGCGAGCGCCACCAGCGTCACCCGGAGCAGCGGGCCCCGGGCGAGGTCGAACGGCGCCTGCGCCTGCTGCGCCGCGAGCTGCCGCACCTGCTCCTCGGCGTCGTCCGCGGCGCGCAGGTCGACCCTGCGGGGCTCCCAGGCGTAGCCGTCCGCCGAGGCGATCGTCTGCACCGGCCCGCCGTCGGCGGACGTGAAGGTGGTCCGCAGGGTCTCGTGCCGTCGCACCAGGGCCTGGAAGGCCCGGGTCGCCACATCGAGGTCCACCGGGCCCGGCAGTCGCAGCGCGTACGGCGGGTGGTACGCCGTGCCGTCGAGGCCGAGCTGGTCCAGGAACCACAGGCGCTGCTGGGCGAAGGACAAAGGGGCGCCCGCGCCCGCCGGACGCTGGGTGATCCCGGTCGGCGTCGCCACGGGCTCAGAGGTGTCGTTCATGCCGTCCTGCCTTCTTGAATGCGTGGAGAGGGGTGCTATTCGGCACGGGCGCCGGCCCGTGCACGGGCCGTACGGCGGTTGGCGGCGGCCTCCTGGGCGATGGCGCGGAAGAACTGCGGATAGCTGGGGCAGGTGTGCTTCGCGTGCGCCAGCGTCAGATCGTGGCGCTGGCGCAGCCGGTTGATCGGGACGACCATGGCCGCGTGGTGCTCGATGTGCAGGTTGTTGCCGTTGGTGTACCAGGTGCTGAACCAGCTGCCGGTGATGGAACGGGTGTTGCGCAGCACGTCGGTGCTGGTGTTGTCGCACATGATGTGCTCGGGCAGTTCGACGAGGAAGTGCAGGGGCACCGCGACCAGCAGGGGGAGCAGCCACACCCACAGCACCAGTGCGCCCTGGTCGAGCGCGACCAGCGCGGCGGCCGTGAGGATCGGCAGCGCGAACAGCCGGTATTCGGCGACGACTTCGCGCTCGCGGGCCGGTGCGATCTGACCGGCCTCGTACGTCCAGGAGCCGGTCCAGGCACGCACGATGTCCGCGACCGCACCGCCCAGCCTGCCGAAGGCCAGGGCCTCGCGGACCAGGCCCGCCCAGGTGACGGGCTGACGGGAGTCGAAGCCGAAGAACTCCGAGTCCTGGTCGGTGCCCAGGTAGCGGTGGTGCTGCAGGTGCCGGACGCGGTAGTGACTGTAGGAGACCAGCAGGGGGATGCCCAGCGGGAAGCCGGCGATCCGGTGCCAGCGGGCACGCCGGAATGCCGAGTGGTGCAGGCACTGGTGTTGCAGTTCCAGCCAGTGTGCGTACATCGCGCCGATCAATATGACACCCAGCACCCGCAGTGGCCACAGCACGGGCAGCAGTGCGAGCGCCACACCGAGCGCCCAGATGAGACATGCGACAAGAAGTTTGAAGAGGAACGTCCGCTCGTCGGCGGCATTGACCTTGGTCCGTCTGAACAGGTCTTGTGGTGGCGCTGTGCTTGCGTCGGTAGTCATGTGACACCTTCCCCTGTGGCAGCTTTCTGCGAGATCGCTGCGGCGGCCGGGCGGCCGGGCAGCCGGGCAGGCGTCAGCGACTTCGGCGTGGAAGCGTTGAATGCGTGCGGAAACGGCGAGAGGGCCCCACCGGATGATCCGGGAGCCGGTGTCGCCGCGCTCCGGGTGCTGCCCGGAGCGCGACGACCAGGGTGCGGTCAGGCCGCGTCGTCGACCAGGGCGCTGAGCTTGTCGCTGAGGTCCCTGAGCACGGGGTTCTTGAAAATGATGCGGGCGGTGCGAGATATGCCGAGTTCTTCGCTCAGGACCTGCCCGAGGCGGACGGCGATGATGGAATTGCCGCCGATGTCCATGAAGTTGTCGTCGATGCCGATGCTTGTGTCGCCCAAGAGGCGCCGCACGCTGTCGACCACCAACGCGTCCATGGGGTTGCGGAACTCGCTGCCGATCACCATGTAAGCGGTACCTCTCTAACGCGGTTCATCGCCCATCTCTCTGATCAGGCTGGTCGGCCTCATGTCCGTCCAGTGCGTCGACACGTAATCAAGGCAGTTCTTGCGGGTGTCCTCGCCGTGCGCCACCGTCCAGCCGGCCGGTACGTCACTGAACGCAGGCCACAGCGAATGCTGATTCTCGTCGTTGACCAGGACCAGGAACATGCCATCTTCGTCGTCGAACGGATTTGTCACGGATTCTCCTGAGGGATCGATCAAACGGCCGGAATCGTAACAGCGGTTTTGGGGCTCGCACGGGGCGTGTCTCGCTGGCGAGACACGTGGGTTGAAACCTAGTGCACGTCCCCATCCAGGTCAGCGACTTGAACGCCGCCCCGGAACCGGCTCGATGAGAGGGTGTATGTCGGGGCGGCCTGCGTTATCTTCTGTGGCCTGTCGTCAAGAGTGACTCCCCCATAGGACCAACGTGTTCATGAGGTGAGTGGCGTAAAGCCTGGTTGTGTTGTCAGGGCGGGGATGCGGCAGGATGGAGAATGCCATTCCTCCGGCGAACGAAAGGGCAGGCGGCGATGAGCAATCAGACCGTGCGGGCCGACGTGTGGCTCCGCCGCTACCGCGAGGCCCGGCCCGGGGCGGTCAGGCTGCTGTGCTTTCCGCACGCGGGAGGCGCGGCCAACTTCTACCTCCCCTTCTCCCGGAAGCTCTCGCCCACGGTCGAGACGCTTGCCGTCCAGTACCCGGGCCGCCACGACAGGCTGGCCGAACCGCCGGCCCGCTCGATCGCCGAACTGGCCGACGGGGTGGTCGGGGCGCTGGCCGACCGGGAGGAGGGCCGGTCCGGTCCGCTGGTGCTGTTCGGACACAGCCTGGGTGCCGTGGTCGCCTTTGAGGTCGCCCGGCGCCTGGAGCGCGGACCGCTCGGCGGGCCGGCCGCGCTGATCGTCTCCGCGTGCCGCGCACCGTCCCGACTGCGGCCCGGCTCCGTCCACCTGCGCGACGACGCCGGGGTGCTGGCGGAGCTGCGGCGGCTGGGCGGCACCGCGGGAGACCTGCTGGGCGACGAGGAACTGGTGCGGATGCTCCTGCCCACCGTGCGTGCGGACTACGCGGCCCTGGCCGCCTACACGGAGCCGCGACCGGCGGTGCAGCCCCTCGCCTGCCCGATCGTGGTGATGGCCGGCGACGACGATCCCGTCGTGCCGGTCGACGACGCCTTGGCCTGGGCCCAGTTCACCACCGGCGGCTTTGCGTCCGAGCTGTTCCCCGGCGGCCACTTCTACCTGACCTCATGCGCGGACCAGGTCACCGAGTCCATCCTCCGGACGGCGAAGACGCACGCCTGAACCCACCGGACGGAGGACGGGGGCGGATCACTTCACCGGGAGGGCCCGATGGAGGCGGATCCCGCACGGTGCCGGGGAGGCGACCGCGACGGCGGCCGCCTGGCCGGGACCCACCGGGAGGTCGGTGAGGTGCCATCCCGCGACCGCGCCCCGGACGTCGTCCGCCGCGAGGTCACGGCCGAGGCCGGTCCCCAGGCCCTTGAGGTAAGCCTCCTTGCGCACCCACAGGCGGGCGAAGACCGCCGCCCGGTGCTCCGGAAGCGCAGCCGCCACCTCCTCGCGTTCCGCCGGGTGGAGCATCCTCGCGAGCTGCTCCGCGGTCCCGGGCTTCGGCACGGGTTCCGTGTCCACGCCGATCGGGGTCGGCGCGACGCCGATCAGGACCAGGTCCCGACTGTGGGACAGCGAGAACTCCAGCCGCGCAGGGCTGAGTACGGGCCGTCCGTGCGGCTCGTCGCAGCACGGGCAGGGGGCTCGGGCGAAGCGGAGGGCGGCGGGCGCCTCGCCGGTCAGTGCGGACAGGACCGTGCGGAGCGCGCCGTGGGCGAAGCCGTAGAGGACGCGGTCCCCGTCCCGGACGAAGGCGTTCATGCGCTGCCGCTCCCGCTCGTCCAGCGCTGTCAGGTCCAGCGTGGTGCGCGAGGCCGCCGTCGGGGCCGGCAGCACCCACACCTGCACCTCGCCCCGGCCCTGAGCCCTGGCGTCACTGCGGAAAGTCGCTGCCGTCCCCATGGCGGTCATGTTCCCAGACGCCGAGCCGCATCCGATGGCGCGGCCCCGCGTTCGGTCCGACCGGGCGTCCTGGATCCGGGCTCACCCAGTCCGGGTCCGGCGGGACCGGGCCGACTCCGGGCAACGCCCGGGGATGACCAGCGAGGAGCCCGCGCCGCTGCCGCCCTGACTCCGTCTGCCCGCGGGCCAACGGGCAGCCGGGAGGTATCGAGCCGGGTGGTCCGGTGTTCGCACGGCCGGGCGGAACGGTCGATGCGGACCCTCTGGACGCCGACGGCCCCGGACGGGAGACTCATCGTCGAGGCCCCTTCCCGACCGCGCTGCCGCACCGGGAAACTCCGAGATCTCCGACAGGGCCGAGCGTGACGGCCGTCGGCGGTGATGTCGACGGACGTGATGGCGCGGTCGAGGTGTACGGTCCCGCGCTCCTTCTTCCTCGGTTTGCCGGGATCGGACACGTCCCAGGACTCGATCGTGCCCTCGGCGACCGCGGTCGCGAGTTCGTCCTTCCCGGCGGGGAAGTAGCTCCCGGGAGCGGCTGGGATCCGCTTCCCCTTGACCGGACGCGCCGGTCGGGAGAGGTCGTACAGCCGGATCGTGCCGCCGCTCTCCTCGGTGGTCAGCAACTTCGACACACCGTCGTACACCGCGTCCTGGCGCAGCGCCGCCTCCTCGATCACGTCGCCCATGCGTGGACGGTCGGGGTCGGAGACGTCCCACAACCGCAGGTGCCGTTCGTTCTCGACGGCCACGACGGTGTGCGGGCCCGCGAGCCAGAGGCTTCCCGTGTCGAAGAGCCCGCCCTTCGCCTGCGCGGGGATGTCGGCCCGGCGCACCGGCTCCGCGGGGTCGCTGATGTCCCACAGGGCGATGGTCCGTTCCTCCCTCGAACCCGCTGTCAGTGGGCGGCCGTGGGGGCTGTGGGCGACCGACTGGACCGGCTGCCCCGCGGACAGCACCCCGAGTTCCGGCTTGATCTCCGCCGGCTCGGCCGCCTCGGCCGTCGCCTGAGCCGCCGTACGCCGTCCTTGCGGTCCGCCCCGGCGAGGAACCTGCGGTCCGGGCTGAGGGCGAGCTGCGGCACGCCGTCGTAGCTGCCCCACCTGTCCTCGTATTCCTCGGCGGCCACCCGCCGCAGTTCCCGCCCGTCCACCACCTGCCACCAGGCCGTCACCCCCGGCCGCCGTTCGAGACGACCAGATCGCGACGCGGGCGGGCGGCGACGGACATGACCGAGGCGGCCCGCTCGGTGTCGCGCAGGACGGGCCGGCCGGGGTCGGTCGTCCCACAGCCGCACCTGGGCGGGGTGCCCGTCCGCGCCCGGCCCGTTGCCGTTGCCGGTGATCAGGGAGTGCCCGTCGCGGGTGAACGCCGGGGGAACCAGGTCCGCGTCGGCCACCGTGTGCTGCGCGCGCAGCATCGGGTGCGCCGGGTCGGAGACGTCCCACAGCCGCGGCCGGCCCCTGTCGGCGCCGGACGCCAGGGTCCGGCCGTCCCCGCCGACTCAGGCTGCGGCTTCGCTGGGGCCCTCGTCACCCGGGCTCAGGTAGAACCACCGGCGAACCAAGGTGTAACCGGGAGGGAGGTCGTTGCTCGTCAGTTCCCTGTACCTCGCCTTGGCTGCCTCGCTAGCCTGCTGACCTGCGGGGAGCCTCCGTAGGAAGGGGTCGCGGTCAGGGTCAAGGGAGGATCGACGAGGCTCGTCCGTGGCTGCACGGCCGGAGACCGGATCGGAATCCCCGATGTCCTCGACGCTGTGCCTCTCGCCGTCCTGTTTCATGGCGAGATGGGCAACCACGGCCAGGCCCAGGGTCAGAGTCACGGCGCCGACGATGTGAATCTTCGGCTTGTGCCTCTCATACCAGTTCTTCGTCCTCTCGACGAAGGATGTGGGCTCGCCGTCCTCGGGCGTGGAGTCATTCACGCGCCCACATCTACCGGACTCGTCCCTCACCTGTCAGGCAATCACCCGACATCGCCCGATCAAGTTCAGTGACCTGACGAGCTCGTGCACGACAGCAGTGAGGCGTCGACCTTCCGAGGGAGCCCGCCGCAAGAAGGGGCAGGCCGTCGAATTCGACGTCGGCACGCTCTTCCGGCCGGAAGGCACCACGTTCTGACTGGGCCCGTCGTACGATTCTCAACCCCACCCGTCCAGGACCCGACAGGAGCAGGAGATGTCCGAGACCGCACCGGGCCTCACGACACAGCCCACCGCCACCACCTACGAACTCGGTGAGCTCGTGCCGTGGGCCTGGCAGGGCCGGATCAGAGTGCCGCACTTCCAGCGCGGCTTCCGCTGGCAGGCCAAGGACGTGCTGAGGCTCTTCGACAGCATCGTGCGCGGTTACCCGGTGGGCAACCTACTACTGTGGGTGCGGAAGTCACCTACGGAGAAGATCAAGCTGGGGCAGCTGGTCATCGAGGCGCCGGCGCACGACGAGGTGTTGTGGGTGGTCGACGGCCAGCAGCGCCTGACCAGCCTCGCCAACGCGTTGCACCCCGAGGGCAACAAGCACGAGCCGTTCAACGTGGTCTACGACCTGGCGGAGGACGAGTTCATCGAAACGCCCCGATACGGCCTGGAGCCGCATCACATCGACGTTCCCACACTCTTCGACGGTCGCCGCTTGCTGAGCTGGTTCCGCACCCAGGGGCCGAATGTGGAGGACTACTACGACAAGGCGGAGGAGGTTTCCACCAAACTCCGCCAGTACAAGGTCCCCGCTTACCTGGTGCGTCAGGATGACCTGCGCGTTTTGACGGACATCTTCGACCGGATGAACAACTATGGTCGGCGGCTGAATCGGGCGGAAATTTTCACGGCCTTGAACTCCGGTACCGAGGAGGGATTTGAAGGCCGGCTGAACTTCTCCCGCATCGCGGACAATGTGGCCGCCCGTACGCTGTTCGGAACCATCGATGTCAACACCATCCTCGCGGCGTTCCTGGCACGGCGGGGCCCGGATCCCATGCGGGACATCCGGACCGAGTTCAGTACGGGGTCCCGCCGCTCGCAGCTTGAGTTCGTGGAGGACGAGCAGACGGCCTACCGGGAGGCGGAGGAGGCGCTGGTGCGCGCCGTCATGTTCCTGATCGAGACCGCAGGGGTACCGCACATCGCCCTGCTTCCCTACCGGGCCCAGCTCGTCGTCCTCACGCGGTTCTTCGCGCACTTCCCGGAGCCGACGCCCAACAGCCTGCGGTTGTTGAGGCGTCTTTTCTGGCGTCTGTCGATCGCGGGTCCGTCGGTCTTCAGGGGAAGCTTCACTCAGTTCAGCCGCATTCTGAGCAACAAGATCAAGCCCGGTAACGAAGAGGGGTCCCTGCAAGCGCTCCTGGAAACGATGAAGGGCGCTGTATACGCCCGTCCCAACCCGGACCGCTTCCGTACGAACGAGGCCACCACGAAGATCGTGCTCAGCGCATGGTGGTCCTTGCGGCCCCGTTCCCTCGCCACGGGGATTCCTGCGGACGTTCAGAGCCTGTCCAGTGTTCTCGGCGACGAGCAGACACCCGTCGGCGCCACCCCGTATGTCTTTCCCCGCCTCAACGAGCCGGGTGAAAAGGACAAGCGACTGTGGGCGGCCAACCGGATCTTCCTGCCGTTCGGCGAGGACCTGCCCTCCGAGACCTTCCGTATGCTCGCGGAGCCCCGCATCGACTTCGACGAGACCACTTGGCGAGAGGTTATCGACTCACACCTCATCGATGACGATGCTCTCGGCGCGTTGGCACGCGGGGACCGGATCGGTTTCCTCGAAGCGCGCCAGATGCGCGTTCGTGCTCACCTCGACGCCTTCCTCGCCCGTATGACCGAATGGAACTACGAGGACACGCCGTCCCTCGACGGACTGGACTTCGATGACGAGGAGGAGAACGAACCGGAGATCGACTTCTCCGACGATCAGCTTCGTTAGCCCTGCAGCGTTCACGTCATCGGAAGGGATGGCCATGACCGGTCGTCTGCCGGAGGTCTTTCACGCCGTGCTTCTCCACGGCGTACGGGTGGGCACGCTCTGCCAGCGGGGCGACCACACGCGCTTCGTCCTCAACCAGTCCTACGTGGAGAATCCCTCCAGGCCGGTACTCGGCCTGCGCTTCGAGGAAGACTTGACCGGGTCGTACGCCGCCGCCCTGCGGTTGCCCCGTTGGTTCTCCAATCTCCTTCCGGAGGGACCTCTGCGGGAGTGGATCGCCCAAGACCGGGGGGTCTCCCTGGACCGCGAGATGGAGCTGCTCGCCCAGGTAGGGCACGACCTGCCGGGCGCGGTACAGGTGCTTCCTGCGGACGGTCCCGACGACGGCTGGGAATGGAGCGAGGCGGGCATCGTGCGGAAGACCGGCGGATCCGCACACGCTGCCAGCGGCGAGTCGCCCTGGAGGTTTTCCCTGGCGGGTGTCGCGCTGAAGTTCTCCCTGCTGGCCCGAGGTGATCGCCTGACGGTGCCGGTGGGCGGGGAACTGGGGGACTGGTTGGTCAAGTTCCCCGACTACCGTCATCCGCACGTACCGCGCAACGAGTTCGCGATGATGTCGCTCGCCAAGCAGGTGGGCCTGGATGTACCCGACGTCCGGTTGGTACACCGGGACGAGTTGGACGGCATCCCCGACCGCATGTGGCCCAACCGGGAGGAGTGGGCCTACGCGGTACGGCGGTTCGATCGCTCTCCGCAGCCGGGCCGTGCGCGCATCCACATCGAGGACTTCGCCCAGGTGAAGGACGTCTACCCGATCGACAAGTACAACTCCTCCTTCGAGACGGTCGCCTCCTTCGCCTACCGCGGCCATGACCTGGAAGCGTTGCGGGAGGCGGTTCGACGGATCGCCTTCTCCGTCGTCGTCGGCAACGGGGACGCGCATCTGAAGAACTGGTCACTGATCTACCGTGACCAGTTCACTCCGAGCCTGTCACCCGTCTACGACCTGGTGTCCACCATCCCCTACACCCCCTCTGACGAGGTCGAGGACCTCGGTCTCAAACTGGACGGCAGTAAGCGGTTCGAAGCGGTGAGCGCGGCTTCCTTCACACGCCTCGAACGACGCCTCGACCATCGTTTCGGCACCACGGGCGCCGAGCTCGGGGAGATCGCCGTGCGAATGGCGGAGCACGTACTGGAGGAATGGATGGCACACGAGCACCTGCTGAGCGAGGTTCCAGATCTCCGGCGGTCGGTCACCACCTGGATCCAGGAGTCCGCCGCCCGGCTCCGCAAGGGTTCGCCCACGTCTTGAGAGAGCCGTGTCCCCTGAGCGCTTCCGTCCCGTACGTCCACTCCGACCACCCGGTGATCGTGCTGATGGACGCCGCGGAACGGAACGCTTGCGCCGACGCCATCCGCACTACGCCAGCTGGTGCGGAAACGAGCTGGGCGACTGCGGTGGCAAGCTGACGGACCGGCTCCACCACGACGAGGGCTGCCACTTCGTCCACGTGGCCGGCATGTGCTTGCTACGCCGTCAGGTAAAAGAGCGTTTTATCCCGGCAGGGTTGTTTGGTTCGGGCTTCAGGTGTCGTGCCAGTTCGGGGTGGATTCGCGGGTGAGTCTGCGGCTTATGAGGTCGATCATGACGATGTGCATCATGGCTTCGGAGCGGTGAGGACGGGTTTCGTAGTAGCGGGCGAGTCGGCGGTGGTGTATCAGACAGCCGAAGGTCCGCTCGACCACCCAGCGTCGCGGGATCACCTTGAAGCCTTTGGTTCCGGGTTCGCGTTGGACGACTTCGACATTGATGCCGAGGCGGGCGCCGTGCTCGATGGCTTTGGCGCGGTAGCCGGTGTCGGCCCATGCCTTGGTCACACGCGGGTGGGTGGCGGCGATGTGGGACATCAGGTGTATGCCGCCGACGTTGTCGGAAACGCTCGCCGCGGTGACCTGGACGGCCAGGAGCGGGCCGAGGGTGTCTACCCCGATATGGCGCTTGCGGCCTGCGATTTTCTTGCCGGCGTCGATGCCCTGGCCTGCCGCCGGCACATTACTGGAGGTCTTCACGCTCTGCGCGTCCAGCACGCAGGCACTCGGCTCGCCGTGGCGGCCCTCGGTCTCCCGGACCAGGCGCCGCAGGAGACCGTTGAGCTGGTCGAAGACGCCTTCCTTCTGCCATGCGGCGAAGTAGCCGTAGACGGTTTCCCAGGGGGCGAAGTCGTGCGGCAGGTAGCGCCAGGGGATGCCGGTGCGGTCGACGTAGAGGATGGCGTTCATGATGCTGCGCAGGTCGTGCTCGGGCGGGCGGCCGATGTCCAGACCCTTGCCTCTCCGGCTGGCCCGCCAGGCGGTGAGTGTGGGGCCGATCAGTTCCCAGCGCGCATCGGACAGGTCGCTGGGATACGGGCGGTGTCGCGTCATGTTTCGGTAGTACCGTCGTCGAGCAGACCGTCTCCCCAGGGCGCAAACGAGGCCAACCGGGGGCGTGTTGGGATCAGACAGGAGCGGACGGAACGAAACGGGTTGTCGACTGTCGACACGAATCCCACACCTCCCATCAGACACGTCTGCCCTAAAGGTCCCGTACTGGGCCGGATCGCGAAACACCATCAATCAACCCTTCCGGGATAAAACGCTCCTTAAGGCCGCGTCTGATCAGCTTCGATCCCGCCCATTCCCGATACGGCTGTCCGAACAGACACTTGGTCGGCGGCGTCATGACGGCCTCGTTCGCGCGGAAATACAGGTAGATGGCTCTTTCCCCGGAGTGAACCGATGTTCTTCAGTGTCTTCGAGGCCGGCGCGTGCCGGTGTACAGTAAGCAACGCCCTTGACCTGCGCAAAGCAGGCAGGGAGCCGTCTTTCAGGAGTCCGACATGCTGCGCACCATGTTCAAGTCCAAGATCCACCGGGCCACGGTGACCCAGGCCGATCTCCACTATGTGGGATCCGTCACCGTCGACGCCGATCTGATGGACGCCGCCGACCTCCTGCCCGGTGAGCTGGTCCACATCGTCGACATCGACAACGGCGCCCGTCTGGAGACGTACGTCATCGAGGGCGAGCGCGGCTCCGGGGTCATCGGCATCAACGGCGCCGCCGCGCACCTGGTCCACCCCGGTGACCTGGTCATCCTCATCAGCTACGCCCAGGTCGACGACGCCGAGGCCCGTGCCCTCGTGCCGCGCGTCGTCCACGTCGACGCCGCCAACCGGATCGTGGAGCTGGGTTCCGACGCCTCCGCCCCGGTGCCGGGCAGCGACACCGCGCGCAGCCCGCACGCCGTACCGGCCGCCCGCTGACGCGGAGGGCGGAAGGGGGCGCGAGGAGGGCGGGGGAGCGGTCGCCTGCGGGTGGGCGTGAGGACGGCCGCCCCGCCGGGCGGATCCCGTACGCCACCCGGACCGCGGGCCCTGCGGACGCGGACGCCGCCAAGGGGCGGTCCCCCCGACGCCGGACACGGGCCCCGCGGTCGGGAGCGCCGCGGATACGGGTCCTGCGCCGGGAGCGCCGCGGACGTGGACCCCGCGGTCGGGAGCGCTGCGGCCCGGCGGTGGCTCCGTGCCGTCTCCGGTGCCCTTCACGGAGGGAGCGGCATGGTTCCGGCGTGCGGGGGAACGCGCGGTACGAGAATCTCGACAGGGAGTGAAGAGATCCCGAGGGAGAGGTCATGACCGAGCCCCGACCCGACCCCGTGCCGCCCATGCCCGACCCGGCGCCCGTGCCGGAGCCGCCCGCCCCGGGGCCCGGGCCCGTCCCCGCGCCGCCGCACCCCGGGCCCGCGCCGACGCCGCCGCACCCGGCGCCCGGGCCGGTGCCCACCCCGGACCCCGTTCCGAGGCCGCCCGGCCCGGATCCGGTGCCCGACCCCGACCCGGCACCGGGCCCCGCCGGCCCCGTCTGAGAGCCCGCCGCGCCGGACCGGGACCGCGCGCCCGCGCGGGCGCCCGCGTGCGGATGCAGCGGGCTCCCCCCGCCCGCGCGCCGCCCCGGTGCCACGGCTTCCGGCCATTCGAGGGGCGGTCCGCGCCCCTGTGCTCTGTGCGCCCCCTTGTCACGCCTCGGCCCCGCCTCTAGCTTGGGCGGCTGCTGACCTGTGCACAGGGGGGAACCGCCATGGCCGTACGGGGACGACACCGCCGGCAGCAGCCGAGCCGTCTCAACCGCGCGTCGTTAACCGTCACGATCGGCAGCGCCCTGCCGCTGATCGGCGCCGGGACGGCCCACGCGGCGTCCGTCGACGTCTGGGAGAAGGTCGCGGCCTGCGAGTCCACCAGCCGCTGGCAGACCAACACGGGCAACGGCCACTACGGCGGGCTCCAGTTCACCCAGTCCACCTGGGAGGCGTACGGCGGCACCCGTTACGCGCCCCGCGCCGACCTGGCCACCAAGGACCAGCAGATCGCCGTCGCCGAGAAGGTGCTCGACCGCCAGGGCCCGCGTGCCTGGCCCACCTGCTCCGAACGGGCCGGGCTCACCCGCGGCGGCGAGGCGCCCGCCGTGCGGACGGAGACCCGCGGCGACCGCACCGACCGGCCCGCCACGCCGACCACCATCCCGAACCAGCGCCGCGAGAGCTACACCGTCGCCCGCGGCGACACGCTGTCCCGGATCGCCGCCGACGAGCGCGTCCCCGGCGGCTGGCAGCGGCTGTACGCGCAGAACCGCACGGTCATCGGGGAGGACCCGGACCTCATCCTCCCCGGCCAGAGACTGGCGCTCCGCGCGACGGCGCCCGCGAAGACCGAGCCCCGCACCGGACCGGGTACGAAGGCCCCGGACAAGCCCACGGCGGCCCCCACGTCCAAGGACCGGGCCCAGCCCAAGCCCGGGACCCAGCGGAAGCCGCAGTCCGCGCCGAAGCCCACGGCCCCCCAGGCCAAGCCGAAGCCCGCGACGCAGTCCCCGCCCAAGGCCAAGCCGAGGACGCAGCCCGCCGCCAAGCCGAGGACGCAGCCCGCCGCCAAGCCCGCCGTCGCCAAGGCCCGCATCGGGGTTCTCAGTGCGCCCGTCGACTCCGCGCCCGGCACCGCGTACGGCAAGGCCGGCTCCTCCTGGTCCTCCGGTTACCACACGGGCGTCGACTTCCCGGTGCCCACCGGCACCCCCGTGAAGGCCGTCGCCTCCGGTCGGGTCGTCTCCGCCGGGTGGGCCGGGGCGTACGGCTACCAGATCGTCATCCGGCACCACGACGGCAAGTACAGCCAGTACGCGCACCTGTCCGCGCTCACCGTCCGCGAGGGACAGACCGTCAGCAGCGGCCAGCGCATCGCCCGGTCCGGTTCGACCGGCAACAGCACCGGCCCGCACCTGCACTTCGAGGTGCGCACCGGACCCGGTTACGGCTCCGACATCGACCCCCTCGCCTACCTGAGGAGGGGCGGCGTCGGCCTCTGACCGCCGAGCCGGGCACCGGCCCGGCGGGAGCGGCGCGACCCGGCCGCGCGCACCGTTACGGTGGTGCCGGGCCGAATGCCGGCGGGCGGGGGAGGGACGAGCGGGATGGAAGCGGAGGCACGGGGGCTCACCCCCGCCGAACTGCGGGCCGTGGGCGACGTCGGCGGTTTCTTCGTGCTTCCCGCCGAGCCACCGGGCCCCGGCGCGTACGCCCCGCTCGCCCGGGCGTACGCCCCCCGGCCGGCGGCCGGTGCCCCGGACCCGGGTTCGCCCCTCGCGGTACGGGTCGCCCGGGTCGCCGAGGGCCTGCGCACCCCCGAGTACCGGGTCGCCGCGTCCATGGTGCAGCTCGGGCTCGCCGCGCGCCTCTGGTCGGTGACGCTCGGCGCCGCCGCCCTGCACGGCGTCTTCCCGGACGTGTCGCCCGCGACGTTGCACTGGGACCCGACGCGCTCCACGCCCGACGAGCTGTGGTGGTCGGGCACCGCCACCCGCCCCGGCACCGCGCGGGAGCTGCGGCGGGTCGTCCAGGACGGCCACCTCGCCCCGCTCGGCGACGCCCTGCGGGCCGCCGGGCCCGTGTCGCCGCGGCTGCTGTGGGGCAACGCGGGCTCGGCGCTCGGCGGCGCCGTACGCGAGCTCACCCGCTGGGCGCGCCGCCACGGCCGCGTCGACGCGGCCGAGCGGGCCGCCGCGCTCGCCGCCGCGCTGCTCGACCATCCGGACCTGGCCGGAACCCTCCAGGGGCCCGCGCTCCGGCGCCGCACCTGCTGCCTGTACTACCGCTGCCCGGGCGGCGGACTGTGCGGCGACTGCGTCTTCGACGCACCGCCGCGGAGCACCGCGGCCGGCCCGGGTTTGGCGGGTGGGGCGTCGGCTCCGTAAAGTGCCACTTTTGGAACGTGGCAAACGAGTGATCGAGGAACGGCAGCGGCCATGACGGTGACAGAAGACAACCAGGCGTACGGGCCGGGCATCGATCCCGAGCGTCTGGCCGTCTGCCTGAGCGTGCTCGAGGAGCTCGACAAGCTGGAGATCGACCACCCGGACGCGATCGCCGTCCGGCGCGCGACGGCCGGTGTCTACCGGACCGTCAAGCAGCGCCGCCGGCAGGAGCGCCGGGCCGCGAAGACGGCGCACGACCGGGCGGTCACCGAGGCCACCGCGACGGGCTCCGCCGAGCGCATCGACGACGAGACGCAGGGCCTGCTGCCCAGCTCCTCCGCCGCGGGCGAGATCGCGGGCGTCCTGCAGCGCCCCCGGTCCTGCTACATCTGCAAGGACCGGTACGTGCGGGTCGACGCGTTCTACCACCAGCTGTGCCCGTCGTGCGCGGTGGAGAACCGCGCCCGCCGCGACGCCCGCACCGACCTCACGGGTCGCCGGGCGCTGCTCACCGGCGGCCGTGCCAAGATCGGCATGTACATCGCTCTGAGGCTCCTGCGCGACGGCGCGCACACCACGGTGACGACGCGCTTCCCCAACGACGCGATCCGCCGCTTCAAGGCGCAGCCGGACAGCGACGAGTGGATCCACCGGCTGAAGATCGTCGGGATCGACCTGCGCGACCCGGCGCAGGTCGTCGCCCTCGCGGACTCCGTCGCCGCGGCCGGTCCGCTCGACATCCTGATCAACAACGCGGCGCAGACCGTGCGCCGGTCCCGCCGGGCGTACAGCGAGCTGGTCGCCGCCGAGTCGGCCCCGCTGCCCGCCGGAGAGCTGCCCGCCGCGGAGGTCATCGGCACGTTCGGCAGCGGCGCCGTCGAGAGCGTGGCCGCCCTGCCCTCCGCGCGGAGCGGCGACGGGCTCACCGCGCAGGACGTCACGGACCTGGCGCTGGTGAGCGGCTCGGCGACCCCGGCGAGGATCGCCGCCGGCACGGCCATCGACGCGGGCGGCCTGGTGCCCGACCTGGCGCCGGTGAACAGCTGGATCCAGACCGTCGAGCAGGTCGACCCGGTCGAGCTGCTGGAGGTCCAGCTCTGCAACTCGACGGCGCCGTTCATCCTGATCAGCCGTCTGCGCCCGGCGATGGCCGCCTCCACGGCCCGGCGCAAGTACGTGGTGAACGTCTCCGCCATGGAGGGCGTCTTCAGCCGCGGCTACAAGGGCGCGGGGCACCCGCACACCAACATGGCGAAGGCCGCGCTCAACATGCTGACGCGCACCAGCGCCCAGGAGATGTTCGAGGCGGACGGCATCCTCATGACGGCCGTCGACACGGGCTGGATCACCGACGAGCGGCCGCACCCGGACAAGATGCGGCTGGCGGAGGCCGGCTTCCACGCGCCGCTCGACCTGGTCGACGGCGCGGCGCGGGTCTACGACCCGATCGTCCGCGGCGAGGCCGGCGAGGACCTGTACGGCTGCTTCCTGAAGGACTACGCGCCCGGCAAGTGGTAGGGGCCGGCGCTCCGCACACCCGATGTGATGACACGGAGTGCCCCGGATGGGGCACTCCGGGCCATTGTGTCCGGATGTCGACAGTGTGATGCGTTCCATCGAGCGGCACCGTGCTCATTTGGTTACTCTGAGGCGAACGGTCGGCCGACCGGGATCCACGAACTCCCTGGCGCCGACCGCGGGACCGGCCTGCCACCGAGGGGCCGCGGCCCCGCCCGGAGACCGGCGCCACCGCGACCGAACGGCAACACACGTCCCATAGGTTCGCGACACGAAGGAGTGCGCGGTGACACCAGAAGCGACCACGCAGGAGCAGCCGGCGGAACCCCCTGCCCGGTCCACCCGTCCGGGCGAGCTCGGCAGCCTGGAGGTGTGGGCCCGCTCGGCCCCGATCCGTCTCGCCGGGTACGAGGACGACCTCGCGGAGCCGCACATCCTGCGCGGCATCGACTGAGCCGGACCGGCCGGTCCGCAGGGCCCCGCCCCGTGTCCCCGCCGCGACGGCGGCGGGGACACGGGGTCCGTCCGCCCGGTGCCGACACGGGAGAGCACACCGGACGGGGCTGCCTCGACGGGCAGGCCGCCGGGCCGAACGTCATCGGCATCCGCTCGGCCCGGCTCACTGTCGCTGAAACGTAGCGGAGAGCCCCCGGGCCCACCAGCTTTGACCAAGGATTCACCCGGCGCGTCAGTGCCGGGTCCGGCGGGGCGCCCCTTCCAGCCGCGTCGGCGGCAGGAAGTCCCGCACGAGGGTCCGGTGCCACCACGCGCCCGTGGACCGCAGTTCCCGCCAGGTCGTGAAGCGGTACCGGTACAGCCGTGCCCTGACCAGCGCCGGGGGCGCGTCGGGGAACGGGTTGTGGCGCAGCAGCCGCAGCGTGTCCCGGTCCCCTTCGAGGAGCCGCTCCACGAACGGCCCGAACCACCCCGCCGCGTACGCCGGGGAGAGCGCCGCGAACCACATCAGCCAGTCGAGCCGCAGGTGGTACGGGGCGAACTGGCGCGGCATCCGCCGCACGTCGCCGGGCTTGCCCTTGAACTCGTAGGCGCGCCACACGGTCCCGGCGTGCGCCACCGGCTCGTCGGTGCCCTCGACGACGATCTCGTACCGGACCCGGCCCACCGTGCCGAAGGCGCCGTACGTGTTGACCAGGTGCAGCGGGTCGAAGGAGCGGTTCATCGCCTGGTGCCGGGAGAGCAGGTTGCGCACGGGGCGCGCGCTCAGCGCCAGGACCAGGACGGTCAGGGCGACGACCAGGACGGCGTACCACAGCGGTGGCCGCGGCAGGTCGGGCGGGGCGGCGACGAGGGTGCCGTCGACGGCGGACAGGGCGAGGACGATGGTGAGCCAGTTCAGCCAGGAGAAGTTCCCGGACAGGACCAGCCACAGCTGGGTCAGCGCGATCAGCCCGGCCGCGGCGGTCGCCACGGGCTGCGGGGTGAACAGCAGGAAGGGGACGACCAACTGCGCCACGTGGTTGGCGGCCGTCTCCACGCGGTGGAGGGGGCGCGGCAGGTGGTGGAAGAACCAGCTCAGCGGGGACGGCATCGGCTGGGTCTCGTGGTGGTAGTACAGGCAGGTCAGGTCGCGCCAGCACCGGTCGCCGCGCAGTTTGATCAGCCCCGCGCCGAACTCGACGCGGAACAGCAGCCACCGCAGCAGCCACATCACCAGCACGGGCGGCGCGGTCTCGTCGTTGCCGAGGAAGACCGCGAGGAAGCCGGCCTCCAGCAGCAGCGACTCCCAGCCGAAGCCGTACCAGGTCTGACCGACGTTCACGATCGACAGGTACAGCCCCCACAGCACCGCCCACATCAGCATCGACACGGCCAGGGGCACGGCGTCCCCCGCGCCGGCGGCCAGCGCCAGGGCGAGGGCAGCGCCCGTCCAGGCGCAGAGCGCGAAGAACCGGTCGGAGTAGTGCAGGCGGAACAGGCTCGGCGCCCGGCGCGCGGGCACCCGCCGGAGGTACTCCGGCACGGGGGTCATGCCCCGCTCGCCGATCAGCGCCCGGAACTGGAGCGCGGCGCACAGGAACGCGACCAGGTAGAGGCCGGCGAGGCCCCGCTGGAAGAGCAGGCGGCCCAGCCAGTGGTCGGACGAGGCGAACCAGGCGAACGACTCCATCCCCTCCAGTATCAGCCGCGCGCGATCCGGCGCACCGTCCGGCCGAGGCGGCGCGCGTACCACCGCTGGGCGACGGGGACGAGCGGCCCGGCCATCCGCGCGTACCAGCGGGCGGGGCGGCTGAAGGCGGTGACCGTGAACCAGACCGAGCCGTCGGGCAGCTGCTCGACGACGAACGCCTCCTCGCCGCTCTCGGGGTGCCCGGTGAGGGTGCCGTACGCGAAACCGGTGCGCCCCTCCTCGTACGCCGTCCACACGACCTCGCACGGCACGCCGTACTCCAGCGGCCCGACGCCCACGCAGACCCGTACGCGCGCGCCGGGTGCCGCCCGGACCGCTTCGGACCGCAGGCGGGCGCCGGAGGCGCGGTGCATCCGCCAGGTGGTGACGGCGGCGCCCGCCGCCTCGAAGACGTCCCGGCCGTGGCCGATCGGGGTGCGGTGGCGCAGGTGGTGGTAACCGTCCGGGAGGGCGGGGGAGCGGGTCGCGCCGACGTCCGGGTAGGTGAAGCGGAGCGGGGGCGCGGCGGTGGTGCGGCCGGGGCCGCGGACGAACCGGGTCATGCGGGGACCTCCTCGTGGTCCGGAGCGGTGGTGGGGGGTCGGGGGACCGCCAGGCGGCGCCAGGCCAGGAGCGAGCAGAGCGCGAAGCCCAGGGCGTTGGCGAGGCCGTGGGTGGCGGCCATCCACGCCAGGCTCGGGTGGGGCAGCCCGGTCGCCTCGCCGACCGCCCAGCTCAGGGCCAGCAGCATGGTCGCCGCCAGCACGCCGGCGGAGACGGCCAGCAGCGCCCCGGTGAGCCGGTCGCCGGTGCCGGAGCGCACGTCCCGCCAGGTGAGCAGGGCGACGGCCCACATCCCGGCGGTCAGCACGACGGTCCCGGCCAGCTCGGTCCAGTCGTTGACGAAGTACCCCAGGAGTACCAGGAAGGTGCCGAGGGGGACGCTCAGGGCGGCGAACGGGCCCAGCGGACGGCCGGGGGCGGCGCGGTGCACCAGTCCCGCGACGAGCGCGGCGGCGAACCCGGCGAAGTGGAAGTGCGGCACGGTCAGGTCCAGGATCTCCGGATCGAACCCGAACAGCCGGTGCCCCCACCGCTCGGCGACCAGCGCGGTCGCGGCGACGGCGGGGCTCACCAGGGCGGTGCACAGGGCCACCTCGGCGGGCGCGAGGGAGCGCGTCGCGGCGAGGCGGCGCGGCGCGGCGAGCGCCGGCAGGAGGGTGCCCGCCGCGTAGCAGCAGGCGAGGGCGGTGGCGAGGGCGCCGCGCGGCAGCCACAGCGACACCGCACCCGGTACGGCGAACAGCGGCCAGAGCCGGGCGGCGGCGGCCGTCCCGGGTGCGGGCGCCAGCCGCAGCCCCATCGGGACGATCACGAGCATGCCGAGCATCACGACCAGATCCACCAGGACCGTCACCGCGACGCACCCCCTCCCGCGCTTTGAACGCGTTCAATAATGATGTGCGGAGCGTAGCGCTACGACTTGAACGTGTTCAAGTCGGCTGCCCGGGCCCTCGGGAGGCGGACTTCCGGTTGCGGTCCACCCCCGGGTCCGGCAGACATGGAAGGACTTGTCCGGTCAGATCGGTGGAGAGGCGGGAGGTTCGCGTGCGTCCACCCTCACGCCGCCCCTCGGCGCGTTCCCGGCGTCCCCTCGCCGCGGCCTCCCTCGCCGTCCTCGCCGGGCTGCTCGCCGTCGGCTGCGGCGACGGCCGCCCCGCCGCCCGCGCCACCGCCGCGGCCGACTCCGTACCCCTCCTCCAGCCGGCCGCCGAACTCGGACCGCACCCCTTCACCCCCTCCACCGCCCTCACCGCCGACCGCGCCGCCGCGCCCCGCCCGCCGTCCCCCGCCGCGCCCGGCGGCCCGTCCGGGGCCGCCGCCCGGCCGCCGCGGACCGTCGACGGCGCCACCCCCGGCCTGTACGGCGGCACGCACTCGCTGCCCAGTTGCGACGTGGACCAGCAGGCGCGGTTCCTCACCGCCGACGAGGACAAGGCCCGCGCCTTCGCCCAGGCCGCCGGGGTCACCCCGGGCGGGCTCGGCGCCTGGGTGCGCGGCCTCACGCCCGTGATGCTGCGCGCCGACACCCGCGTCACCGGCCACGGCTACCGCGACGGCACGGCGGCCCCGTACCAGGCCGTCCTCCAGGCGGGCACCGCGGTCCTCGTCGACCGGTACGGCGCGCCCCGCGTCCGCTGCGCCGCGGGCAACCCGCTGCGGGTTCCCGCGGACGTGCGGCCGACCGCCGGGTACCGGGGCGACCCCTGGCCCGGGTTCCGTCCCGAGCGGGTCGTGCTGGTGGGCCCCGCGCGGCGGGCCCTCGACAGCCTCCTCCTCGTGAACGTCCTCAACGGCACCTGGCTCGAACGCGGGGCCGGCACCCGGGGGGAGAAGGACCGCGAGCCCGCCGTGCCCCCGGCGTACGACCCCGGCGACCGGCACGTCGCGGACGGGCCCGTACCGGACGGCGACCGGGCGGGGGCGGGCGCGCCCGCCTCCCCGCGGGAGCCGTCCGCCGGCCGGATCCCGGCACCGCCGCCGGCCCTGACGCGGACGCCGCCGCCCGGCCGGCCGTCCGGGCCCCCCGCTCCCGACCCCGTGGCTCCCGACCCCGTGGTGCCCGACGCGCCGACCCGGGGCGGGGGCGTGCCCGACGGGCCGCCGTCCGACGGGCCCGCCGGGTCCGGCGAGCCCCCGTCCGACGAGTCCGCCGGGTTGGAGGGGCCCGTGCCGGACGAACCCCTGCCGGACGCGCCGCCCGAGGGTGACGCCCTGTACGGCCCGCTCCCGGACCCGGTGGCCGCCGAGGAGTGAGGGGAGGGGCGTCCCGTCCTCTCGTATGACTTCTCATCAGTCGATAAACCCGACAAATGATGGCAGAGTGGCTCCATGGTTGATCCGGCAGCGGATGCCCTGTCGCTTCCCGAGGACTGGCCCGCCCACCCGGATCTGAGTCTGTCCCTCAACCGCATGGGCAGCTTCGACTGGGACCTCGACACCGGGCTGATGCACATGGACGAGGTCGCCCTCGCCGTGTTCGAGATGGACCCGGACGAGTACGACGGGCGGCCCGGGAGCCTGGGGCGGAGGGTCCCGCCCAGCGAGTCCGTGCGCCTCGACGGCATGGTGGCGCAGGCCCTCAAGAACGGCAGCACGCACTACGGCGCGTACTTCCGCATCCGCACCCGCGACGGCGGCCTCCGCTGGACCCACACCCAGGGGTTCATCCGCCGCGACGAGAACGGTCGCCCCCACCGGATCATCGGCATCGTCCGCGACGCCACCCAGGAGCTGGCCGAGTCCACCAGCCGGCGGGAGGTCGACATCGAACGCCGCCGCCAGACCAGCGTCGTGGAGTCGACCACCGCCGCCCTCGCCCACGCCCGCACCGTCCAGGACGTCATCGACGTGCTGAGGGACTCCCACGGCCTGGAGCACCTCGGCGCGACCAGCGTCGTCATGGGCCTCCTGGAAGCCGGCCGCATCCACCTGGTCGCCGACGGCCCCGAGGGCTCCTTCGTCCCCGGCACCCGCTACACGCGCGTGGACGAGGAGTACCCCATGAGCGAAGTCGTCCGGACCCTCGCCCCCCGCTTCATCGAGTCGCCCGAGGACTTCGCCGACTCGTACCCGGTCCTCTGGCCGCACATCACCCACCTCGGGATCACCGCCGCCGCGTACCTGCCCCTCATCGCCCAGGCCCGGCCCATCGGCGCGATAGGGCTGCTGTACAGCCAGAAGAAGGGCTTCACGCCCGACGAGCGCAACGTCCTCATCGCCCTCGGCAGCAGCATCGCCCAGAGCCTCCAGCGCGCCATGCTGTTCGAGCAGGAGCACGACCTCGCCGAGGGCCTCCAGCAGGCCATGCTCCCGCGCCGCATCCCCGACGTCCCCGGCGCGCAGATCGCCGTCCGGTACCGGGCCGCCCGGCTCGGCCGGGACATCGGCGGCGACTGGTACGACGTGATCCCGCTCCCCGGTGGCCGCGTCGGCGCCGTCATCGGCGACGTCCAGGGCCACGACACCCACGCCGCCGCCGTCATGGGCCAGCTCCGGATCGTCCTGCGCGCGTACGCCGCCGAGGGCCACACCCCCGCCACCGTCATGGCCCGCGCGTCGGTCTTCCTCCGCGAACTGGACACGGACCGCTTCGCCACCTGTACCTACATGGAGGTCGACCTGGCGACCGGCGTCGTCCAGGCCGTCCGGGCCGGCCACGTCGACCCCCTGCTGCGCGACACGGACGGCGACTGCCGGCGGGTGCCCGTGCAGGGCGCTCTGCCCCTCGGGCTCTCCGCCGAGTTCGGCGCGCTCGACTACCCGGTCAGCGTCCTCGAACTCGACCCCGGGCAGACCCTCGTCCTGTACACCGACGGCCTCGTCGAGCAGCCCGGCGCCGACCTCGACGAGGGCATGCAGTGGCTCACCGCCTTCGTCCGCAACGGGCCCGCCGACCTCCAGACACTCGCCGACCAGCTCTGCGACGTGGTGGACGAGCGGGGCGGCGACGACGACGTGGCGGTCCTGCTGCTGCGCCGCCGGGGCGGCTACACCCCGCAGGCGGGCGGCAGGCTCCAGCAGCACGTCGCCCAGAACGACCCCGAGGCGCTGCGCTCCGCCCGCCACATGATCCGTGCGGCCGTCCGGGCCTGGGGCGGACGGGAGCGGTCCGACGAGATCGAGCTGGCCGCCGACGAAATGATCACCAACGCGCTGCTGCACACCGACGGCGGGGCCATCCTCACCCTGCGGATGCTCACCGGGCACGAACGGCGCCTCCGCGTCGAGGTGGAGGACCGCTCCAGCGTCCTGCCGCGCCGCCGCGACGCGGACACGAGCGGCGTGTCGGGGCGCGGCCTGCTGCTCGTGGACCGGCTGGCCGACGTCTGGGGCGTCGAGTCGCGTGGCAGCGGTAAGTGCGTGTGGTGCGAGTTCGCCCTGCCGGACCGGCTCGGGGACGCCCACGAGATCCGGCGAGACATCGGATCAGTCGGCCCGGGCCGTGAAGCCAGGAGCCCCATGTGACGGGAGTGGCGGGACAGGGGAGGTCTTGACGCCTGCCATCCCTCGGATGAATAGTGCGGTCGGCGGTCCTGCTGCGGACGCCGACCGACCGGTACGGGAGTGGGGGAGGGGCATGCGGCGCGGCACGCTCGGGCGGAGCGGGGTCACGGTCACCGAGCTGTCGTTCGGGGCGGCCGGGATCGGCAACCTCTACACGCCGGTCACCCCGGAGGGGGCCGCCGCCGCGGTCGACGCCGCCTGGGAGGCGGGCATCCGCCACTTCGACACGGCCCCGCACTACGGCCTCGGCCTCTCCGAGCGGCGCCTGGGCGAAGCCCTGCGCGACCGCCCCCGCGACGCGTACACCGTCGCCACCAAGGCCGGGCGGCTCCTCGTCCCGTACGACGGCGACCCCGCCGGCGACGACCTGGCGCACGGCTTCGCCGTCCCCGCCACGCACCGGCGCGTATGGGACTTCAGCGCCGACGGGGTGCGCCGCAGCATCGAGGAGAGCCTCGCACGGCTCGGCCTCGACCGGGTCGACGTCGTCCACCTCCACGACCCCGACGACCACGAGGAGGCCGCGTTCCGCGAGGCGTACCCGGCGCTGGAGCGACTGCGCGCGGAAGGCGTCGTCCGCGCCATCGGCGTCGGCATGAACAGCACGGCCATGCTCACCCGCTTCGTGCGGGACACCGACGTGGACGCCGTGCTGTGCGCCGGGCGCCTGACCCTGCTCGACCAGTCCGCCCTCGACGCGCTCCTCCCGGAGGCCGCCGCGCGCGGCCGGAGCGTCCTCGCCGCCGGGGTCTTCAACTCCGGCCTCCTCGCCGACCCCCGGCCGGGCGCCCGCTACGACTACCGCGCCGCGCCCCTCGCCCTCCTCGAACGGGCCCTGCACGCCGAGGCCGTCACCGGACGGCACGGGGTACCGCTCCGCGCCGCCGCCCTGCGCTACCCGCTGCGGCACCCCGCCGTCGCCTCCGTGCTCCTGGGCTGCCGGTCGGCCGACGAGGTCCGCGACGCGGTCGCCCACCACCGCCACCCCGTGCCCGACGCCGTCTGGGACGACCTGCGCGCCGAGGGGCTCCTGCCGTGACCGCCGGTCTCGTCGACGCCCACCACCACGTCTGGGACCTCGCCGTACGCGACCAGCCGTGGCTCGACGGGCCCGGCACGGCCCCGCTGCGGCGCACCTTCACCGCCGACGACCTGGCGCCCGCGGCCCGCGCGGCCGGCGTCCGCGCCACCGTCGTCGTCCAGACCGTCACCGTCCCCGGCGAGACGGGGGAGCTCCTCGCCCTCGCCGACCGCCACCCCCTCGTGGGCGCCGTCGTCGGCTGGATCGACCTCACCGCGCCCGACGTCGCCGACCGGCTCGCCGCGCTGCGCGCCCTGCCCGGCGGGCACCGCCTCGCCGGCATCCGCCACCAGGTCCAGGACGAGCCGGACCCGGACTGGTTGCTCCGCCCCGCCGTGCTGCGCGGCCTCGCCGCCCTCGCCGCCGCGGGACTCGTCTACGACCTGGTCGTCCGCCCCCCTCACCTGCCCGCCGCCACCCGCGCCGCCGCCCTGCTGCCCGGACTGACCTTCGTCCTCGACCACCTCGGCAAACCGCCCGTCGCGTCCGGCGCGCTCGAACCGTGGGCCGGGCACGTCCGCGCCCTCGCCGCGCTCCCCAACACCGTCTGCAAGCTCTCCGGCCTCGTCACCGAGGCCGACCACGCCACCTGGACCACCGCGGACCTCCGCCCGTACGCCGACACGGTCCTCGACGCCTTCGGCCCCGCCCGGCTGATGTTCGGCTCCGACTGGCCCGTGTGCCTCCTCGCCGCCCGGTACGACGAGGTCGTCACCGCCGCCCGCGACCTCACCGCCCGGCTCTCGCCCGCCGAGCGCGCCGCCGTGTTCGCCGACACCGCCACCCGCGTCTACGGCCTGCCGGCCCCGCCGGCCTGACCGCCCGGCGGCCGTTTCCCGCCCGACGGACGCCCGCCTACACTCCGCTGCATGCTGCGCGTACTGGCCGTCGACGACGAGAAGCCCGCCCTGGAGGAGCTGCTGTACCTGTTGCGCTCCGACCCCCGGGTCCGCAGCGCGGAGGGCGCCACCGACGCGACGGAGGCGCTGCGCCGCATCGGCCGGGCCCTGGAGGCGGGACCGGACGGCGAGGACGCCATCGACGTGGTCTTCCTCGACATCCACATGGCCGGGCTGACCGGACTGGACGTCGCACGGCTGCTCGCCGGGTTCGCCAGGCCGCCGCTCGTCGTGTTCGTCACCGCCCACGAGGGGTTCGCCGTGCAGGCGTTCGACCTGAAGGCGGTCGACTACGTCCTCAAGCCCGTCCGCAAGGAGCGCCTCGCGGAGGCCGTCCGCCGGGCCAGCGACCTGTCCGGGCCCGCCCCGGCCGCCCAGGCGGTGGCCGAGCAGATCCCCGTGGAGCTGGGCGGCGTCACCCGGTTCGTCCCGGTCGACGACATCGCGTACGTCGAGGCGCAGGGCGACTACGCGCGCCTGCACACCGACGGGGGCAGCCACCTCGTCCGCATCCCGCTCTCCACGCTGGAGGAGCGCTGGGCGGCACGCGGCTTCGTCCGCATCCACCGCAGCCACCTCGTCGCGCTCGGCCGCATCGACGAGCTGCGGCTGGACGGCGGTGCCACGACGGTGCGGGTGGGCAGCGCCGAGCTGTCCGTCAGCCGCCGCCACGCCCGTCAGTTGCGCGAGCTGCTGATGCGGCACGTCCGCGGCTAGCCCCGGGTCACCGGGTCATCGGGGCACCGGCCGCGGGGGCGCCGGCCGCCGGCCCCCGGGTCGCCGGCCTCCGGGCCGCACGCGCGGAGCCGACCGTTCGACGCGCGGATCGCGCCGTTCACCGACGCCCCACCGGTACGGCCCCACCGGCGGGCGGTACCGCGCCTACCCTTGATCATCCGGAGCTGGGAGGGGGCGGCGGAGTGCCGGAACTCGAAGCGGAGATCGACGCGCTGCGGCGCGAGCTGAGGGCCCTGCGCGCCCTGCCCGCGCCGGACCCGGCCCGCCCCGAGGAGCTCGCCGCGCTCCTCGCCGGGGCCAGGAGCGCCGCCGGGCGCTGGGCGGACGTGCTGGACGAACTCCGCGGGACGGCGCGGGGCCTGGTCGGCCCGCGCGCCGCCGCCGCCCTGGAACTGGCGTTCCGCAGGGCCGAGGAGTCGTACGTGGAGCTGGAGATCGCGCTCGGCGACATCACCCGGGCGGAGTAGGCGACCCGCAGGTCACGGGTAGGACAATCCGCCTACCCGTACGGGAGGGATCTGCGTAAACTCCACCCCCCGAGCCCCCGGGGACCTCCTGAAAAGTCCCCCGGGCCACCACCGCACCGCCGACCCCCGGACACCGATGCCCCCAGAGCCGCAGCCCGCGCCGCGCCGTCCCCGGCGCGAGACCGTCACCGGAGTGCCCCGCTCCGGCCGCCGGCCGCCGGGCCACGCGCCCGCCCGCTCCGAGATCAGCGAGCAGACCACCCTGGGCCACACCTACGTCCGGTCCCTGATGCGCAGCCAGCTCCGCGCCGCGCTCAGGGCCCTCGCCGCCCTCGCCCTGCTCGTCGGCTCCCTGCCGCTGCTCCTCACGCTTCCCGCCGCGCTCGCCCCCGGCGGCCCCGCCCCGTCCTCCGAGCCGTTCCTCTGGGCGGCGCTCGGCGTCGCCGTCCACCCGGTCCTGTGGCTCGTCGCCCGCTGGTACGTGCGCCGGGCCGAGCGCAACGAGCGCGACTTCACCGGCCTCGTCGAAGGCAGGTGAGCCGGGCCGGTGAACCAGAACTACGCGATGGCGGCGGTCGCCGTCGTCGTCGCCGCCACCGTCCTCATCGGCTCCCTCGGCCTGCGCATCTCCCGCACCACCTCCGACTTCTACGTCGCCTCGCGGACGGTCAAGCCGGCCCTCAACGCCGCCGCCATCAGCGGCGAGTACCTCTCGGCGGCCTCCTTCCTCGGCATCGCGGGTCTGGTCCTCCTCCAAGGCCCCGACATGCTCTGGTACCCGGTCGGCTACACCGCCGGTTACCTCGTCCTGCTGGTCCTCGTCGCCGCCCCGCTGCGCCGCTCCGGCGCGTACACGCTCTCCGACTTCGCCGAGGCCCGCCTGGAGTCGCCGTACGTCCGCCGCCTCGCCAGCCTCTTCGTCGTCGGCATCGGCTGGCTCTACCTGCTGCCGCAACTCCAGGGCGCGGGTCTCACCCTGGAGGTCCTCACCGGCGC
Source organism: Streptomyces tamarix (assembly GCF_032423885.1). Lineage (NCBI taxonomy): Bacteria > Bacillati > Actinomycetota > Actinomycetes > Kitasatosporales > Streptomycetaceae > Streptomyces > Streptomyces tamarix. The sequence goes on along the minus strand of NZ_JAWCTQ010000027.1, from coordinate 9,183 downwards.
GCCCGACTGGTTCGGCGGCCTCCTCGTCGCCCTCGTCGTCACCGGCGCCGTCGCCGCGGGCGGCATGCGCAGCATCACCTTCGTCCAGGCGTTCCAGTACGGGCTCAAGCTGACCGCGCTGCTCGTCCCCGCGCTCTTCCTGGTCACCGCCTGGGCCGCGGACGACGCGCCGCGCGCCCGGTTCGACGCGCCCGCCGTCTTCCGCGAGCACACCTCCGTCCGCGTCGACGACACGGTCCGCCTCTCCCTCGACGCCCCGCTGACCGTCACCGTCTCCGGCACGGTCGACACGACCGCGTACGACGGGCGGCGGACCACCCTCGGCGAGGGCCTGCACCGCGTCGAGGCCGGAACCGTCCTCGGCTTCCCGTCCGGCGCCCCCGTCCCCGAGCGCGTCCCCGACCCGGGCGACCCGCTCGGCTGGTCCGGCTCCCTGTCCGGCGAGCCCGACGGGCAGCGGCTCTACGCGACGTACGGGCTGATCCTCGCCACCTTCCTCGGCACCATGGGCCTGCCGCACGTCGCCGTGCGGTTCTACACCAGCCCCCACGGGCGCGCCGCGCGCCGCACCACCCTCGTCGTCCTCGGCCTGGTCGGCGCGTTCTACCTGCTGCCGCCCGTGTACGGGGCGCTCGGTCGGATCTACGCGCCCGAACTGGCCCTGACCGGCGACGCCGACGCGGCCGTGCTGGTCCTGCCGGACAGGCTCGTCGGCGGCCTGGCCGGGGAGCTGCTGGGGGCGCTGCTGGCGGGCGGCGCGTTCGCCGCGTTCCTGTCGACGGCGTCCGGGCTGACCATGTCGGTCGCCGGTGTCCTCAGCCAGGACGTGCTGCCGTCACGGGGCGTGCGCCACTTCCGGCTGGCGACCCCCATCGCCATGGCCGTGCCGCTCGGGCTGAGCCTCGTCGCGTCGAACGTGCCGGTCGCCGACGCGGTGGGCCTCGCCTTCGCGGTGTCCGCCTCCTCCTTCTGCCCGCTGCTCGTCCTGGGCATCTGGTGGCGGCGCCTCACCCCGCCGGGCGCCGTCGCCGGGCTCCTCGCGGGCGGGGGCGCCGCGCTCACGGCCGTCATGGCGACCCGTGCCGGACTCGCCCCGGACGGCTGGCCGCACACCCTGATGGCCTGGCCGGCCGTGTGGTCCGTACCGCTCGGCTTCCTCACCATGGTCTGCGTGTCGCTGGCCACCCCCCGCCACATCCCGCCCGGCACCCCGGCGACCCTCGCCCGGCTGCACCTGCCCGAAGGGTTGATCGGCCGCCCCCAGCCCGAGGGGGCCCAGCGGTGACCGGGACGCTCCTCGCCGCGCTCGCCACCGCCGGGACGCTGCTGCTCGCCGCCGGACTCGCCCTGGGTCGGCTCGCCGCCCGGCGCGAGGGGCGCGACGGCCTCGATCTGGGCACGCCCGTCGAACGCGCCACGTTCCACACCCTGCACACGGCGTCCCTCGCCGCCCCGCCCCTGCGCGCCGGCCTCACCGAGGACACCGCCCGCAAGGCCGCCCGCCGGCTGCGCCCCCTCCTCGGCACCGAGGCCCTCGCCCTCACCGACCGCACGGCCGTCCTCGCCTGGGACGGCACCGGCGGCCACCACGCCGAGCAGGTCATGGAGCACGTCGCGGGGGTCCTCGCGTCGGGCCGCGGGCAGAGCGTGCGAGCCGGGTGCGCCGACCCCGGCTGCCCCCTGCGCTGGGCCGTCATCGCCCCGCTCACCGGCGAGGAGGGCGTCGTCGGCGCGCTCGTCGCGTACGGGTCGCGCGAGTCCGCCGTCCTCGTGCGGGCCGCGACGGAGGTCGCCCGCTGGGTCTCCGTACAACTCGAACTGGCCGAACTCGACCTGTCCCGGACGCGGCTCATCGAGGCGGAGATCCGCGCCCTGCGCGCCCAGATATCCCCGCACTTCGTCTACAACTCGCTCGCCGCGATCGCGTCGTTCGTCCGCACCGACCCGGAGCGGGCGCGGGAGCTGCTGCTGGAGTTCGCGGACTTCACCCGGTACTCGTTCCGCCGGCACGGCGACTTCGCCCAGCTGGCCGACGAACTGCGCTCCATCGAGCAGTACCTGGCGCTCGCCGGGGCCCGCTTCGGCGACCGGCTCCAGGTGACGCTCCAGGTGGCGCCGGAGGTGCTGCCGGTGACGCTGCCGTTCCTGTGCCTCCAGCCGCTGGTGGAGAACGCCGTCAAGCACGGCCTGGAGGACTCCCGCAGGACGTGCCGGATCACCATCGCCGCCCGGGACGCGGGCGCCGAGGCCGTCGTGACCATCGAGGACGACGGCGTCGGCATGGACCCGGACGTGCTGCGCGCCATCCTCGCGGGCGAGCGCCCGCAGTCGTCCGGCATCGGCCTGCCCAACGTCGACGAGCGGCTGCGCCAGGTGTACGGCGACGCGTACGGCCTGGTGGTGGAGACGGGCATCGACGCGGGCATGAAGGTCACCGTCCGCGTCCCCAAGTACCGGGCGGGCGTCCACCGCGACGCGCCCTGACGGCCCGGCGCCCCTACAGCGCCGTCCACGGCGTGTCCGGGGACGCGCGGCGGCGCTGCCGGTCGGCGCCCGTGCCGTGGGCCAGCACCCGCTCCACCAGATCCCGCACCTCCGCCTCGTCGCCGCTCGCCTCCAGCGCCGGGCGCACCCGGTCGAGCAGGGCCCGCACCGCCTCGGCCGCCGGGACGAGGTCGCCGGTCACCGGGTGCAGGGCGGGGCCGCGCACCCCGTACCGGGCCGCCGTCCACAGGGCGGCGCCCGCCGCGTGGTCGGGCAGCCGCGGCGCGGGCCGGCCCCGTACGACGGCGTCGAGCGCGGTGGTCACCAGGGCGCGGGTCAGCCCGCCCTGGAGCACGGCCTCGTCCACGCTGGGCGTGACGTCCGCGACCCGCACCTCCACGGTCGGCAGGTGGTTCGAGGGGCGCGCGAACCAGTACGCGTTGGTGGCGCGGGACGGCAGCACGCCCGTGCGGCGCAGGGCGGCGACCGTCCGGTCGTACTGCTCGGCGGAGGCGAAGCGGGGCGGGATCTGGTGGGTGGGCCAGCGGGACAGGACGAGCGCGCGCCAGCTCGCGTGACCGGTGTCCGCGCCCTGGTGGTAGGGGGAGTTGGCGGAGAGCGCGAGCAGGACCGGCAGCCAGGGTCGCAGGTGGTTGAGGACGGCCACGGCGGACTCCCGGTCGGGCACGCCGACGTGGACGTGGCAGCCGCAGGTCTCCGTCTCGTCGGTGAGCCGCCCGTACAACCGGGCCATCTGCCGGTAGTGGCGGGTCGGGGTGACGGTGCGGGCCGGCGCGGCCATCGGCGCCGTGCCGCTGGCGAGCGGGCGGAGCCCCGTCTTGCGGGCCGCCCGGTCCAGCCGGTCCCGGGCCGCTGCCAGCTCGGCGCGCAGCCCCGCCAGGTCGGTGCATACGGCGGTCGCCGTCTCCACCATCGTCGTCAGCAGCTCGCGCTGGAGCGCCCGCCCCGGCCCGCCGTCCGGCCGGTGCCGCGCCCGGTCGGCGTCCAGGACGTCGCCGCCGCCGCCCACCGGATTGCCGCCGACCGCGTCGAGCAGGAGGAACTCCTCCTCGACGCCCAGGGTCACCTCGCCAGCCGCGGGCACCGCGACCATCAGGACCACCACCACTTCCGCCCCAGCCGTACGGACACGCGCTCGGTGCGGCGCCGGCGGGCACCGGCGGCCCCCCACAGGATGACCGGCGCGGTCGCCCTCGGCAACGGCGCGTTTCGGGCACTTCGGGACCCGCGCGGCCGCCCCGGTTCAGTACAGGTGGAGCGCCAGGTGGCAGAGCGGCAGGCCGAGCTGCCACGACGGCAGCCACGCCCGCGCCGACTCGTCCACCGCGACCCCGGCCGCCGAGGGCGCCGGCAGCGCTCCCAGGTCCGCCGCGAACAACTGGGTCTCCTCCAGCAGCCGCCAGGTCTCCAGCGCCAGGGCCACCCCCGGCTCGCCCCCGCCCTCGCGCTCCCGCCGCGCGGCCAGCCGCTCCCGCACCCACTCCGGCCAGGGGTGGTCGTACGAGGTGCGGTCCAGCCACTCCTCCACCTGCTCCTCCGGCCCCGCGCCGTCGCTGAGGTAGACCGTCAGCGCGAGCGTCCGGCGGCCCGCCACGTACTCCAGGGAGCCGGTCTCCACCAGCCCGCCCTTCCGCAGCAGCTCGTCGGCCAGGTACTCGGCACACAGCCAGTCCATCGGGACGGCCAGGCCGCCCCCGCCGGTGCCGTTCGTGCTCTCGGGCCGCAACGTTCCCACCTTCTCCCGGACGTTCTCGCGCGCGTCACTCGGCCACGCACCCCTAGACGACGAGCCTCCACCGAAAGGCCGGGCGAGAGGCCGCTCTTTGCACAACTTCACGGTGTGGTTTCGCATACGTTCCCGTCCGTGCCGTTACGCCTGGGAAGGAACGCATCCGATGGGCCCCCGGAGACGGGCGGGCTCAGGCGCCGGACCGCCCGGCGGACGGCAGCCGGCCCCTGTCGGCGCCCCTGCCGGCGCCCGGGAACGCCCGGCTGTACCCCGGCAGGCACCGTCCGAGCGCCCGCAGCGCGTAGTACGACCGCGACTTGACCGTCCCCGCCGGTATGCCGAGCTCCTCGGCCGCCTCGTTGACCGTCAGCCCGTCGAAGTAGATCCGCTCCAGCACGGCGCGGTGCGCGGGGCTCAGCCCGGCCACCGCCGCCCGGATGTCGAGCGCCGCGACCGCGGACTCGGTGGGGTCGGCCGGGTCGGGGGTGGTGGCGAGGACCCCGTCCCCGATCTCCGTCGGGCGTGCCATGCGGGAGCGCCGCGCGTCGATCGCCAACCGCCGACCGACCGTGAACAGCCAGGGCCGCATCGACTCGTACGGCGCCTCGAACGCCTCGGGGTGCTGCCACGCCCGGACCAGCGTCTCCTGCAGCAGGTCCTCGGCTCGCTGCTGGTCGCCGTAGGTGAGCCCGAGGAGGAAGCTCAGCAGCGCCGGTCCGTGTTCCCGCTGGAGCTCCTCCAAGGCCCGCTCGTCGGTGGTCGTCGTGGCCGTCGTCATCGTTCACATCCCTTCCCGCCGGCTCCAGGACCCACGAGCGGTATCCGAACGCATCCGGGCCCGTCCGGACAGGCGGCGCACCGAGGTCTGCGACGAGCGGTCGCACCGAGCGGCGAGTGGTGCGCCGAACGGTCGGCGCGAGGACATGAGGCCAATGAGGCGAATTTATCGTACTTATGCCACTGAATTATTGACTGTGCCTTATGTCCGGTTGTGGATTCGGAGAGGCCCCCTTCCCCTGACTTCCCCCGGCTTCCCTCTGTCTTCCCCCGCCCCGAACCCCAGGGAGCCCCCATGTCCCACCGGACGACGCGGCGCACGACCCGCCGGACGGCCCTCGCCGCCACCGCCCTGCTCGGCGCCGCCGCGGCGGCCTGCACGGCCGCCCCGCGGCTCCCGGCCCTCCCGCCCCCCGCGCCCCCGGCCCCCGGTGGCCGCGCCGCCCCCGCGGCCAGGCCCTTCACGCTCGCCGCCACCGGCGACGTCCTCCCGCACGCCTCGGTCATCCGGGCGGCCCGCGCCGACGCGAACGGCGCCGGATACGACTTCCGGCCCATGTTCGCCGGGGTCGCCCCCGTCATCTCCACGGCCGACCTCGCCCTCTGCCACATGGAGACCGTGTACGGCGAGGACGACGGCCCCTTCACCGGCTACCCGTCCTTCACGTCCCCGCCCCAGATCGCCGACGCCCTGCGCGCCACCGGCTACGACTCCTGCTCCACCGCCTCCAACCACACCCTCGACGACGGCCCCGAGGGCATCCGCCGTACCCTCGACCACCTCGACCGGGTCGGCGTCGCACACGCCGGCTCCGCCCGCACCGCCGAGGAGGCCACCCCCACCCTGCTGGAGGCCGGCGGCGCCCGGGTCGCCCACCTCGCCTACACGTACGGCACGAACGGCGCCCCCGTCCCCGCCGACCGGCCCTGGTCCGTCAACCTCATCGACGAGAGCCGCGTCCTGAGCGACGCCCGCGCCGCCCGCGAGGCCGGCGCGGACGTCGTCGTCGTCAGCCTCCACTGGGGCACCGAGTGGCAGACCGCGCCCGACCGCCTGCAGCTCACCCTCGGCCGCGCCCTCACCGCGGCCACCACCGACGGCCGCCCCGACGTCGACCTCGTCCTCGGCACCCACGCCCACGTCCCCCAGGCGTACGAGAAGGTCAACGGCACCTGGGTCGTCTACGGCATGGGCGACCAGGTCGCCGGGGCCATGGTCAACCACTCCGGCGCCCACGACCCGCGCGGCAACGAGGGGACCATCGCCCGCTTCACCTTCACCCCACCCCGCACCCCCGGCGGCCGCTGGGAGGTCACGCGGGCCGAGTTCGTCCCGCAGTGGTTCGACACCGCCGCCCACCGCGTCGTCGACCTGAACGCCGCCGTCGCGTCCGGGAACACCGCGCTCGCCCCCGTACGGGACCGCATCACCCGTGTCGTCCTCAGCCGCGGCGCGGGCGCCCAGGGCCTCGTCCGGGCCCCGTGACCGGCCGCCCGGCCGCTCGTCCCAACGGGTGCTTTCGCCCCGCGCGCCCGGTGTCGCGCACCTGTTCCGCGGGTCGCCCGTGCGGAGCATTGGTCATGAAAAAAGACCAGATGCCTTCCGGGCGGCGGATGGTGCTGCGCATCGCCGCCGCGCTCGGGGCCACCACCACCGTCGGTCTCTTCAGCCTGGACCGGGCGGGCGCGCCCGGCACCACCGCGCCGCCCGCGCGCCTCTCACCGCCGCGCGCGCCGCGGCCCCCGGCACCCGCCCCCGCCGGGGGACCCGCCGCGAGCCGACCCGTGGCGTCCTCCCCGTACCGGCTCCACCCCATGACCTCGTACGCCCCGCCCCGCTTCCGGCGCGCCCTGCCGCCGGTGCGGCAGCGGCCGTTCCTGCGGGTCTCCGGCGCCGGCAACACGATGGTCCTCACCTTCGACGACGGACCCGACCCCCGCTACACCCCGGACATCCTGAGCACCCTGCGCCACTACGGGGTGCGGGCCATGTTCTTCGTCTGCGGCGAGATGGCCGTCCACCACCCCGACCTGCTGCGGGAGATGGTCGACGACGGGCACGTCGTCGGCAACCACTCCTGGTCGCACCCCCTGGTCCCGAAGCTGCCGCCCTCCCGCATCCGCGACGAGCTGGGCTCGACGAGCGAGGTGATCGAGCAGTCGGCCGGCTCGGCCCCCCTGTGGTACCGCGCCCCGTACGGCGCCTGGAACCGCCTCTCCTTCGAGATCGGCGCCGAACTCGGCATGGAGCCGCTCGCCTGGACCGTCGACACCCTCGACTGGCAGGAGCCCGGCACGGCGACCATCGTGCGACGCGTCCTGGACGGGGCCGCGCCCGGCGTCGTCGTGCTCTCCCACGACGCGGGCGGCGACCGCTCGCAGACCGTGCGCGCCCTGCGGACGTACCTGCCGAGGCTGCTCGACGAGGGGTACCACCTCACCGTGCCGCGCCGGTGACGCGGGCCGCGAAGCCGCCGCCCCCGCCCGCCGCGGCGGGGGCGGCGGCGCTCAGCGGGTGGCGACCAGCCGGGCGAAGACCACCACGTTGCCGTCGTAGCCCCCGGCCCGCGAGTACTCCCCGCCGCAGGTGATGACCCGCAGCTCGGGATGGCCGGTGTCGCCGTAGACGCGTACGCCGGGGAAGTCCTCCTTCTCGTACACCTCGACGCCGTACACCTGGAACACGGCCACGCGGCCGTCGTACCGGGTCACCTCCACCCGGTCGCCCGGCTTCAGCGTGCCCAGCGAGTAGAAGACCGCGGGCCCCGACTCGTTGTCGACGTGCCCGACGATGACCGACGTGCCGGACTGTCCCGGCGAGATGCCGTTCTGGTACCAGCCCGCGAGGTTCGGGTCCTGCGGCGGGGGCGCGCTGATCCAGCCCTCGCCGTCCAGGCCCACGTCGATGATCGGCGCGTCCACCTTCAGCGCCTCGATCCGCACCCGGGACGCGGGCGCGTACTCCAGCGGGCGCAGCCCCGCCGACGGTTTCGGCGCCGCCACCGTGCGCCCCCGCTCCACCGACACCGCGCCGGCCGGCTGGGGCGGCCCCGACGACGCGTCGACCCCGTTCCGCATCATGGCGAGGCCGGTGAGCATGACGAGCGCCAGCGCGCCCCACGGTCGGCGTCCCCTGATCACGTCCCAGGCACTTCGGTCCCCGACGCCTCTGCGCTCCAGGCCCATGCTTCTCCCTTCGTGGCCTCTTCCCGCACGGTAAGCGCGGACCGCGGACCCGGCGATCACAGAGCGGCGAACGGGTGGCGGCGCGGCAGACGGGTGATGACCCCTCCGAGTCATCTACGGGATCCGCCTGACGGGGCGTGACCTGCGGATCCGTCAGACAAGGGCCCCGCTTTCCGGGCGTGTCGCCTCACCGGGGTGGCGCACCGCCGAAATGCGAGGTTCGAAATGTCCGGTGAGGGTTCGTCATGGGAGGCGCATCCGTCGATTTCCCGGAGCGCCGCTTCGGGGCGTCTTCCGCTGGAGGTTCAACGATGCGTGCTTCACGCGCCCTCGCGGTGGCCGCCACCGCCTGCGCGGTGATCGGGTTCGCGGCCCCGCTCGCCAACGCCACCAAAGGACCGACGAACGTCACGGTCTCCCCGACCCGGGTGCACCAGGGCGGCAGCCTGGCGGTCAGCGCCATGGGGTGCGGCCACGGCGGCACCGTCTCGTCCAACGCGTTCCCCAAGACGGCCCTCACGGTCAACGCCTCGGGCCACTCCGCCGCCACGCCGCGGATCTATGACCACGCCACGCCGGGCAGGTACAACCTCGCGGTCAGGTGCAGCGACAGCCCACGGGTCGCCACCGCGTCCTTCACCGTCATCCGTGGCCGCGGTACGGACGGCGGCCTGGGCGGCTCCCTGGCCCCCAGTTCCACCGAGGTGGCCGTCGGGGCGTCGCTCGTCGGCACCGCGGCCCTCGGCGGCGCCGTGTTCGTCAACCGTCGCCGCCGCCCGAGCAGCGGAAAGGCCTGACCGGCCGAACCTCCCGGTCGGCCGACTACGCCCGTCGCCCCCCCTGCCCGCCCGGGCACCGGGGGCCCGGGGCACCCCCCCGGCGGGGGGGGGGGTGAGTGGGGGGGGCCCGCCCCCCCCCGCCCCCCCGGGCCGGGGGGGGCGGGGGGGCCCCCGGGCGCAGCCGCGCGGCGCGAGGGGGCGTCAGTG